>JBCBGS010000006.1:0-40833 GCA_038526515.1 Pseudomonadota bacterium | reverse complement strand
GGCGGATTTGAACCACCGACACGCGGATTTTCAATCCGCTGCTCTACCCCTGAGCTACCCGGGCAGGCCAAACAGGGAAGCGGCTTCTTAGCGGCCCTCTTCGCGCTTGTCCAATGCCGAAATCGTTTTTTTGCAGATCAGCTGTAACGCGCGTCGACTTTGAGTTTTTCTTCGTCTTCTGCCGCGGCCACAGCTTTCACACTCGCCTCCAGATCTTCCAGATATTCGTCAATGAAATCGGCGTGTTTGGGCGACAACATCAAATGCAAACTCGGCGGTTCTTTGGTCACCGATGTGAACCAACCGCGGCGGTAAATCTCGCCATAGATCGCAAAGGCATGATGCTTCGGGTGACGAAATGCGATCAAACCGAGCATCGGATTTCCGAGCACCTCAAATCCGAGTCGCTTCACACCTTCCTCGACTCGCTCGCGCGTTGCGCAAACTTGCCCTTGAAGGCGTTTGTAACCGTCCACTCCCAAATGGTTCATGATTGCCCAGGCCGCTGAAATCGCCCCACCCGGGCGCGTGCCCGCCAGAGTCGGCGTTTTCATCGGCGCCCCTGACCATTGATTCATATCGAATGGCATATGCGCGAACAATTCTTCTGTACGGAAAAGGACGGTCGAGGCCCCTTTGGCCGCGTATCCATACTTGTGCAGATCCGCACTCATCGAATGAACGCCGGGAAGCTCGAAATCGAATGCTGGAACCGGCACCCCGTTCATTCGGGCGAAAGGTGCAAAGTATCCGCCCACGCAAGCATCCACATGCAACCAAAGCCCCTTTTCCAAGGCGGCATCACTCAGAGCTTCAATTGGGTCGATTATACCGTGAGGAAAGTTCGGCGCGGACCCTACGATCATAATCGTATCAGCATCACAAGCTGCGATCATTGCCGGGACATCAGCTTCAAAGGTTCCATCCGTCTTAACTGGGATGCGCCGGATTTCCACGTCCATGAGATGAGCCGCCTTGTCAAAAGCGAGATGCGCTGAAAAAGGCAAAACCACATTCGCGCGTTCACGGGCGCGGCCATTAGATCTCGCGTAATCACGGGCTGTTTTAATCGCCATTGTGATCGAGTCGGTACCTCCGGAGGTCATAGCGCCAGTGCTGCCGTCTGGGCCGTGCAACAAGCCGAGCCCCATCGAGACGACGTCTTTCTCCATTTGCGCTAAGGATGGAAAAGCCAGCGGGCCGAGGCCGTTCTCTGACATAAAGGCCGCATAAGCCTCTTTCTGGATGGCCGCGATCTCTTCGCCGGCATTGAAAACATAAACTGCAGTTCTGCCATCGCGCCATTTCGCATCTGATGCGCCGCGTGCCTGCATATCCTTTTGAATGTCCTCCCACGGACGGCCCTGCTCTAACATTTTCATCAGAGATCTCCTGTCTTGCCGACCACAGTGCGACAGCAGCGCCATAAAATCGAGAGGGCGCCGCAAATAAATGCGACGCCCTCTTTGGAGTTAGGTCGAAAAACTAGTTCGAGAGTTTGGTGTTCATGATCTCGGTGAGCTGAGGAGAATCGATAGAAGCGACCGCGCTGATTATCGCATCGGCGCGACACTTGTTCTGGAGAACGCGCTCGCGAAGCGTTTCACGTACGCCTGTAACTTGGCAAACGCGCTTAGAGGCTGTGTTGATCATCTGGAAAACTTCCGCAGCATCTGCCGCGTTGGTCAAATCATACCCGCTGATCGAAACTTCAATTTTTTTCTCTTGCGGGTCGAGTTCTGTTGCTGCCATTGCAGGAAGCAAGGCACAAGCTGATGCGGAGATAATGGCGGTGGTCAGGGTCTTGGAAAAAGTCATTTTTATTCCTCCTGTTGAAGGTCTTGTGTTTTTTCTCTCTTCCCTGTGAGAATGCTCATACCACACCTTTATCGAAAAACAATATGAACTTTTTGTTACTACACATGTAACACAAACAACAGTAACTCTCCCCTTTCGTTCTTGAACGGACCTCGCTAACCAATCAAACCATGGCTAAGTCACACTTTGTTTGCCAATCTTGCGGCGCTGTTCACTCTAAGTGGTCGGGCAGATGCGATGCGTGCGGTGAGTGGAATACGCTCACTGAAGAGGCAAGCTCTGGTCCCCCTGGAGGCCTTAAAGCTCCAAAGTCTAACGCCAAACGCGCCGGCAAAGCTGAGTTTACGGCGCTTGACGGCAATGATGCGCCGCCAGAGCGCATCGTTCTTGGCGTGGATGAGCTCGATCGCGTGTTCGGCGGCGGCATCGTTCCATCAAGCGCAACACTGATCGGGGGCGATCCCGGGATCGGGAAGTCGACCCTCCTTTTACAAGTCGCGGCGCGCCTCGCTCGCAACGGACTCACCACGGTCTATGTCTCGGGCGAAGAAGCGACAGCGCAAATCCAAGATCGCGCCAAGCGCCTCAAGGTTGCAGACAGTCCGGTACAACTGGCGACGGAGACCGATCTTAGGAAAGTCTTATCGGCGCTAAAGTCAGCGAAACCCGACTTCGTGGTGATCGATTCCATCCAAACAATGTGGTCGGACAGCCTAGAGGCCGCGCCTGGAAGCGTGAGCCAAGTTCGAGCTTGCGGCCAAGAATTGACGCGCTGGGCCAAAAAGTCAGACGCTGCGCTCATTCTAGTCGGGCATGTCACTAAAGAAGGTCAAATCGCTGGTCCACGCGTGGTCGAGCATATGGTCGACACTGTATTCTATTTCGAAGGCGAACGCGGTCACCAATTTCGAATTCTCCGCGCCGTGAAAAACCGATTTGGTCCAACCGACGAGATCGGCATTTTTGAAATGCACCAATATGGATTGGCACCCGCGCGCGAACCTTCTGCCTTGTTCCTTTCATCAGAGTATGACGAATCTGGTGGAGCCGCAGTCTTCGCCGCGATGGAAGGGTCCCGTCCCGTTTTGGCCGAAGTGCAAGCACTGGTCGCGCCTTCGGCTTATGGAACCCCGCGTCGATCGATCGTTGGCTGGGATAATAATCGATTGGCCATGCTGCTCGCTGTTTTGGAGGCGCGATGCGGTGTCTCGCTTGGCGGACGGGACGTCTATCTGTCTGTGGCGGGTGGATACAAGATCACCGAGCCAGCGGGTGATTTGGCTGCCGCAGCCGCATTGCTCACCTCGGCCTCCGGCAACCCCGGCCCTGCAAAATCAATCTTTTTTGGTGAGGTAGCGCTCTCCGGAGCCGTACGGCCGGTCGCTAGAATGGAGCAGCGGTTGAAGGAGGCTGCGCGCCTTGGTTTCGAGCGAGCATATGTTCCTGAAGGCAGTCCAACCGCGATTGAAGGCTTGACGATTAGCCCGATCAAGCGCCTATCTAATTTAGTAGAGTTGATCGCGCCGGAAGCTGGCCAATGATGGAAGCCCTTACAGCCTTTGATGCCGTGGCGATTGTAATCGTCATCATCTCTACGCTTATGGCTCTAGCTCGTGGCTTCATGAGAGAACTCGCAACCCTCGGCGCCTTTATTGCAGCGATTGCTGCCGCGTTCTTTGCACGTAAATTCTTCGTAGCCCAGCTCGACAGTTTGCTTCCCTCCGACTCACCCGCCTGGTTGCCCGACGCAATTATTTTCGTCGTGGTCTTTTTATGTGTCTATGTTGCTGTCGCTTGGTTCGGCGCCAATCTTTCGAAAACGATTCAGGGTGTCGATGGTATCGGTCTACTCGATCGTGTAGCGGGCGGCCTATTCGGATTTGCACGTGGCGGTGTCGTACTGATTTTCTTTGTCTACCTTCTCAATCTTGGTTTGAAGCAAGATCAAATTCCGGAATTTGTAACTCAAGCAAGGACTTATCCGTTGATTTCAGCGGGGGCGAACTATCTTGGTGAACGTGCGCCTGAGCTTGCGGAGCGCAGTTCACAGACATCAAACCTTGACGCGGAGAGCGGCTCAGAATAATCCGCGCACGAACAGACTGCGAGGGTTAGTCGAATGTTGTTTGACCATGATGACGACAAGCCTCGCGAGGAATGCGGCGTTGTAGGCGTATTCGGCCACCCCCAAGCTTCTCTGCTCGTTGCCCTTGGATTGCATGCCTTGCAGCATCGCGGACAAGAAGCCTGCGGGATCACAACATTTGATGGCGAGAAGTTCCACGGCGAACGACATATGGGTCTCGTCGGCGAAAACTTTGGCGGCGACCTAACAAAACGCTTGCCCGGCAAGAGTGGCATCGGACACAATCGCTACTCGACCCAAGGCAAACCCGCGATACGAAACATTCAACCGATCTACGCGGATCTTGATACGGGTGGGTTTGCGATTGCGCATAATGGTAATCTGACCAATGCGAGAGCGTTGCGAAAGAAACTCGTCCGGCGCGGATCGATTTTCCAATCGACCATGGACACTGAGGTCATTCTCCACCTCCTCGCCCGCAGTGACCAAGACACCGTTTCAGATCGATTCCTAGACGCAATCCGCCAAATTGAAGGCGGATTTTCTTTTGTCGGGATGACGAACAAAAAACTCATTGGCGCCCGTGACCCCTCTGGTCTGCGCCCGCTAGTCCTCGGCGAGATCAACGGCGCTTTCGTTCTAGCCTCAGAAACCTGTGCACTCGATTTGATGGGCGCCGATTTTATCCGGGAGATCGATCCTGGTGAAGTCGTAATCATCACAAGCGAAGGGATGCAGTCTTACAACCCATTCCCATCTCGGCCCGTACGCCCCTGCCTGTTTGAGTATGTGTATTTCGCGCGCCCCGATAGCGTCGTTCAAGGACGATCAGTTTACGAAGTGCGACGCAAAATGGGCCATCAGCTCGCGATTGAACATCCAGCTGAAATCGATGTTGTTGTCCCGGTCCCAGATTCCGGCGTACCCGCAGCGATCGGCTTTTCCGAGCATTCTGGCGTGCCGTTCCAACTCGGAATCATTCGCTCTCACTATGTTGGTCGGACCTTTATCCAGCCGACACAAACAGGACGGCAGAAAGCGGTGTCGAGAAAACACTCGCCAAACCGAGCGGTCTTGGAAGGTAAGCGCGTCCTGCTCGTCGACGATTCAATCGTTCGCGGAAACACATCGCGGAAAATCGTTCAAATGGTGCGCGATGCTGGCGCCAAAGAAATCCATTTCCGGTCCGCAAGCCCGCCAATCACCCATCAAGATTTCTACGGGATCGATATGGCCGATCGGTCTGAACTCCTGGCAGCGAACCACACGCTCGAGGAAATGCGTGAGTTCCTGAAAGTCGAAAGCTTGGGCTTCCTGTCTGTACCCGGCCTCTATCGCGCTATCGGTGTTGATTATGATGCTGAAACGCCAGCATTCGCGGATCACTGCTTCACAGGGGATTACCCAACACGATTGATCGATCACGATCAAAATGAAAGCAGCAAAGAGAGACAGCTTTCCCTGCTGGACTAGTCAGCAAAGCTTCGCTACGGCGCCCGAATGGACAAACGCATTACCCTCGTCACTGGTGCTTCCCAAGGGATTGGACGTGCAGCCAGCCTCGCACTAGCAAAAGCCGGTCATCATGTTATCGGCCTCGCTCGATCGAAGAAGGCGCTCGAACAGCTTGACGATGAAATCCGCTCACTTGGCGGGTCTATGACTCTCATCCCCTTCGATCTGAAAGACGCCAGCGCCTTCGAGCCATTAGGCCACGCGATTGCTGAAAAGTTTGGGCGAGTTGATGGATTTCTCGCAAATGCTGGGTTGCTGGGTACGATTGGTCCCCTGCAAGCGGGGGGTGAGCGCCAGTTCAATGAAGTTATCGATGTAAACCTAAACGCCAACTGGCGCCTTATCCGCGTCTTAGATCCCCTGCTCCGCCGATCAGAAACACCGCGCGCACTGTTCGTCACATCAGGTGTTGTGCCCCGACCTCGCGCCTTTTGGGGACCGTATCAAGCGTCGAAGGCGGGACTTGAAGCACTCGTCTATGCTTGGGCAGATGAGAATGATCAAACACCTTTGCGGGTAAACCTATTCGACCCCGGCGCCACGCGCACACAAATGCGGGCGGATGCAATGCCTGGGGAAGATCCCATGACGCTCCCGGCTCCAGAAGACGTTGCCGCTCATATGGTACCGCTCCTAGAGGCGGCTGAGACCCGCAATAATGCGCGAATCAATGTTCGAGATTTGCTGGAACTCAGCTAGCGAGATCGCTCTTTCGCGAGCACCCAGCGCTGATCGTCGTCATTTTTGTAAGCCATGACACGATCTCGGCCTGCATGTTTTGCCTGATACAGTGCGTTGTCGGCATTGCGCATCAAATCATCGATTGAACTGTGGTCCGATGGATAGGTTGAAACACCTGCTGAGAAGGTAACGCACGGTAGTATTTCGCCTTGATACACGATTTCTAGCCGTTTGACTGCGTTATGGAGCTTCGCCGCCAGCGCCATACCAGCAGTTTCATCCAAGTCAGGACAGATGACCGCTAATTCTTCGCCGCCGACACGGCAGACGATCCCGGCTGAACCTGCCGTTTCTGTGAGTTCTCCCGCAACACGTCGCAACACCAAATCGCCCGCATCATGCCCGTGATGGTCATTGAAGCGTTTGAAGTGATCAATATCGATCGAGATCAAGGCAAACCCTAATTCGTTGCTATCTGCTCGAGCCTTTTCACGGCGCAGACCGTCGAGGAAATAACGGCGGTTCCAGAGCCCAGTGAGCGGGTCTTTGACAGAACGATCCTGCAACTCCTGGCGCAGGCGTACATTGGCAATGGTCAAACTGATTTGCTCAGCCAGCATGAGCGCAACATCCCAGTAGCGCGCGTGATCGAGAGCCTCCTCTCCGTTGGACTCATCAGCATAGCACCAGAGCATCCCGATCGTTTCACCATGAGCGAGCAAGGGAAGACAGAAAGATGATTTTATACCCTCATGATAGTGCGCGCATGGGAACTCGATATCCTCGTTTCCGTAGTGATACGATCGCCCCCGTCGCAAAGACCAGCAGTCATCAGGCTCGATGAAATGTGGTGCGGGTGACTCCCCCCAAGACACGGCGAGGTCCAAGATGTCTCGTGAGTTTGAGTAAATATAAAGCGCGCCATTGCTATTTGGCATTAGTTTCGGCGCACAGGTTTCGACGACGTTATAGAGGTCTTCCAAAGATCGAGCCGCATAAAGCCACTCAGACGTTTTAGCGAGCACGCGGCGTTCAGCTTGGCGCATACGTTCAGTCTCTCGCGCCAACTCCCGATCACGTTCGAGGTCTTTTCGCTCAGAAACATCTCGAGCGATTACCAAGAAGTTGGATACTCGATCCTCGTCGTTCAAAATCGGCGTGAGTTCAATTTCCGACCAATATGATTCGCCAGATTTGCGATATTGAACCACCTCCCGGCGAACGGAGCGCCCGTGGAACGCCGATCGTAAGAATTCACGCATAACTTCGCGATCAGTCTCTGGCCCTGTCAGCATTTCACCAGGCGTGCGTCCGACGGACTCTTCGAAAGAGTATCCCGTCACATTTTCGTAGGCCGCGTTACACCATTCGACGCAAGCTGTGGCGTCCAAAATGGCAATAGGGTCTGTACTATGCTCGGCGATCAGCTGTGCATAGTACTGCGTCAGCTCATTTACTTGCCCATTAGAAGGCACCGATTTCTCGGGTGAATTTGATATCGCAGTTTGAGTCATAGTGGCCCTTTGGGCGCACTTTGAACAAAACTACTTAAAGTGGAGTTTACGGCATAATTCCAAGCGCTTAGCGCTTTCGGCGCGCTTTATCGGCATATGGATTGGCGCCCTGCTTGACGTGCAGACGGATAGGAACTCCCGGCAATTCGAATGCCTCACGCAAACCGTTCACGAGATACCTCTTGTACTGCTCCGGCATTTGATCGCCGCGCGATGCTATCAAGACGAAGGTTGGTGGGCGCGCTTTAATCTGCGCCATATAGCGTGGCTTGATTCGCTTACCCTGCACACTCGGCGGTGGGTTGCGCTCGATCATGTAACGGAGCCAACGGTTCAAATCGCCAGTTTTTACGCGGGCGCACCAGTCATCATAAGCTTTCGCAACCGCAGGCATAAGGCGCTCAACGCGTTTCCCGGTAAGACCCGAGAGCGTTACGAGAGCGGCCCCTTTGGCTTGCGGCAAATGCTCCTTCAAGCGTCGCTCAAGTTCTTTCATTGCCATGCCGTGGTTCTTGATCGTATCCCATTTGGAAACGACGAAGACGACAGCGCGACCCTCGCGAATGGCGAGGTCAGCAATTTGTAGGTCCTGTTTCTCGAACGAGTCCTCTGGGTCCATCACGAGCGCAACGACATCGGCATATTTGAGAGATCGAACCGTTTCACCGGTCGACATCTTTTCCAGACGCTCCTGCACTTTCGATTTACGGCGCAGTCCTGCCGTGTCGACCAAACGAACTTCGCGACCTTCCCATGTCCATCGCAGCGTTACGGAATCGCGTGTAATACCGGCTTCAGGCCCGGTTAGCATGCGCTGTTCCCCAACCAATTGGTTGATCAGGGTCGACTTACCCGCATTCGGGCGCCCAACGATTGCGAGTCGAATCGGGCGCGTCTTCGTAGCCTCTTTCGCCTCATCGATTGCGGCACCTTCAGCTTCATCATCGATGCCAGCTTTTTCGAGTGCCGCGGACAGTTTATCTGCGTTGAGGTAAGGGTCATCAACATCGAGTCCCTCGAGTTGATCTAAGATCCCCTCATTGAACCGGTCTTGCTCTTCCTCTTCAGCCTCTTGAAGCGCCCGTTCAAAGGCTTCTTCGCCGAGAACTTCGCGGATCGACGCATAGAGATCAGACAGACCTTCGCCATGGGCGCCTGAGAGCCCCACGGGTTCGCCAAGCCCCAGATTCCAGGCCTCCAGAACACCAGCTTCGCCCGCGCGTCCTTCGGCTTTGTTCGCCGCTAGAACGATCGGCATATCCGCGCGTCGCAGCACTTGTGCAAAGCGCTCGTCTAGAGCTGTCACACCAACGCGTGCGTCGATCAGGAACAAGGCCAGTTCGGCTTCACGAATAGCAATCTCGGTTTGCTCGCGCATCCGCGACTCGAGCGACTCATCGGTGACGTCCTCATACCCAGCTGTATCGATCAGGATGAGTGGTAAATCCGCGAGGCGCCCCTCGGCTTCTTTACGATCTCGCGTAACGCCGGGTTGATCATCAACCAGCGCCAACTGCTTCCCCGCTAAGCGGTTAAACAGGGTCGACTTCCCAACATTCGGGCGTCCAACAATAGCGATTTTTAATGGCATAGCGCGCGCCTTTAGAAAAACGGAGTGCGCGCTCCAATTGCCCTAGCGAACAGCAACCAAGCGCGCGTCATCTGTTAGAACAATCAACTTGTCCTGAACAGCAATCGGCTCGATATAGACAGGATCACCAATTTTCAAGCGGTCAGTCTCATCACCGGTCTGTGGATCGAATGCGATCAACTCCCCTTTTGAGGACACAACGAGCACGCGACCTGAAGCAATCACGGGCCCTGCATAGGTTAGACGCCCCTTCTGCTTCTTCTCATTTGAGAACTTTTCGAGGTCCTTCACCCAAACAACCTGACCGGTTCCGGCTTTGATACAAGCCAGCTCAGCATCGACGCCCATGATGAAAAGATACTCTCCCGCGAGTGCTGGAGCCTGGGTGGTTCCGATTGGCTGCTGCCAAACGCGATTACCGGTGCGGCCGTCAATCGCTGCGAATACGCCGGATTGGCTCGCCGCGAAAACAAGCCCGCCGCCCAGAATGGGGCGCGCACCAATATCGTTGATCGAAGAGATCGGCGTAAACTGACCAACACTCGCAAGCGCTTCCGCCCAGAGACGACGACCATTGCTAGCCAGATAAGCAATAACCTCACCTGAAGAGTATGGCGCGACGACGATATCTTCGACGGCCGCGGGGCTCGGAGACCCAAGGACACGTGCAGACTCGGCAATTGCTTGATCGCTCCAAATCACAGCGCCCGTCGCAAGGTCCAGCGCGAGCACTTCATTATTGTTGGAGGAGACAAAAATCCGGCCATCTTTGATTGTCGGTGCCCCCGTCATCGGGGCTTCGGTTTCGGTACGCCAGAGTTCATTGCCATTGCTCGCATCCATCGCGGCAACAAAGCCATAGGCACTGGCAATCACGAGCGTGTTGCCTTCAAGGCCAATCCCAGAGCCGATACCGAGATTGTCTCGGCGGCTACCTGAATCGAGTTTTTCGCTCCATACGCGATTGCCGTTTGAGGCATCCGTCGCGGTGATCATTTGTCTCGAGTCGATTGTGTAAATCGTATCGGCGGACGCGACCGGAGGCGTGGTGAGCGCTGAACTACGGTCTGAGCCTGACCCAACATTGGCCCGCCAAGCGACGTCGAACTCGCTCGCTGCACTGATATGTCCGATCGCTTTACTGGCGCGGCTACCTGCTTGCGGCCACCCTTCGGCCAAGTCTCTAGCCGGCGGCAAGGTGACGATTTCAGTCACGAGATCCGGGTCAGGTTGCAAACGCTCGTCGCCGAGCACCATCGTGATGCGCCCTTCTTTCTCAAGCGCCTCTTCCGCTTTTAGCTGCGCGCTGTTTCGATCGAGGATTGAACAGGCCGAAAGTCCGAGAACGGAAATCGAGACAAGTGTGAGTCTGACTACGGATTGCGCGCTCATTCAGGCGTCTCCTCAGTGGTTTCTTCCGTCACAGGTTCTGTTGGCGCCTCTGGAACGTCCGCAGGCGTTGTTTCAACTTCAACACTAATTGGTGGAAGCGCAGCGATCGCTTGCTGAGCTCGTGTAACAACGCCAGGTGGCGCATTTTGGGCAAGTCTCAGGAAATTGAACTCGCGACGCGCAAACTCGATGTCACCATCTTGCAAGGCCTTCGCCGCAACCAACTCTGAGGCGAGCGCTGCGAAGGGGCCGTCGCCGCTTGTGAGCGGAGATAGAATGCTTTCCAATTCGCTGCGGCTAAGCGTGTCGGCTTGAAGATAAGCAGACTTAATCAGTGCAAGCTTTTCAGTCGGATCTTCCAGGTCGCCAACGGATGCCGAAAGCACTTCCGCAGCGGCCGCTGCATCGCCATTTCCGTCCAATCGCACACCGGCCAGGTAGTGCGCAGCGACTTTGGAGGGCGCGATATCATCTTCGATCAGTGCGCTCAGTTGCGTTGCCGCTGATTCGTAATTACGCGCGTCTACGTCCGTGAGGGCCGCCTCTAACCTTGAGGCATTTTCCTCAACAGTGTTTGCCGCCTGCACCTGCCGATACTCATTAAACGCGACGCCGCCAATCAATAAGGCTGCCGCGATGTAGGCAAAGATCCCATACTTTTTCCAAAGTCCGGTCAGACGGTCCTGGCGTAAGCCTTCTTCGACTTCTTCAAAAATGTCGGCCAAATATGGTCTCCGATGATTTGAATTACTTTAATCGCCTTCACCCTAGCGGCGCCTGCTCACGCCCGCAACGGACAAGGTTAGCTGTCAGCAGATTTCCGCACTTTATAGGTTTGGGCCTCACCCGGGAATGCTCTTGAGCGCACTTCATCCGCGTAGGTTTCCGCGGCCTGACCGATGACAGTCTTTAGGTCGGCGTTTTTCTTCACGAATTTCGGAACCCAATCGGTCATGCCGAGCAAGTCATTCGTGACGAGGATCTGCCCATCACATCCCGCCGATGCGCCGATCCCGATTGTTGGGCATTCAACCGCCGCGGTGATTTCATCGGCAAGATCAGGTGCTACCCCTTCGACAACAATCGCAAATGCCCCGGCTCGATCAGCCGCAACGGCTTCCTGAATGGCGCGATCCCATTCGCTGGTCGTTCGGCCCTTCGCTCTGAATCCGCCGTCCACATTGATCGCTTGAGGGCGAAGTCCGACATGGCCCATGACTGGGATACCGCGTTCAACCATGTGCGCGATCTGCGTTGCAGCGTAGGTCCCACTCTCAATTTTAACGGCCTGGCAGCCGGTTTCCTGCATGATACGGGCGGCGTTCAGGAACGCCTGATCAGAGTTTGTCTCATACGACCCAAATGGCATGTCCACGACGACAAACGCTTGCGAGGATCCCCGCATCACGGCCTGACCATGGAGAATCATCATCTCCAGTGTCACGCCGACGGTTGAGCTCATTCCATGCACGACCATACCCAAACTGTCGCCCACCAAAAGAACATCGCAGTGCGGGTCCAAGAGGCTCGCGACTTGCGCATCATAAGCTGTGAGACACACAAGAGGGTCTCCGCCTTTCGCTTTCGCGATATCTTTGACTGTTTTACGCCGGATCTGCGTCTGCGCTGACATATGCGGTCCCTACCTACAATTCAGTCTGGGCTTTAGCAGACCGGCAGATGGCGACAAGTGAAGCCGCTGTAGGGACTTATTGCGGTAGGGCGTAAACGCCGAACAAAATCGGATGTAGCCAAAGCGCGATCGCGGCCCACGCACCGAGCCCGACAACAATCGAAACGATATCCATCATCGGGTTCAGCGCGGCATCGGGACCCGGTCCATTGTCACCGCGTCGCTTCACCATGATCCGATCAAACACGGCATAGGCCAAAAAGCTGCCGAACAGCAAAACGGAGTTCAGTTCTCCATTCGCGAGCAGATGTCCCAGCGCCCAGAGCTTTACCGCGAGCAACATTGGGTGCTTGGTCGCCTTTTTGATGTGCCCCGCCGGAATCTGAGATGCGACCAACAGAATAAGCGCCGGAATGGTTAGAACCAGATTGATGTGCGCAAGCCCAGTTGGCGGCGTATAGAGCACGCCAGATCCGCGTGCGGCACCAAAACCATAAACAATCAAAACAAAACTCGCGATCGAGACCAGCGAGTAAAGGCCCATATAAGGGCCGTAACCCAGGCGCTCTTTAATGTCCTTGCCTGGCTCACGCGATCTCACTGCGGAGAAGATGTGGAGTCCGAAAAATACCGCCAGTCCGATGAGTAAAATGATCATTCTTTGCCTCCCGCTTTGTCCCTACAGACTAAATTTTAGCTGGTTTGACAAAGGGTTCTCTGCCCAGACGCTCGTTCTTCGCGAAAAATTCACAAATGTAACATTGCCTTTTTTCGAGAATGTATTATTGTTTATCAATAATCATTGCAAGGAGAACGATATGAAACTAATTTCAACTCTACTCATCGCGACCGCTGTCACTGGAACCGCATTCGCCGCGGACGAAGCCCCTGCAAAGATTGAATGGAACCTGCTGGATGGTTCGAATGGCAAGGCCGTTTATTCAACGGAAAGCGGTAGCCCAGCGCTCGTGCTCGGCTGCAATGATGCCGGAAAGATCTCAGCGACATTTAGTCTGGACGGCAACGTCATGGACAAAATGGAAGCGCGCTCCAAACGGACCCGTGTGATTAACGGCTCCTTGGCCGTAGAAAAAGCCAATGCAGATAAAGCTAAATGGGTCTATCTGAAGACGCGCAATATGGCCTCGCCCATTGAGGGGCGCTATGCGCGCCGGATCTACAATGCTGCTGTCACCGGAAAATCTGTAACGATCGATCTCGGACGCCAAGGCTCTTATGAGTACGCGCCGCCGAAACTAAACGGTCAGTTCAAAGCTTTCGCTGATGGGTGCACCGCGAGCTAGTGATAGCGCCTATTCGGCCGCGGCGGGAACGATCGTAACACTCTCGCCGCACCCACACGCATCCGTCTGATTAGGGTTCGAGAAGGTGAACTTCTCATGCAGCAAGGTTGTCTCGTAATCCACGACGGAACCGAGCAAAAATAGGACCGCTTTTGCATCGACGACGATTTTCACGCCTTTGTCTTCGACGATCTCATCAAGCGGCTCAGGCGCGTCGACATAGTCCATGACATATTCCATGCCTGCGCAGCCGCCATTTGTTACGCCCACGCGCAAAAAGCCGGTGCCTTTATCGGACATGATTTCTGACACACGCGACGCGGCAGCGTCGGTCAGGGTCACAAGTTTGGGTCTCGGTCGTCTAGCCATGATCTTTACATAAGGTCGAAACGCTTGCGCTTCAATTAAAGCATATTCAGCGCAAGGCGCGCTTCGTCGGACATGCGCGATGGATCCCAAGGTGGATCGAAGGTCAAACGTACTTCTACGTCTGTGATTCCCTCAACCGTACGCGCCGCATTTTCAATCCATCCGGGCATATCACCGGCGACTGGGCATCCTGGCGCCGTCAAAGTCATGTCGATATCGACCTTACGATCATCATCGATATCGACCTTATAGATGAGGCCCAACTCATAAATATCGACTGGAATTTCCGGGTCATAAACCGTTTTAAAAGCAGCGATCAGATCATCTGTGATTCGATTGAGTTCCGCTTGCGGAATCGAAGATCCAGGCTCTGGCACCGTTTCTGCCGGCGCCACATCGATCACATCTCGGGAGGTCATATCATCTGCCATAACGAGACCTATATAAGCATCCCACGCGCTTTGTGTAGCGCTTCAATGAAGGCATCAACTTCCTCAAGCGTATTGTAGATCCCAAAGCTTGCTCGCGCCGTTGCCGAAACACCGAGATGGTCCATCAATGGCTGGGCGCAGTGGTGGCCTGCGCGCACGGCAACCCCGTAGCGGTCAAGGATTTGCGCGAGATCGTGTGGATGCGCGCCCTCTACCGAGAAAGAAAGCACAGCCCCCTTCCCTTCGGCTGTTCCGTGTACGGTCAGGCCATTCACGCCCCGAACGGCCTCGTAAGCGCGCTCATATAGGGCCTGCTCATGGGCGATCACGTCGTCACTTTCGAACTGGCCGAGCCAATCTAGGGCAGCCCCGAAACCGATCGCCTGCAAAATTGGTGGCGTGCCTGCCTCGAACTTATGCGGCGCCTCATTATAGGTCACCCGTTCGCGCTCAACGATTTCGATCATTTCGCCGCCGCCCTGAAAAGGACGAAGCCGAGCTAGCGCATCCGCTTTTCCGTAGAGCGCGCCTATCCCAGTCGGGCCATAAATCTTGTGTCCCGTAAGAACGTAATAGTCGCAATCGAGCGCCTGGACGTCGATGTCCATGTGCACACCAGACTGGCAGCCATCGAATATTACTTCCGCGCCTGCCGCGTGCGCTAAACGAACGATCTCAGCTGCATCGGTCACGGTCCCAAGCACATTGGACATATGCGTGACGGCGACCATCTTGGTTTTGTTCGACAATGCCGACTCATAAGCCGTCATATCTAGAGCGCCGGTTTCATCGACCTCGACCCACTTTAGGACCGCGCCATAGCGCTCGCGCAGGAAATGCCAAGGTATAATGTTGGAGTGGTGCTCCATGATTGAGAGCACGATTTCATCGCCGGGCTTAATGTCTCCAGCAATGCCATTCGCCACGAGATTGATGGCTTCGGTTCCACCCTTGGTAAAGATGATCTCATTCACCGATTTAGCATTCAAGAAAGCGCGGATTTTTTCGCGAGCGCCTTCATAAGCTTCAGTCGTCTCGTTGGCGAGTGTATGGATCCCGCGATGCACGTTTGCATAGGCCGTACGCCCCTGCTCTGACATCGCGTCTAAAACAGCGTCTGGTTTTTGCGCGCTCGCTGCATTGTCGAGATAGATAAGCGGCTTGCCGTTCACCTCACGGGACAGAATTGGAAACTCTGCGCGGATGGCATCAACATCAAACGGCCGGCTCATCGGACAGTATCCGATAGAAAACGCCGCGCGGCCTCCAGCATCGCGTCTTGTACAGTATCGCTCGCTTCTTCCAAGGCCTCGGCCACAAAAGCTTCGGTGAGCAAAGCCCGAGCTTCAGCTTCTGGGATACCGCGTTGACGCATATAGAAGAGCTGGTTTGGATCGAGCGCGTTAGACGTATTGCCGTGCGCGCACTCGACATCATCCGCGTAGATTTCTAGCTCAGGCTTCGCGAACACTTCGGCGCCATCATCGAGCAATAGCGCCTGATGCTGCATGTCGGCATCGGTGTGCTGTCCAACGGTGCGTGGAACCAGGAATTTACCTTGAAACACACCCGTTCCGCCATCCAGAACCGCACCTTTCGTTACTTGTCGCGTGATGGATGACGGGGCACCGTGGCGAACATGGCTAGTATAGTCCGCATGATATCCTTTGGCGCACAAGTAAGCGCCATTAAGCGTCGCATGCGAACCGCTTTCCTGATGTTTGAGGCGCGTCTCGAGGCGAGCAACCTTAGCGCCAAATGCAAGCGCGGTCTGGGTGTATTCCGACTTTTCGCCCAAAGTTACTACCGCTGTAATGGCTTGCGCCTCATCGGTCTTGCCGCGCTGCAGAATCGTCCGACGAACAGATCCGCCCTCTTGCATGCCGATCTCTATCAAGAAGGAGGAAAATCCCGCTCCGCCAAGGTGGCTCTCGATCAAGTCCAAGCTCGCGCCCGGCCTGACAATAACAGCCACTCTAGCAAAATTCGTTTCGCCCCGGTCGCCGCGCGTCACGATATGAAGAGGCTTCTCTGTCGGCTCGTTGACTTCGATGATTAGCGTATCCAAACCGCCGACGCGGCCAGACAATGCCGCCGTCATCGCACCGAGTGGAACTTCCTCTGCTGCGCCCAAAGCCTGCGCTTCGTTTCGCTCGTGAAGCGTTATTCCGGCGGGAACACTGTCCGGCAATACGACACCGTCTGGCGTGAACTCAATCACCCCCTGCGCTGATGTCGCGAGCGCAGCAGTATCGGCAGCGTTTTTCGAAGCCTCAACTTGCTTCAGAGCCGCTTTAAAATCAGTCCACTTCCAAGCTTCCATTCGGCGATGTGGCAGACCCGTTTCTGCAAACGCTTCAAATGTACGCTCACGCTGAGCACTTTCCGGCAGCATTGCATATCGCGCAATCAGTTCCAGCTCAGCCGAGCCTGGATTTCGAAACTTGTCTTTCAGAGCATCAATAGAGACGGTCACTTAAGCGGCCTCTCCCAGCACACCATCATAGCCCTCTTCTTCCAAGCGCAGAGCGAGCTCTGGTCCGCCTGTTTTGATGATCTTCCCATTGGCCAGGACGTGCACTTTATCTGGCTTAATGTGATCAAGTAGACGCTGATAGTGTGTGATTACCAACATGCCGCGCTCCGGGCTTCGTAGCGCATTCACGCCGTCCGAGACTGTCCGCAACGCATCAATATCTAGCCCGGAATCCGTTTCATCCAAAATCGCAAACCGCGGCTCCAGCATCATCATTTGGAAGATTTCCAAACGCTTTTTCTCACCACCGGAAAACCCAACGTTGAGTGGGCGCTTCAGCATGTCAGACGTTAGGTTGAGTTTCGCGCCGAGCTCCCGCGAATTCTTGATGAAGTCTGGCGCGGAGATTTCCGGCTCTCCTCGGAGCTTGCGTTGAGCATTCATCGCGGTGCGGACAAACGTCATAACTGGCACACCAGGAACCTCGACCGGGTATTGGAACGACAGGAACAACCCTTTTGCGGCACGCTCTTCAGGATCCATGTCGAGCAAGTCGACTCCGTCGAGAGACGCGCTACCGCCGGTGACTTCATAGCCATCGCGTCCAGTTAAGACGTAGGACAGCGTAGACTTTCCCGCGCCGTTAGGGCCCATGATTGCGTGAACCTCGCCTGCCGGCACGTCTAAGGACAAACCATTGATAATGGTTTTTGCCTCGTCTTCTTCGCCGACTGTGGCGGTGAGATTATCCAATTTCAACATGGGGCGCATGTAGAGCCGAATGCTCCAAATTCAAAGGGTGAAATGCCGCAATCAGAGGTCAAAATGCTTCGGAACAGCGCGCTGCACTCTAAGGGCGCTCGAAATCAACGAAAATTCCGTCCAATCCCTTGAAAAACGCACCTTCAATTATTATTG
Source organism: Pseudomonadota bacterium (assembly GCA_038526515.1). GTDB lineage: Bacteria > Pseudomonadota > Alphaproteobacteria > Caulobacterales > Hyphomonadaceae > Henriciella. The sequence goes on along the minus strand of JBCBGS010000006.1, from coordinate 23,105 downwards.
TTTATCAATAAGGCTTTGAAAGGAAAAAATGCGATGTGGCTGTTCTTGCTCTGGTGGTGTGTAGATGATCACCTTGCCGAAGCGTTGAACACACCGGGCCTCGGCGAGTTGCCAATTTGGGTACCCCTTATCCTGTCTTTGGCATTTTCGTTTACGTTCAGCCGATCAGTCAAAAAAGGCTAAGTCCGTTCATCCTGGCCAATCGCGGCGATCCATTCCCATCAGATCTCGGCTGGTCATAGCCTTTTCGAGATCGATCTCAGACTTCAGCCATTGCGCAATAAAGTGCAGGCTTTCTTCTTTGCCATAGATTACGCGCTTCAGCGCCGTATTGATCGGCGTCGCAGCGCCCTGTGGCCCAACGAGCACAAAAGTGTCGAGACCAGGATCACGCCCATAATGATCCGCAAAGACAGGGTTGGCGGCGAGGAATGTGTCGAAACGTTCCCAGTTCCAGCTCAGATCTGAATTGGCGCGAATAACCTGCCCCAAATAGAGTCCGGCAAACATCACCGAATTGTCTCCGCGTCCATCGAGAACGAGCGTTTCTCCAACACCACCGACATCGGATTGAAGGCGGTTGATCGTGTGTATGTCGGCCAACCATCGATCGATGATCAGAAGGCTGTCCATTGAATAATCAAGCTTTGAACGATCCAGTCGATTGGGTAGCAAGATCAGCCGATCTGCATCCGCGCTCATAAAGGTCTCTAGCGCATCGGCGATGTTCTCGACTTTGACGGCGTCTGCTTCTTCATAGCTTTCGACCAATACGGTGCGCTCAGCTGCCGGCGCTGATGCGCACCCTGCCAGCACAATGAATGGCAAAAGCCCGCAAAAACGGCACAGGTTCGTTAATTTTCGTGTCTCAGGCGAAGTCATGCCTCGGTAAGCAGCAAAACGCGTGCCGACATGCCTAAATACAACCAGGATTAGACATTTCAATTCTGCACGCTTAGAGATGCCGCGCATGACGTCGGCGACACAAACACGCCCGGAGCCAGAATGGCAGCGAGGTGAAATGGATGCACGTGGCTTACAGCGCGTGCGTCTCGGCGACACCTCAATCGAACTTGAGGTTATGATTCACGGTGGCGAACTCTCCCAGCTAACGCCCCTGCTAATTATAAACTCAATCGATTATCCGATGCCGCCCTCAAACGTATTCTGTGAAAAAATGCGTGAGGCAGGCTACCAGGTCATTTTCGTCCGGCGCCCAGGCTTCGGACACACGCGGCCTCTGCCGTCGGCGCTTATGGGTAAGCAGGAAATAGAACGACACGCTCCGACGGCCACGGAAGCAGCGTTGATCAAACTATGGATTGAGAGCATGGGCCTCAAAGACGTGCGCTTGCTCGGTCTGGGAACATCAAACTCGATCTGTTTGCGATTGAAGCAAATGAGCGATGCGATCGACTTCGTTGTGTTTTCAAATCCGCTTTTCAATCCTGCCATCTGGGATGTCATTCGCCCTGCGTGGCTGAAGCGTATGATCCGCCAAACTGTGTTGTCAAAAAGCGGCCTTAAGATCGCAGTACGCGGATTACGCGCTGTCTTGCGCCGAGACTCGCTATGGTTCTACCGGCAATTCGCACAAAAGAGTGCCGGCGATGTTGCCTATATTAAGGCCAATGAAAGCGACTTCCTAACCGCAGGAATGTTCCTACAGAAGCTTCAGCCAGATCTGTATTTCTACGAACTGAGGTCCGCCCTCATAGACGATACCGAATGGAACCCCGCTCACTTTAGAGACATGGATGCGGTGATCTTGTCAGGAACTGAAACGACCGAAAATTGGAAAGCCTCAATTGTCGACGAAGCGGATCGATTGGGTCTACCAATTATCTTCGCGGACTCAGGAGACCTGTTTGTCCCCTATGCGTCGCCAGACAGCCTGGTCGAAATCCTCGAGCAGCATTCATCTAAAGTTGCTGCGCTTTAACGCGGCTAACCGACACTGCCTTCAAGGCTAACCTTCAACAGGCTTTGCGCCTCAACCGCGAACTCCATTGGAAGTTCTTGCAACACCTCACGGACAAACCCGTTGACCAGCAAAGCAACTGCTTCTTCTTCACCAATGCCTCGTTGGCGAACATAAAAAAGCTGATCATCTGAAAGCTTCGTCGTTGTCGCCTCGTGCTCGAGCTGAGCGTCCGCACGTCGGTTCTCAACATATGGCACAGTGTGCGCTCCGCATCGATCGCCGATCAGCAAGCTATCGCACTGCGTAAAGTTACGCGCTTGGTCGGCCTTTTTGTTCACTGAGACGAGGCCGCGGTAGGTATTATCTGACTTCCCGGCGCTGATGCCTTTCGAGATGATCCGCGAGCGTGTGCGCTTTCCGAGGTGAATCATCTTCGTGCCGGTGTCAGCCATCTGACGACCATTGGTGACAGCAATGGAATAAAACTCGCCGACACTATCATCGCCGCGCAGGACGCAGCTCGGATATTTCCACGTGACCGCCGACCCGGTCTCGACCTGGGTCCAACTGATCTTAGATCGAGCACCGCGACAATCACCGCGCTTGGTCACAAAGTTGTAGATACCGCCTTTGCCATTCTCATCGCCTGGCCACCAGTTCTGGACAGTCGAGTATTTGATCTCAGCATCTTCGAGAGCGACGAGTTCAACCACCGCCGCGTGCAGCTGATTTTCGTCGCGCATCGGCGCCGTACAACCTTCGAGATAAGAGACGTAAGATCCCTTATCTGCCACGATCAACGTACGCTCAAATTGCCCTGTATTCTCGGCATTCATTCGAAAATAAGTGGAGAGTTCCATTGGGCAGCGCACGCCCGGGGGTACATAGACAAAGGTCCCGTCCGAAAAGACCGCGCTATTGAGAGTCGCAAAGTAGTTGTCTGATTGTGGGACCACTGTACCGAGATATTTCTTCACCAGTTCAGGGTGCTCATGCACAGCTTCCGAGATCGACATAAAGATCACGCCGGCCTTTTTCAGCTCCTCACGGAACGTTGTCGCAACCGAGACAGAGTCAAAAACGGCGTCCACAGCGACTTTTGGGCGATCGCCCTCGGTCCGTGCTTCGATTGCAGTTTTTGCTGCGCCCTCAACGCCGAGTAAAACCTCGGCTTCGCGAAGCGGGATGCCGAGCTTCTCATAGGTCTCTAGGATTTCTTTTGGGACGTCATCAATCGACTCGTACTTCGCTCCAGCTTTCGGCGCGGCGTAGTAGTAGATGTCCCGATAATCGATTGGCTCATAGCGCACCATCGCCCAGTCCGGTTCTTCCATCGTAAGCCAGCGCTCGTAGGCTTTCATACGCCACTCGAGCAGCCATTCCGGCTCGCCCTTTTTATCGGAGATGAACTTTACAATGTCGGGGTTAAGCCCCTTGGGCGCGTACTCGGTCTCAATTTCTGTCGCAAAACCGGCCGAATAGTTCTCAGATTCCAGCGCTTTCGCAGCCGCAACGGTACCTTCGTCAATACTGTCTTTGACTTTTACGTCCACGCGTTTGTCCTCGTGTTCTTGGATGCCCCGGCTGGAGACCGTGCAGTGCTCCTAGGTATTTGCGGAGTATATGGAGCACTTAGCCCTTTTTTTCACCCCCAATCGACACGAAAAGGTGCGAATGTCGCGGTTAGCTATCCGCTGGGCGTCGGGTGACCGGGATCATCACCTCATTGCGGCGGAACGGGCCAGGCACATAAGGCGCATCATAGCCTGCAAATCGCGCCGCACCGATCGCTTCATAACCTTGCTCAGACAGCCAAACTTCGAGGGCCGCCTGTTTCTGTTCAAATACAGTTTCACGCCCGACCCCAGAGAATTTGACGGTTGCCATCAATTCACCTGGTACTTCACGGATTTTGACATCGGAATTGTTGGGCACCGGAAGCGTGTCCATGGTCCACTCCTTCGGCATCACGAACGCCACGGTCCACACGTCATCATCGAGTGTGCGTGTCACAGGCGCGGTCATCGCGATCTTCTCCGACTTCACGCGCGTAACCGGCGCCGTCATATCGATCTTAGACCGAGCCGTGTTGTTGCCAAAAATGAAGTCTGCCAGCGGCCGGAACCCTGAGTTTCCTGCACGGCGCATGTCGCCCGTAATCTCAACCTCCGCTACGATCGTTGGCTCGTATTGGCGGATCTCGTATTTTCCATCTTTGACCAGCGTTTGATGCGGCGGTTCTTCGGTCGCACCCGCTCTCATGGGCAACACGGACAAAATAGCGATGATGAGCAAAGCGTAACGCATGGCAAGACCTCTTGGTTCATGCCTTAATTACGCAAGCCCACCGCCGCTGGATTTGGTTTACTGCAAGTTGCTACCCGCGATGCAGCGCGCAGAGCTTGTTGCCGTCCGGATCGCGCAGGTAAGCAAGGTACATGCGCTGGCCACCGCCTTCACGCCAACCTGGAGGGTCTTCAATTGGCTTGCCGCCTGCTGCAGCACCAGCCGCATGCCAAGCATCAGCTTGTTCTGGGCTCTCCATCGCCAAGCCAATCGTCATACCGTTGCCGTGCGTACAAGGCTCGCCATCGATGGGCTTGGTGACCAGGAAAATGCCGCCATTGTGCATGTAGACGAGGCGCCCTTTTGGATCGACGATCCCTGGTTTGCCACCCAAGGCAACAAAGGTTGCGTCATAAAACGCTTTTGATTTTTCAATGTCGTCTGATCCGACCATCATATGTGAAAACAAACTCATACCTCCTATGTGGTCGCCTATTCAGCATTCTTGCGACGTAATTTAAAGATCATCTCGCGAGAAAGATGAGGATCGCGCATCTAGACTAAGCGGTTTTCAAAACCGTGCGGCGTGCAGCTTCAAGCCAAGCCTCGGCCACGGCTTCGAAATCACTAGACGCTGTGTCCCAACCGAAACTGATCCGCACCGCACTCTCCGAGAGAGCATCATCCACGCCCATTGCCGACAGAACGAGCGAGCGTTTGACCTTACCACTTGAGCAGGCCGAACCAGATGAAACGGCGACTGCGGCTAGGTCCATCGCCATCACCTGCGTCTCTGCGCGGAAACCCGCAATCGCGAAATTCGAGGTTTGGGCGAGACGCTCGACGCCTGCTCCAAAAACAGTCACGCCTGCTTCAGAAACGAGTTTCGATTCCATCGCATCTCGCGCGGCCGACAGAGCTTGGAGTTTCGGCATGTCCCGGATCGCCGCTTCAGTGGCAGCACCGAAGCCTGCAATGCCGCTAAGGTTCTCTGTGCCTGAGCGCAACGAGCGCTCTTGCCCGCCCCCAAATAAGACTGGCTTTAGAGGCGCACCAGAGCGGACCCATAGCGCACCAACCCCTTGCGGACCGCCAACTTTGTGTGCCGATAACGCGAGATAGTCGACGCCGAGCAAACCGACATTCACCATCAGCTTGCCAAGCCCTTGCACCGCATCGCAATGAGTTAAGCCGCCTGCCTCCCTTACCAAAGCTGCAGCTTCAGCGACGGGTTGAACGATGCCCGTTTCATTATTCGCCATCATCAACGCGAGCACGGGGGTGCCGTCTCGGTCTTGATCCCATTTGATCAAACGGTCGCGGAGCCAATCGAGATCCAGCTGACCACTCGAGGTCACGTAGGCCGTTTCAATCGCGACCCCGGCATAGCCCGCATTCTTCGCAACTGCCTCATGCTCGATCGCCGAGACCAAGAGCGTACACTTGCCCTCGAGTTGCGCCACGACGCCGTGCAGAGCCAGCGCATTGGCCTCGGTGCCGCCGCTGGTGAAGATTACGTCCTGTGCTCGCGCGCCAATGGCGAGTCCAACCTGACTCCGCGCCTGTTCCAACAGCTTACGGGCTGCACGGCCTGGTCCATGGACGCTCGACGGGTTTGCTCCGACCTCAAGCGCCGCCAACATGGCGACCTTTGCTTCGGGCCTGACTGGCGCAGTTGCATTATAATCGGCGTAAATCATAGTGCCGCATATATCATTGGCGATCACAGTCTGCAGAAAAATTTGCATTTGCTGGCAGAGATTCGCTATAGCCGCCGCTCGACCCCAGATTTTGCGCTAGAAGCCGAGACCACGCACCATGGCAGAAATGCTTATCCAAGGCCCCCAAGGCCGGATCGAAGCCCGTTATACACCGCCCCCATATGAAGGAGCCTCCATTGCGCTGATCCTTCATCCGCACCCACGTGCGGGCGGTACAATGCAGGACCCGATCACCATTCGCCTTTATCAGATGTTCGAGCAAAAGGGCTTTGGCGTCCTTCGCTTCAACACACGCGGCGTCGGGCGATCACAAGGCGTCTATGACCAAGGTGTAGGCGAACTTGAAGATGCTGCCTTTGTTCTCGATTATATGGAAAACCTGACCGAAAGCCCGCGCTATGTTTGGTGCGCAGGCTATTCTTTCGGCGCCTGGATCACGCTTCAGCTTCTAATGCGCCGTCCAGAGATTGATGGATTCTTGGCTATTGCGCCGCCGGCCAACCATTATGATCTAAGCTTCCTCGCACCATGCCCGGCATCCGGATTGATCATTTCGGGTGAGAGCGATGCCATCTCGAAACCTTCAGATGTCGAACGCGCGCTCACAAAAGTGCGCATCCAAAAAGGCGAAGAGATTGAACGCGCCAGCATTCCTGGTGCGAACCACTTTTTCCAAGACAAGCATGATGAGCTGATCGACCTATGCTCTGCCTATGTCGATCGCCGTCTGATTGAGGACGAAGAGAAACTGCGCCGCGAGGCTGAAGCTGCTGCAGCAAAAGCCGGTAGCCGGAAACCACCTATCCCGCGTGCCCTTCCGCTGAAACCGGAAGACAACACGCCGCAAGGCTAAACAGTTCGGACTTTACTTTTGGAGGCGTCCACCCGTCATCGGGCTGGGCGCCCCAGTTGTTTTTGGCCAAGAAATTGGCAGTCCGCGCAGTGTGCGGACTGCAAGGAAAGCAAATGCCTCCGCTTCTATAGAGTCCCCGCGCCAGCCCACCTCCTCCGCGCTGATGACCTCACATGGCACAAACTCATTTAGCATAGACATCAGCGTAGGATTGTGACGGCCGCCACCACAAGCAATCAGGCGCTCCGGAATGACAGGTAATTGGTTGAGGCTTCTCGCCACCGACTTCGCGGTGAACGCCGTCAGGGTCGCCGCGCCATCTTCAAGCGACAATCCCCGAACCATGCTGGCATTGAAATCATAACGGTCGAGCGATTTCGGTGCTGGAACATCGAACCAAGGATGGTCCAGCAATTGTGCTAATAATCCCTCGTGCACGCGGCCCCGCGCCGCAAGCGCGCCACCTACATCATGGGTGCCCGCATCATGACCTTCGACCCACTCATCAATTGGTCCATTCGCTGGCCCCGTGTCGAAGCCGAGCATGTCTCCGTTTGGCAAGCTGGCGGTTATGTTCGCGACACCACCAAGGTTCAAAACAGCCGCCACCTCATGTCCCAGACCTGAGAGAAGAGCTTGGTGATAGGCGGGCGCAAGCGGTGCGCCTTGTCCCCCTGCGGCGACATCGTTGCTGCGAAAATCGTAAGTAAGCGGGACGCCCACCGCAGCCTGCAAGCTCCGCGCGTCCATCAGTTGTAGCGTAGCGCCGCGTTCTTGAGAGGTTGCACGCTTATGCAAGACGGTTTGGCCGTGCACGCCAGCGAGTTCGATATGCCGCTCGCCCGCCTGTTCTGTTAGAGATCCCCACGCGTCTGCATGAGTTGCGACGATGACCTCTCGCGCCGCATCGAAGGCTTTTTCAGGCTGCGGTCCGCGCCAGTTCCAATCCAAGGCAGCTTGGGTTGCGGTTTGTAAAACGTGGCGTTCACCATCCGAATACTTGCGCTCTACGGTGGGACCAAATTCAAGAATGTCCACGCCGTCAGTTCGGATCAGTGCTCCATCCACGGCATCAATCGACGTGCCCGACATAAAGCCCGCCACCCAAATCGGCTCAAATTTTTCCGTTGAGCTGTTCAAACCCCTGCCATCCCATGCTAACCGCGCCGCTTCACCAAGGACGAATGTAATGAGCGACTACACATCCAACTTTCTGCGCACGCTAGAGGAACGCGGCTACATTAAGCAAGCCACCCACACAGCAGAACTCGACGCCTATTGCTCGAGCGGTGTGCCAGTCGCTTATATTGGGTTCGATGCAACCGCAGACAGCCTCCATGTGGGATCTCTGGTTGGGATCATGATGCTACGCCGTCTTCAACAGGCAGGCGGCAAACCTGTCGTATTGATGGGCGGTGGGACCACCAAAGTCGGCGATCCAACTGATAAAGAGAAATCGCGCCCCATCCTGACCGAAGATCAAATCGCCTCCAACATTGCAGGCATCAAGAAGGCATTTGAGCCATTTCTATCATTTGGCGACGGCCCGACCGATGCCATCATGGTCAACAACGACGATTGGTTGAGCAAAATCGGCTATATCGAATTTCTGCGCGATATCGGGAAGTACTTCACGATCAATACGATGGTGAAACAAGACACCGTGGCCCGGCGTCTTAAGAATGAGCAACCTTATACCTTCCTCGAGTTCAACTACCTCCTGCTCCAGTCTTATGACTTCTTGGAGCTGTCGCGGCGCCATAACTGTTTCCTTCAGATGGGGGGGTCCGATCAGTGGGGTAACATTGTTGGGGGCACTGACCTCATTCACAAGGCAGACGGCAATCAAGGCTTTGGCTTAACCTGCCCTCTAATCACCACGGCTTCTGGCGGTAAGATGGGTAAGACGGCTGATGGCGCGGTCTGGCTGAACGCTGAGAAGCGGAGCCCGTATAAGTACTGGCAGTTCTGGCGCAACACCGAAGACGCCGATGTCGGACGGTTCTTGAAGCTTTTCACCGACATGCCGATGGACGAAATTGCGAAGCTCGAAGCGCTCGAGGGCGCGGAGATCAATCAAGCCAAGATCGCCTTGGCCAATGCGGCGACGACCATGCTTCACGGTGAGCAAGCAGCAAAAGAAGCTGAAGCGGCGGCGAGCAAAGCGTTCACTGGCGGCGGCGTTTCTGCAGACCTGCCGACCTTCGAGATTGCGAAAGCCGATTTTGCAGACGGCCCAACCACGACCGCGCTCCTCCGAGCTGGTGAATTGGTGTCTTCCAACGGTGAAGCCCGTCGAAAGATGAATGAGGGCGCCGTGCGCGTGAATGATGAAAAGATCGCTGCAGATCAAGCGCACGCTTGGGGTGAAATCTTAGATGATGTCCAGGCGTTCAAAGTACAGGTCGGTAAAAAGCGGATCGCACTGGTGAAACCTGTCTAACCGTCTCCATCGCTTCCGGGTGTTGGAGCTAAGATCTCCTCATCTGGAAGATCTGGAAGTTTCTCCGTAGGCGGCTTCAAATTCGGGTCCACCGGAAGCGCTGAAGGAATAGAGGTGTCCGACGGATTCTCAAAAATACGTCTTAGAATACCGGGTGTTACAGCGGAGAGTGGATTCACTGCAACCTGCGCCTTTTCCAGCGTGCCGGTTACCGAATAGGTGATCGAGAAAATGCCCTCGCCTTCACGCCCGACAATCAAATCCCCGATAATCGGAACGCCGCCCAGCACAGAGTTCACACCAAAACTCGGGACCAATACGCCGTTCAGGTCAATCCCTCGTCCGTCCGTGCCGACCCAACCATTTACGGTGAGGCCGAGCGCTGGCCCGCTGGCCCGTCCTCCATCAATCACATAGCGCCCTCCGCCGATCGTGATCGGCGCTTCAATCCGTGAGAATAATACACCGTCTCCAGAAAGCGTGTCTGTGAGTCCCCTCAGAGAAGCGAGTGACAATATCTGTGTAAAGAATGGAGCGTTGATGAGGCGCGTATCTTCAATCGTCGCGCGAAGGCGCGCTGGAGTGTTTGGCGTCGCGAGCGACCCGCGTAAGTCCAAGATACCACCCTCGATGAAATCAACGCCGAAAAATGCACTCGCCAGATAACCCGCATCGCTGGTTTTCAGCTCCAGGGCCAAGGGCTGATTTTCACCTTCATTGTCTAAGCGCGCGATGAAGGTGGCACCATTGTCGGTATTTCCGCTCGCACGGAGAGACTGGAAGCCATTCGTGCTGGATAGGTTCAGGTTTAAAGAGGAACCGACCAAATCGAGGTTTCGTCTTAAACGTAGCCGGTCCACCGTCGCTGCGAGGCGTAACCCCAACCCTTCACTGCTTCCACCAACATCTCCGACAGCACCAAGATCCGCGAGGACGCCGGAAATATCTAGATAGTCGCCATCCACTTCGATTTCGAAACCATCATCGGATCTAGATATGCTACCGGCCACATCGACAGAGTCTTCAATAAACAGCTTGCGCAAGACCAAGGACTCAAGCCGCCCATCGTTTTGGAGCCGCAGGTCGCCATCGATCGTTGCGTCCGAAGCGGAGAACCGGAGCGCAGCCGCTTGCTCGCGCAGATCCCCTGTGTAGTTAAGTGTCGCCCGGGCTGTTTCCCCGGATGGCTTCACCCAATCAATCTCCGCGATATCGAGACGGGCTTCACTCAGATCGAAAGCAAACGTTCCTGTTTGCAACCCGTCAGCACCCACTTTGCCTTGCATCTCGGCCGGCACTTCTCCGGTTATGAAAGCCCGTCCGACAAGACCGAAGACGTTTAGCAGGTCCGATGTCAGTACGGCGGTTGCCGACAGATCAGCCGGATTGCCGTCATCATCAAATGCGTCGCGCCAAGTAAACTGTACTGGGGAACTGCCCATGTTTCCGAAGCCGGTCAGGATCATACGATCAAGCGTGACATCGACATTGACGTTTGCGTCCGTGATATCGAAAGGACCGGCGGCAGCTTTCAATCCACCGTCTCGGATTTCACCACGGACCTCCATGATGTGATCCTCGAGGGGGACATTGCTTAAGGCTGGGCGCGTCAGCTTGAAGGAAGCGGTCGCATCACCGCTCACTCGCTCAGGGTCGAAGCCCGTCTGTTCTTGTAACCTTAGGCGAGAATTCGAAAGCTGACGCAGGACAGACACTGCGGGGCCTGCTCCGTAGGCTGAAACGGTGAAGCTTTCGCCGCGCGGATTAAACGCCGGAAACTCGACCGCTCCTGACTGTATAGCCCAGTCATCATAGGTCGCGCTAATCACAGCAATATCTAAACTGTTTCCACTAACCCGGCCGGTTCCAACGGCGTTTTCTACAAGCGGCATGTCGCTCAAAAACCTGAGGGCGCCATCTCGGAAGGCGAAGTTTACGGCGAGGTCTTCATCTCTCAAATAACCTTCCGCCATACTGTCCGGCCTCAACGTTAGGAGCGCCGTCACCTCGGCGGCGGTCCCTGACTGAAGGTTCTCGATGATGTAATTGCGTGCGCCGCGCCCTAACCGAACCGGCCAATAAGCGAGGATGGTTTCCTTGCTGACGTCGCCAACCAATTCAGCCGTGACATCGAGCGTGAAAGGAAGCTCTCCTGTTTCATGCTCGACGCTGAGATCGATCTCACCGCTCGCTTGCAACCTGGCGGTATCGATATCTGCTTCCAAAGCGTCAACGGAGAGAATGGTAAAATCGTCCGCGATATCTGCCGCGAACGCCACATTAGACACGGACCATGGCGCCTCAAATATCTCGGTGATATCAATCTCGAGGCGATCCGAATTGAGTTCCAAACGGCGTAGTGCGTTCTTAGCCAATACGTTCGTAAGCCCTCCATCGAAGCGACCGCTAATTCGATCAGACGCAATCTGAAGGAACTCAATTTGCACTTGATCATCAGCGGGGAGGTAAGACAGCGAAGCAGACAGATCGTCTATGGTTTCATTCACAGCATCAAGCTGAAGAACACCCGTTTCGCGAGACACAACGAGTCCAAGCTGAGTCAGTCCATCCTCTCGCGTCACATCTGCTTTGAAAGATGTGCTTAGTCGAAGGTCGCTCCCATCGAAACCTGAGACCCCAAAGCGCTCAGCTAAATCAGTGATCGGCAAAACCCCGACATCAAACACGGCTTTCATCGATTGGTAGTTGTCGAAAGTATCTAACGAGACACTGAAAATCTCCGGTAAACCCAAACCTTGGCCCGCCCCGGACAGTTGAATGGAAACATCCGAGCCAGGATGGCTAATCTCCGCCGATGTACTCTCGATTGCACCTATCGAATTTCGGTCTTGGTCCAGAACACGCAGGTCAAAATCGCTCAGCCGCAAACTTTCGAGTTCAAAGGAATTGTCGAAGACCTGCAAACCGACGAGGACATCACTCAGCAGCGTATTGGTCCGCTCCAGCCACTCTTCCGGTGTTTGAGGGAGAGCAGCCGCTCGAATTTCAGGTAAGGGGTCACCACCGAATGTCCAAGAATTGCCGTCCGTGTTCTGGACCTCGATCCATCCTGACTGCAGATCAGCATCCAGGACTTCGACACGCCCGAGAAAAATGCTTCCGGCATCCAAGGTTAGCTCGGCGCGCTGGGCATAGCCAGCCTCGCGTCCATCCCCATCTTTTAGCGAGAACCCATCAGCGACCACGAATACGCGGCGCTCTGATGGTGACCATTGCAATGTGAGGCGGTCCACTGTTACGGGGCGTCCGTCTCGAGATCGCGTAATGGCTTGCTCGACATCGTCTCGGAAGATCCCCAATTCGACGGGACCACTGGCCAACATGAAGGCAATAATCGCAACGGCCGCCATCACCACGAGTGACAAGACGCCAAGGGTTTCTAAAATTATGACTTTCGTGGTCTGGCGAACCAAGTCATTTGCTCCATGTAATCAACACACTGCCGAAACGGCACATCAACCGGGTTACGTCCCGCCAGACATGAAAGACATGCCATGACAAACCGACTAGAAAAAGGCGATAAGGCGCCGAACGTCACAATTCCAGTCAGCGATGAAGAATCTGTCAATCTGGGTGCGCCGAACGACAAGGCTCATGTCGTCTATTTTTATCCACGCGACAACACCCCTGGCTGCACAACCGAATCGATCGACTTTTCGGAGCGTCTGACTGACTTTCAGGCACTTGGCGTGCAAATTGTTGGCGTCTCAAAAGATAGCCTAAAAAGCCACGCAAATTTCAAGACGAAAAAAGATCTTACCGTCCTTCTTGCGAGCGATGAGAATTCCGATGCGTGCGAGCAATTTGGCGTCTGGGTCGAGAAAAATATGTATGGAAAGAAGTACATGGGCATCGAACGTTCAACTTTTCTAGTGCTATCAGATGGTTCGATTGGAGCTGTGTGGCGCAAGGTCAAAGTCAAAGGGCACGCTGAAGCAGTTCTTGAGACAACCCGTGAGATTTTGGGGACCTGATTCGTCAAATAAAAATACTTTAAGGCGAATTTTACACTCCGAGCGTAATTTTCGTCCGAAATTACGCAAAAGGGGGCTTTTCGACACGATCACAATGAGGTTACTGTGATCCATCACCAATCAAGACCGAGTTTTTCCCCGAGACGGAGTCTTAGCCTGCGGATAGGTGCGTAGAATGAAATCAACCGGAAAAGTCTCAGACTTTATTCGCCGTGCGTTTCCAGAGCGGCAGATTTACCACCGCAGTGGTGGGACGGTTCGCTATTTCACGATTTCCCCGCTTCAACAGATTGTACTGACTTGCGCTGCGGCTGCCCTTGTGGGGTGGTCGCTTTTCGCATCTGCAACTGTGATATTCGGCGAGAAAGCTATGACGGTCGGAACAGCGTCGACCGAAGTCAATCGCCTCGAACGTTGGGTTCAGGACCTGCGTGCGAAAGAAGCGCTTTCGACATCACAGCTCGAGCAGCGCACTGAAGCTTTCCAAGACGCGACAATTGAGTTTCAGCGCCGACACGAAACGCTGGCAACAATGCTGGAAGCCCTCCAAACCGGCGGCGAGTTAGAGGTTTCAGCGCTAAGGGGAAACTCGGCATCCCTCCTGGTGACAGCCTCGATCGATGAGGCAGACGCTCGGCAATCGCAGCGCTTCGCAGAGGTCCAAAGCACCCTTCCACAAGTCGGTTTGCGCGGCGACGTCTCACGGATCCGCGGTGAACAGGATACCTTCTTAGATGACATCGAAGAGATGGCAGTAGAGCGTGCGGAAGCCGCACGTGGCATTCTTCAACTGACGAAAGTCGGAGCGGCTCGTATTTCCAGCGGCGAAAATATGGGCGGACCTGAAGTCAGTTTTTCCAGCCTTATGTCAGGGCAATTCGATACGCCGGAAGAAGAGCGTTTCGCCGTCAGAGTTGCTCAAGTCGCTGCTCGCATGGAAGAGGCACGTTATTTCGAGAACCTCGTTGAGAACCTACCTCTCGCGACCCCGATCGGCATTCCATCTCGGATCACGTCTCCGTTCGGCATGCGGATCGATCCCTTCCGGAAACGCCCGAGCTGGCATGGTGGAATTGATATGGGCGCAGGTTGGAATGCACCAATCGTTGCAGCAGGCCCTGGAACTGTGATATATGCAGGACGTAAATCTGGTTATGGCCGCGTCGTAGACGTCGATCATGGCGGGGGTTTCGTGTCCCGATATGCCCACTTGAACAAGATAGTGGCGAAGAAGGGACAAGAGGTCGTGATCGGAGATAAGCTCGGTACCATGGGTTCGACCGGGCGCAGCACAGGTCCGCACCTTCACTATGAAGTGCTGTTCCATGGCAAACAGTATAATCCAGTAGAGTTCATTAAGGCAGGCAAACATGTTCACGAAGACTAAAGGCGACACCCCACCAGGCTTTTCTCCAGCACAAGACGCTGTTCGAGGCGCGTCCTCAAAACCAGCTTCACGCGTCGGGGCATCTATCCTTTGTTCGGATGTGGAAATTAAAGGCACGATCAAAACGGGCGGCGCCCTGCAGGTCGACGGCAAAGTTGAAGGCGACATTACTGCCGGCGACATCACTGTTGGGTCTACCGGCGAAATCCTCGGCGAAGTGAAAGCTGAAACGCTCCGCGTCAAAGGTAAGATTGTTGGATCAATCCGCTCTCGCCGTGTTGAGCTTGAAACTGGCGCGTCTGTCCAAGGCGACATTTTCCACGCTGCCCTGATCATCCAGCCTGATGCGAATTTTGAAGGCCAAGTAAAACGCGAGGAGAACCCGCTGAAAGAGAGCGCACCGCAACCTGCCGCGGCGCCTCAACCTGCAGCTGCCGCACCCGCGACTGGCTTTGTGACCGGCGCTGCTGTGACACCAACAACAGGCACTGCCGGAAACGCGTAGGTCTTAAGAACGACTGTTTCAGAAAGCCGGATCGCTTGATCCGGCTTTTTTTATTCGTCTGCTTCCGCATCCCCTAAGGCATGCGAAAGAGCTGCACTCAAGAATGGCGTAAGATCACCATCCAAAACACCGCCCGTGTCTGAAGTTTCGTGATTAGTGCGGAGGTCTTTGACCAATTGGTATGGCTGGAGAACATAAGATCGAATTTGGTGCCCCCAGCCGATTTCTGTCTTTGAATCGTGGCTATCTTGCGCGGCCTGCTGACGTCTTTGAAGTTCGACCTCATAGAGACGCGAGCGTAGCATCTCCCAAGCGGTTGCGCGGTTTTGGTGCTGCGAACGTCCAGACTGACAGGCGACAGCAATCCCGGTGGGTTCGTGAGTCAATCGGACCGCAGAGTCGGTCTTGTTCACGTGCTGCCCCCCTTTACCCGATGCTCGATATGTATCGGTTCGCACATCGGAAGGGTTGATCTCTACTTCGATCGAGTCATCGATCACAGGAGAAACTGCAACGGACGCGAAACTCGTATGGCGCCGCGCCGAGCTATCGAAAGGTGAAATGCGAACAAGACGGTGAACGCCCTGCTCCGATTTCAGCCAACCATAAGCATTCTCACCTTTGATCAGGAGTGTCGCGGATTTAATCCCTGCTTCGTCACCCTCATGGCTTTCGACTTCTTCGACTTTGTAGCCTGCTTGTTCAGACCAACGCACATACATCCGCCGGATCATCGAAGCCCAGTCCTGGCTTTCGGTGCCGCCTGCGCCGGAGTTGATATTCATGTAACAATCATTGCCGTCCGCTTCGCCGGATAGGAGCGCTTCGAGCTCTGCTTTTTCGGCCTTCTCAGCAGCGCGGCGAAGGGTAGCCGCAACATCGGACAGCATATCCTCATCGCCTTCAGCCAGTTCCAGCAATTCCAGACCATCCGCCGCTTCGGATTCCAGCTCAACAACGGTCTGCATGCCGGTTTCTAGCTTTTGCCGCTCGGCCATAAGCTTACGTGCTTCATCCGGATCATCCCAGAAATCAGGACGCTCCGAGAGCGCGTTCAATTCGTCTAGTCGTTTAGAGGCAACATCCCAGTCAAAGACGCCTCCTCAGCAGCTCTGAAGACTGCTTGATTTGATCCGCGAGGGCGAGAATTTCTGCTGACATGCTTTTCCCTAAAGCTTATCCGATCGGTGGAAATGACGGCGTTTTGCATTCAGGTCAATAAATGTCCTCGTCGATATCCTCAACAATCACATCTGATTCAATCAGTTCACCCGTCTCCGGATCAATTTGCGGACCAATAGGTGCAGGGTCTTGGCCGAATATAGAACCGTCTCCCGTTCCAGACAGGCTGAGACTAGACGTATCGGCGAATGCGCGCCCAGGCTCGGTGCCGGGACGGAACGCTTCCAATATAATCTCTTGGCTATCAAATGTTGGGATGCCGCCGGTTGCTGCATCTACGGAGACCAAGCGAACGCCAGGTGGAATACGGAATGGAATTGGCGCTTCATCGGTCAAAGCGCGCTCCATGAACTCCGTGAAGATCACACCGGCAACGGAACCACCACCCTCGCCTTCGCCGAGAGTACGGGGCGTATCGAAGCCCGTCCAAATTCCGACAACCAGATCCGGCGAGAACCCAAAGAATAAGGCGTCGACATAATCATTGGTCGTGCCCGTCTTGCCCGCGAGTGGTTTTCCAACGCGCCGCGCCCGGCGTCCCGTTCCGCGCTCGACAACGCCCTCAAGCATGTGGACGATCTGATAAGCGATAATTGGATCGACGAGTTGCTTACGATCATCCGGAAGGGTTGGCGGCTCCAAGCCGTTCCAATCGGTCGCATCGCAGCCTTCACATTCCCGCTGGTCATGTTTGTAAAGCGTGACGCCTCGGCGGTCCTGAACTCGGTCTAACAGGGTGGGCGTGACTTCTTTCCCGCCATTCACCAGCGCAGCGTAAGCCTTCGACAGACGCCAAGGCGATGTCTCACCAGACCCCAGAGACATGGCGGGATATGGCGGCAACCGATCATAAATTCCAAAGCGCTCTGCGAACTCCGATACGGCTTCCATGCCAATATCGGTCGCGACGCGCGCGGTGACCTGGTTATACGACTTCTCAAGCGCCACCCGCATCGTGACCTCGCCATAGCTCAGGCCTTCTGCATAGTTTTCCGGCTTCCAGACTTCGCCCGTATTCTCATCATAATAGACATACGGAGAATCCAAGATTCGTACGGACGGCGTATAGCCTTGTTCCAAGGCGGCACCGTAGACAAACGGCTTGAACGAGGAGCCCGGCTGGCGGCGCGCTTGGGTCACACGGTTGAATGGGCTCTTAAAGAAAGAGTAGCCGCCCATCATTGCGAGGACACGTCCAGTGTGCGGGTCGAGCGCAACAATGGCGCCTTCCAACTCAGGTATTTGCTTTAACAGAGCTTGGCCAACCGGAACCATAATCGGTTCGACCGGAATCACTGTTTGATCATCTTCAGCCGCTGCGCCTTCTCGGGTCGGCGTGCTTTCCTCAGGGCTGAGTGCTTGCCGGCTTACTTCCGCGAGCACGACATCCCCTGGGCGCAGCCCTGTTTGGTCGCCGCCGCGGACATAAGTCTTCGCCCATTCAACATCCTCTGCCGGAATGCCGATCTTTGCGCCATCTCCAAGCAGGAGCTCAGCGCCTTCGTCGGAAATGCTCGCAATCATTGCGCGTTCCCAAGACCCATAGCCGCCTGGGAGCGTTACGCCATTCAACTGATCCAGGACATCGTCGGCGCGTGGATCAACTGCCGTGATCGGGCCGCGATAATCATATCGACGATCATAGGTCTCGAGCCCGATTTGCAGGGCTTCCTGGGCCGCCAGCTGAAGTTTTGTATCAATCGTTGTGCGGATTGAGAGACCGCCCTGCTCCAACTCGTCCTCTCCGTAGAGGTCGATCAGTTGCTTTCGCAATTCTTGAACGAAATAGGTCGCGGCCGCATATTCCGGCCCATACAAACGACGCGTTGTGTTCAGCGGCTTTGCTTTCGCTGCTTCAGCTTCTTCTTCTGTGATATAGCCGTTCTCGGTCATTCGGTTCAGCACGTAATTTCGACGCTGAAGCAGGCGCTCGGGATTGGTGTATGGGTTCACTCGGCCCGGAAACTTTGGAAGCGACGCCAGAACGGCCGCCTCTGAATAATCGAGTTCAGGCAGCGACTTGTTGAAATAATTAAGCGCTGCTGAGCCAACACCATAAGACCTGCCGCCTAGGTAGATTTCGTTCAGATAAAGCTCGAGAATGTGCTCCTTACTGAACGCCTCTTCCATCCGCCGGGCGATAATCAGCTCTTTCGCCTTGCGAACAATCGTTTGATCTCGCGTAAGAAGGAAAACCTTCGCGACCTGTTGGGTGATTGTTGAGCCGCCTTGCAATCCACCGCTGCCCGATATCCGGTTGCGCGCCGAGTTGATGATCCCGCGCAGCATACCGACATAATCGACACCGCCGTGTTCGAAGTACTTTTTATCTTCAGCGGATACGAAGGCGTGGATGACGTGTTCGGGCATCGCCTCGTATGGAATAAAAACTCGGTGCTCGTCAGCGAATTCGTAAATGAGCGTGCCATCGCCAGCATGAACGCGTGACGTTACTGGCGGGTTGTACTCTGCAAGTTGCTCGACCGATGGAACGGTCCGACCAAGAGCTGCCATCCAGATCATGAAGGCGATAATCGCCAAAATGCCCAAAACAAAACCGGCACCGATGGTCCAAAACAGAACTCGCCAGGTAAACACATTTTGTTTGATTGTGGCCCACATAGTCAGGTCTCTCGCGCATTTTCCCTTAGCGTGCTGATTCCACGCTTTCACGGCGAGACTAAGGCGGTTCTGGATCTACGAAAAGGCGTCGCGTCAGTTGCTTGCGAATAATAAATCTTGGCGGTCGAAATAGGCGTCAATCGCGCGCTTAATAGCTTCTGCCGATTTGCGTCTTCCGCGCTCTGATTTAAGCCTCCGAGCGTCGTCGCGATTGGTCAAAAAGCCGATCTCAACCAAGACCGCGGGAACGTCCGGGGCCAGTAAGACAAAGAAATTCTGGCGCCGATGCGTGTTCCGCAACAATGGTCCGGCCTGTTTTAGCTCTGGGACGAGGAATTCCGCAAAGATTTCAGAATTGGACTTCGTTTCGCGTACCGTCAGATCCTGCAAAATATCAGAGACTTCTTCAGGCGTTCCGTCTTCAAACGGCATATTCCAACCAAATCGCTTTGCCGTGCGATCAATTCGGGCTTCGCCGCGGGTCGAGATTGTATAGACAGACGCGCCGCGCACGGTCGGTTTTCCCGCGGCATCGGCATGCATGGATATGAAGAGGTCTGCGCCCCAATCCCGCGCCATAGAGACCCGGTCTTCATGCTCGACATAAACATCAGTTTCGCGGGTGAGCTTCACGACATATCGAGCGTCTTGCTCGATCAAACTTTTTAGTTTCAGTGATGCGGAGAGAACGATATCGGCCTCTTCGTCGCCGGTGACCGCAATCGCACCTGGATCTTTCCCGCCATGTCCGGGATCAATCACGATGACACGTCGCTGCTGCGCGGCCATCTTCATCAAAGCGCCAAAGCCCGCTGGTTTGGCAGATGGCGATTCTGGTCGAACGGCCTCAGGTTGGACATCCGCGACCGCGATCTCTTGCTGAGGAGGCGATAGCAATGCTGCTTCGGCGATCGCATAGCGTTCCGCTTCAAAACGGGCAAACCGCGTTGCATCGCGCCGTGCCGCAGACTGAAAACGCGCAAGGGACACACCGGAAAGGTCGAGGATATAGCGATAGAGTTGCTCGCTGCCGGCAGGCGGCAAATCAATCTCGCGCATAATCATCATCGGCTGCTCCAGCTCGAAAATGATCCGGTCGGTATCAAGCGTATATGCGAACACGCCGCCCGTTGGTTCTGCAAAGAAAGGTGCGGCGGCGAGTTGGAAGGTTTCTGGCACCATCTCGATCACCAATCCATCCTCGGTGTCTCTTAGAAAAACATCCGGCCTGATTTGGTTTTGTGATGTGATCGTAATGCGAGTGAATTCACCATCACCAGCAACACCGACGGATTGGACCTGCGCCGCACTAAATAGCGGGGCAAAGACGACCATGAGAGCCGGTAGAAGGAAATTCACCAATCGCATCAAAAAGACTTCGTATCACCACACCGCGACAGCGGTTTATTATCCCAATGTTTCTATTTTCTCTAACCCCGTAGCGATGAACGCCGGATGATGCTTCACTTTATTCCTTGCTCATCAAGGGATCACAAATGTCATACCAAATCGCTAAAATTGCCATCGCTTCAGGTATCATTTTGACCGCCTTCAGTTCCACCGCAGTCGCAGATGATCATGTCCAGACGATGACCATTTACAATGACGCTTCTGGGGACGGCTATATCGCTTTCGACAGAGTGAACGGGATCGGTGACAAGATCGTTTGGAATTCGGAGATGCAAACCGAGGCGGGTGACCGAATCGGAACGGGATCCGGCCACTGCACACAATTGGATGCTGAGAGAAACTTCTTCTGCTCGTTCGTGATCGACCTGGATGGACGCGGGATTCTCGCCGGACAAGGCGTGCAACAAACCGAACCCACGCCATCGACCTACCCGATCATAGGCGGCACGGGCGAGTTCGAGGGCGTAACCGGGACGATGGTTTCCATGCCCATCGAAGATCGAGCGCGTTTCATCTACGAGATCTCTTTCCACTAGTTGCAGACATTTGGTGCGCGACCTGGCGCCAATCGATCAATTGTTTCTAACTCGAAACAAGAAACATCCGCATGCCCGCATTTTAGGTCTTTTAATTGAGGACCAAAGGGGGCATGTAGGAAACACGCTCAGCGATGAGCCCAAACAGAATCCCCGAAAGGCGGGTGAACAGGCCTAACCCCCTGCACTATCGCCGGTACGGAACGGATAATATGAGCTTACAGGTCGCCAAAATCAGAACTCAGAGCCGCTCTATGGATAGAGCTGGCCGGGCTGGTTTGCTGCCTGTCCCTAATAACAAATTTGCTGGCGCGTATCGCCATCGCTCGAACTATAAACGAGCGTTAGCGCCGCCAGTCCACAAGGCAGCTTACAATGAGCAAGACTATGCTGATCGACGCGGTCCACCAGGAAGAGACCCGTGTCGCCCTCGTCAACAATGGACGTGTCGAGGACTTTGATTTTGAAACAACTGGCAGCGAACAATTAAGAGGCAATATCTATCTCGCAAAAGTCACGCGAGTAGAGCCGTCGCTGCAAGCCTGTTTCGTTGAGTATGGTGGCAATCGCCACGGCTTCCTCGCGTTCAGCGAGATCCACCCGGACTACTATCAGCTCCCACAAGCCGACCGCGAAGCTCTGCTCGAAGAAGCCGCGCGCGAAGCTGCAGAAGCGGCTGATGACGATATCGACGATGATGAAGACGAAGGGGATATTGACGACGAGCCCGATGATGACGACGCGGAGTTAGACGCCGACGATTCTGATGAGAACTCTGACGAAGCTGACGACAATGAAGCTGAGGCGGAAACGGACGCCCAGTCAGATGACGCAGATTCTGAGGCAGACGACGAAGGCGCAGAAGCTTCAACTGACGAAGATACCGGCAAAGCAGACGCGGACTCAGAAGACAAAGACCAGAAGAAACCACGCGCGAAAGCCGAACGCCGTCGCCGCGGCGCCCGCAAATCTCGCGGTACGTCGATCACACGCCGCTATAAAATCCAAGAAGTCATTCGCCGTCGCCAGGTCCTGCTCGTTCAGGTCGTGAAGGAAGAGCGCGGCAATAAGGGCGCTGCGCTGACCACGTATCTGTCACTTGCCGGACGCTATTCTGTACTGATGCCAAATACGCCTCGCGGGGGTGGCATCTCTCGTAAGATCCCAAACGGCAATGACCGTAAACGCCTCAAGGCGGTTATGGATGAATTGTCTGTGCCGAAGGGCATGGGCCTGATCGTTCGGACGGCAGGAGCAAAACGGACCAAATCTGAGATCCGCCGCGATTACGACTACCTCCAAAAGCTCTGGGCGAAAATCCGCAGCAAGACCATGGAATCGGTTGCTCCTGAGTGCATCCATGAAGAAGGCGGCCTGGTTCACCGGGCTATGCGCGACATGTTCGATCGCGAGATCGAAGAAGTAATTGTTCAAGGTGATCGCGCCTATCGCGAAGCCAAAGATCTCGCAAAAACGCTGATGCCGACGCAGGCTAAAAAGGTGAAACGCTGGACGGCCGCGGCCCCACTCTTCGTGAAAGAAGGCGTCGAGGATCAGCTCGACTCAATCTTCTCGCCAACAGTTCAGATGAAGTCTGGTGGCTACTTGGTGATCAACCAGACAGAGGCCCTCGTGGCGATCGACGTGAACTCGGGCAAATCAACCAAAGAGCGCAATATCGAACAAACCGCGCTCCACACAAACTTAGAGGCTGCGGCGGAAGCCTGCCGGCAAATGCGCTTGCGAGATCTCGCGGGCCTCGTCGTGATCGACTTTATCGACATGGACGAGAACAAGAATAATCGCGCCGTCGAGAAGAAGATGAAAGAGGCGCTTAAGCTTGATCGCGCCCGCGTCCAAAATAATCGCATCTCACAGTTCGGATTGATGGAGATTTCCCGTCAGCGCCGGCGTGCGGGTGTGTTGCAAGCGACTTCAGAGAAATGTGAGGCCTGTGATGGCACAGGGCGTCGCCGCTCTATTCCTTCAGCAGCCCTGCAACTCTTGCGCGCTATTGAAGCGCGCGCAGCTGGCGGCGGCCTTCGCGGTATGACCGTTACCGCGCCGACCGATGTGGCGCTCTATCTGCTCAACTCGAAACGCGATCAATTGTCAGCCATCGAAGAAGACGTTGGCTACACAATCGCGATCAAGTCCTCAGCGACCATGATCCCTGGCGATTTCGAACTCGACGCCGACAAGTCTTCCAGCGGGCGCCGTCGACGCCAGAAATTCAATCGC
>JBCBGS010000005.1:0-41629 GCA_038526515.1 Pseudomonadota bacterium | reverse complement strand
TCTAACTGGAGACACATTATGACCCGCACCGCTTCTTTCGCCGCTTTGATCGCTGCTAGCATGATCGCCACCCCAATCGCACTCGCGTCAGACTTGACCGTCAATGTTGAAAGCATCTCGCGCACGCAAGGCACAATCGTCCTCGGACTGTTTGATGAGGCGACTTATAATGGTGACGGCGCCGTGGACGGGGCGAACCTGAAAGTCGAAGGCACTGACGTCACGGTCACCTTTGAAGGACTGGAGCCGGGTGAGTATGCTGTGAAACTCTACCATGACATCAATGATGATGGCGAAATGAACACCAATCCTTTTGGGATGCCGACCGA
The DNA here is from genome assembly GCA_038526515.1 of Pseudomonadota bacterium. GTDB lineage: Bacteria > Pseudomonadota > Alphaproteobacteria > Caulobacterales > Hyphomonadaceae > Henriciella. Next base: position 41,300 of record JBCBGS010000005.1, on the reverse strand, counting down.
GCCATTTGCCTTCTCAAATGACGCAAAAGGCCGGTTTGGGCCAGCTAAGTGGAACGCCGCCAAGTTCACCGTCGGTGCTGACGGAACGGTTCACACAATCAAGCTGAACTAATCGTACACGCTGAGCTGGAGGAAGAGAAAATGAAACTGTCACGTCGTCACTTCATCGAAGCGGGTCTCGGTGCCGGAATTGCTGGGGCAGTGGGTACAAGTTTTGGCCTGAGCGCTTCGGCGGAAACCAATAAGATGCCAGCTTGGCATCTCGGCTACCAAAACGCCCCGGTCAATGGATTTGAGCCGTCGCCCATGAAACTGGTCTTCGGCAAAGCCCCGGCGGACTTGAAGGGGAGCCTGTATCGCAATGGCCCGGCGCAGCTCAGCTATGGCGATGAATATGCCAGCCATTGGTTTGATGGCGACGGGCTGATCCACCGGATTGCAATCGAGGATGGACAGGCCGTGCACCAAGCGCGCTTTGTTGAGACCCGCAAACGCAAAGAAGAGCAGGCTGCTCAAGCCTTCCTGGCGCCTGGTTTCGGGACGATTGGCGATGAGAGCTATTCAGTTCAAAGCGCTGATGACACGAACGCCGCGAACACGTCAGTCCTCGTGGTGAATGGCGAGCTTTTGGCTCTATGGGAAGCAGGATCTGCTTTCTCTATGGATGCTGAAACGCTTGAAACCAAAGGCCTCAAAACATGGCGCGATGATTTGAAGGGGATGCCGTTCCTGGCCCACCCCAAAGTCGAGCCGGATGGCCGGGTTTGGAATCTGGCGGTCGGTGGCCCACGGGTCGGTATCTATCGGATCGGCGCAAATGGTGCGCTTGAAGATTTTGGCATGGTGGATATTGGCCGCGCGGCTTACATCCACGATTGGACGATGAGCGAGCGCCATCTGATCATCCTGGTGCAGCCTTGGATCAATGAAACCTTCATCCCGCCGGTCGTTGCCGGGTTTGAGTGGCAACCACAGCACGGATTGCAAATGCTCATCGTGGATAAAGATGATTTCTCCAATCAGCGCTGGGTCCAGGCGCCGCCGCGTATGTTCTACCACACCGGATCGGCTTGGGAGGAAAGCGATGGAACGATCAAGTTCGATGCGGCTTTCTACAAAGAGCCAGTGCTCGGTGTGGACGGTGGAACCGCTGAAATTCGCGGCGAATGGACCGGCGAATATGCCTCAGAAGAAGGCATACTGACACTGGTTGAGATCCCGCCGCAGGGCGATGCGAAATTGATCGAAACGGGCGTGATCGGCGAGTTTCCGCAGGTCGACCCTCGCTTCCGCGGTAAGCATCGCAACTTGGTGGCTCTGGCAAGTGGCGCTTCAGCGAACCGTCCTGGCAGCACCGCACTGGCCGTGCACAATTGGACCAGCGGTGAGAGCCAGTCCTTTATGTTCGGCGATAACCGCATGGTCGAAGAGTTCCTGTTCGTACCTAAAGCGGGTGGCCAATCAGATCTCGACTCTTGGTTGGTGGGGCCGGTTTTGAACATCAAATCGGGTGTCAGAGAGATCTGCGTCTTTGATGCGGCGAATGTCAGCGATGGGCCCGTATGTATTTGGCAGGCCGACTATGCCTGGCCACTGGGCTTCCACGGAACTTGGGCGTGAGGAGAGAGACAATGACAACAAAAACAGTGTTTCCTCCGACATTCTCTCCTCGCGCTCTCGTGCAAGCTACGCCCTGGTGGGCGTGGCAGCTCGGACTCGCGTTTGCGATCTATCTTGTGGTGAGCCATTTCATCCTGGCTGCCCAGCCGGATCTCAATCCGCATTTTCGGATCGATCTCTCGCCATTGCTTGAGGCGCCGCTGCAAATCCAAATCCATGTTGCTGGCGCCTTGAGTGCTTTCTTTATCGGGCTGGTTTTGCTGGCCGCCCCCAAGGGGTTTCGATTTCACAAGACACTCGGCTGGACCTGGATCGTAGCGATGTCAGTGACGGCGGTTTCATCCTTCTTCATCACCGGCATTTTCCAGAATGCCTATAGCCCGATCCATGCCTTGTCGGCTTGGACTTTGATCGGACTGCCGTTTGGCGTTGCCGCGATCCGGCGCCGGGATGTCAAGAAACACCGCCAAACCATGACAGGCATGTTTCTGGGCGGGATGGCGATTGCGGGCCTCTTCACCTTCCTGCCGGGTCGGTTGATGTGGAGCCTGTTTATCGGGGTCTGACCTGGGTGACCCGCATCGGATCAAAGGCGCTCGGATAGGGGGGCAAACTGAAAAGGTTTCCGTTTGACCCCCCGCCACACATTCTACGCCAAAGTGCGTCCCCGCGTCTCGGGGATCGTCGTTACGATCGCAATAAAGCTGAACAGGCTTGCGCCCGCGATCCAGTATCCAGGTGCAATAGGGTCGCCGGTCGAGGTTAGAAGCCATGCCGCAATCAAGGGCGTTGTTCCCCCAAACAAAGCCATCGCGGTGTTATGAGCGATCGCTACGACCGTGCACCGCGTTTCAGACGGCACAAGCTCAACGACCGTCGCCGTCGCGCCTGCTGAGAACATGGCGATCCCGATTGCGAACCCAACTTCGCCCATCAAAACGGTCATGGGTGACGTGGAGTGGATCAGAAAGAAGAGGGGAATGCCACCAAAGGCGAGGGTGCCGCTGCCTGCCAAAAGTAATGGTTTTCGACCAATCCTATCAGAGAGAATCGACGCCAGCGGCAGGAGGGTTACAAGGGCCAGCATCGCGGCCAGATTGAGCTGGAAGGCACGGGTGGCCGAGAAGCCATCAATCTCGCGAATATAGGTCACGGCGTAGACAAAAATTCCGTAAAAGCCGACGCCCAAAGTGATCTTCATCGCCGTCAATTTAAATATCAGCCGCCAATGATTGACGAAGGCTGTTTTGAGCGGGTTCTTTAGGGTTTCTTTTTTCGGCTCGGCCGCCAGCGCGCGGCGGAATAGAATGCCTGCGAGCGCAACAACGAATCCTAAGAGAAAGGGAACGCGCCAGCCCCAGCTCGAAATCTGAGCATCGTCCAGGAAATAGGTGAAGATGGCGCCGACCGCTGATCCGAGGAGAACGCCTGTCGTGGCGCCGACCTTACTCCAGCTTCCGATGAAAGCGCGCCGCTCTTTTGGGGCCTGTTCAACCAGAAAGACGATCGAACTCGTAAACTCGCCGCCAACAGAAAGTCCTTGAACCATTCTTAGTAGGACCAGCAAAATGGGGGCGGCGATGCCAATCGCTTCATAGGTCGGTAGCAGGCCAATCGCGATGGTCGGCACGGCCATAGCGGCCATAGAGAGAAACAACGCCTTTGCGCGTCCGAGTTTGTCTCCGATATAACCGAAAACAATCGCGCCCATGGGGCGAACAATGAACCCCGCAGAGAAAGCGCCAAAAGCGGCAACAAGCGACAATGCCGGATTATCAGATGGGAAGAAAAGCGGACCAATAACGGCGGCGAAGTATCCATAAACCGCGAAATCGTACCATTCGGCGACATTGCCGATAAACCCAGCCAGAATTGTTTTCAGCTGGGACTGCTTAGGGGAAGTATTCATGGGGCACCCTCAAATTAATGTTGGTCCCCGAACGCTTGGAACTAGGCGCAAACCCTCAAGCGCAGGTTAAAAAGTGCCATAGATATCAATCGATAAAGCACTGACCGATTTGGTCGTCATGTTCGGTAACGGAAGAACAGAATCCTGTTACATTCCTGTCGTGCTTCCTGCATAAGGAAACACAACTGGTTCTTTTTAGGAGATGGGTATGAAGCAGGTAATTTTGGCGGGCGCTGCTTTGCTGGCTTTAACGGGATGTACAACACAAGGTGGGGGCATCAGTTTGTTTAAGCCGGCGCCTGAAACCGTCGAAGATGCCTTAGATTCCTACTATGATACGATCCCAGATAGCGCGCTGCCCAAGGCGCCTGCTGGTATGTCACTTCCAGCGTCTGATGCTGTGCTTACGAAGATCTTGCTCGGCTCCTGCCTCGATGAAGAAAAAGGCCCTTCCGCAGCCTTGATGAGCTTGCCAGCGGAGGAGGCTGACCTCTTCCTGATGGTGGGTGACAATGTCTATGGCGACCGTGATGGCCGCGGCTATGTCAATAACCAGCCGCTTCTGGACGAGGTTCAGGAATCTTTTGCGGATCTCGGCGCGCGCGAAGACTTTCAGAAGGTCCGCGAAAGCGTGCCGATGATGGTGTCTTGGGATGACCATGATTATGGCGCCAATGATGCTGGTAGCGAGTTCCCATTCCGCCGAATGGCTGAGCGCGTCCACGAAGTCTTTTGGGGACTTGAGGATGAAGACGTTGGTCAATGGCCAGGAACCTATTATGCGCGCAGCTTCGGCCCAGAAGGTCAGCGCACGCAGGTCATCATGCTCGACACGCGCTTCTTCCGCACCGGATTAACACCGACCGATGATTGGGGCGCGAAAGGCAAAGAGCGCTACCTCCCGGCTGCCGCTGGCAGCATGCAGGACATGCTTGGCGCCGCGCAGTGGACCTGGCTCGAAAACCAATTGCAGCAACCCGCCGACATTCGCCTGATCGCATCATCGATCCAGGTGATGCCGACCGTGCATGGCTGGGAAGCTTGGTCGACGATGCCAGATGAGCGCCAGCGTTTGTTTGACCTGATTGAAAAGACTGAGGCGACCGGGGTCGTGTTCTTGTCTGGGGATCGCCATACGGCCTTCATCTATGAAGAAGACGGCGTCTTGCCATACCAAGCGCATGAGCTGACCTCATCGTCGCTGAACGTGGCATTTGCGCGGGAATCAGAAGAGATGGATGCCCGTCAGGTTGGGGCGGGATATGCGCCAGAAAACTATGGGTCTGTGGAGATTGATTGGGAAGCAAAAGCGATCTCGCTCAAGATCAAGGATAATGCCGGAGCAACGGTCCGAGAGAATGAGATTAGCTTCTCAGATATTGGTGTAAAATAAATCAGCAACACTCGTTATACGAGTATACAGGGTAGCCTGAGTTCTGTGAGTGAACTCAGGCTAACGATTTCCAGCTGCAGGCGGTTGTCACGGCGGGTGGCAATGCTATAAGGCGCGCGACTTTTGGGGATGCACTTGGGTATCCCTGTCCGTTGCAAAAGGCTGAAACCCTCATGAATATTCACGAATACCAAGCCAAGGCTGTCCTGAAAGAATTCGGTGCGCCTGTGGCTGATGGCGTCCCGATTCTCACCCTCGACGACGTGCAAACGGCCGTCGACACTTTACCGGGGCCGCTTTGGGTCGTGAAAAGCCAAATCCACGCAGGTGGCCGAGGCAAGGGTAAGTTCATCGAGGCTGAGGCTGGTGAAAAGGGCGGTGTTCGCCTGGCTTTCTCGAAAGAGGAAGTCATGGACCACGCCAAAGCTATGCTCGGTAACCATCTTGTGACCGCGCAAACCAGCGCCGAAGGCAAGCAGGTCAATCGCCTCTATGTCGAAGACGGCGCGGACATCGCTTCCGAGCTTTACCTCTCACTGCTCGTTGATCGTGAAACCGGTCGCCCGGCTTTTGTTGCCTCAACTGAAGGCGGCATGGACATTGAGGCGGTCGCTCATGACACGCCGGAAAAAATCCTGACGCTTCCAATCGATCCTGCAGAAGGCGTCACCGCTGCTGCAGCCGCTCAGCTTTGTGATGCGCTTGCCCTAGACGGTGCGGCCCGCGAAGATGGCATGAACCTGTTCCCGATCCTCTACAAAGCGTTCACCGAAAAAGACATGTCGATGCTGGAAATCAATCCACTGATCGTCATGGAGAATGGCAACCTCCGCGTTCTCGATGCCAAAGTGAGCTTCGATGGTAACGCCCTGTTCCGTCACCCCGACATTATGGAACTGCGCGACACGACAGAAGAAGACGAAAAAGAAATCGAAGCGTCTGAGTGGGACCTCGCTTACATCGCGCTAGACGGCACGATTGGCTGTATGGTCAACGGCGCGGGCCTCGCGATGGCGACGATGGACATCATCAAGCTGTACGGCGAAGAGCCGGCCAACTTCTGTGACGTTGGCGGCGGCGCCAATGCGGAGAAAGTGGCTGCCGCGTTCAAAATCATCATGAAAGACCCTGCCGTTAAGGGCATCCTGGTCAACATCTTCGGCGGGATCATGAAATGTGACGTGATCGCTGAAGGTGTCATTCAAGCGGTGAAAGAAACCTCACTCGCGGTTCCGCTAGTGGTTCGTTTGGAAGGCACGAATGTCGACCAAGGTAAGGCCATTCTGGCCGATAGCGGAATGAACATCATTCCTGCTGATGACCTTGATGATGCCGCCCAGAAAATTGTTGCAGCCGTGAAAGGCGCGTAAGACCCATGTCTATTCTTATCGATTCAAACACAAAAGTTATTGTGCAGGGCCTTACAGGTAAAACCGGCTCTTTCCACACCAACCAAGCGCTCGAGTATTATGGGACGCAAATGGTCGCGGGCACGCACCCACGCAAAGCTGGTGAAAGCTGGACCGCCGATAATGGCGCGTCTCTTCCGATTTATGCGAACGCTGCAGACGCGAAAGACGCAACCGGCGCCGACGCGACCGTTATCTATGTACCGCCAGCCGGTGCAGCCGCAGCGATCGAAGAAGCGATTGATGCTGAAATCCCTCTGATCGTTTGTATCACGGAAGGTGTTCCTGTCCTCGACATGGTGCGCGTAAAAGCGAAACTCGATAAATCCAGCTCGCGTCTGATTGGACCGAACTGCCCGGGTCTGTTGACCCCAGAAGCTTGTAAGATCGGCATTATGCCCGGCAAGATCTTCAAGAAGGGCTCAGTTGGCGTGGTCTCTCGCTCAGGCACTCTGACTTATGAAGCGGTTTACCAAACCTCTGTCGAAGGCCTTGGCCAGACCTCTGCGGTCGGCATCGGAGGCGACCCGGTGAAAGGCACCGAGTTTATCGACGTGTTGGAAATGTTCCTTGCAGATGACGAGACAGAAAGCATCGTCATGATTGGTGAAATTGGCGGCTCTGCTGAAGAAGAAGCGGCTCAATTCCTGATCGATGAGGCCAAGAAAGGCCGCAAGAAGCCGATGGTGGGCTTTATCGCGGGCCGGACAGCGCCGAAAGGCCGAACTATGGGACACGCTGGTGCCATTGTTTCGGGCGGAAAAGGCGACGCTGAGTCCAAAATCGCAGCTATGGAAGCGGCTGGAATCAAAGTATCTCCAAGTCCTGCCCGTTTGGGCACGACGATGGTCGAGGTATTAAAAGGTTAACACGCCGCACTATATACAAAGGCAAAGGGCGGCCAGACGAGGCCATTTTTGACCCCGCCGGGCCGTCTCCATAAAGGACGGTAAGACATGGCAGACGACGGATCCCCAGTCGACGGTGGTCGCAGCGCACAAAACGCTGCGATGCTGGACACTTTGTTTTTGTATGGGGGAAGCGCGGTCTGGATCGAACAGATGCAGGCCCAGTATGCTGAGAACCCAAATTCGGTTCCTGAAAGCTGGCGCGCCTTTTTCGAAGAGGTTGGCGATGGCAGCGCGGATGCGACCCGCAACGCGGACGGTGCAAGCTGGAAGCGCAAAGCTTGGCCAAAGCCTGCATCTCCAGAAGAGACAGCTGCGTTTGACGGCAACTGGACCCTGCTCGAGCCGAAGCTAGAAAAGAAGATCAAGTCTTCAGCGCCGGCGGCGTCTGAGGCCGATATTTCACAGGCCGTGAAAGACTCCGTGAAAGCGCTGATGATGATCCGCGCTTATCGCATGCGTGGTCACTTGCAAGCTGTGCTCGACCCGCTCGGTCTGGAAAAGCCTGACTACCAGCCGGAGCTTGATCCAAAGAGTTACGGATTTGAAGAAGCCGACCTCGATCGCGACATCTTCATCGATGGTGTTCTCGGATTGGAGCATGCGAGTGTCCGCCAAATCCTGGAAATCGTTCGCCGGACCTATTGTTCAACGCTTGGCATTGAGTTCCAGCACATCTCTGACCCAGAAGAGAAAAGCTGGCTGCAAGAGCGGATCGAAGGCCCAGACAAGGGCGTCGCATTTACGCCCGAAGGTAAGAAAGCGATCCTGTCCAAGCTGATTGAAGCTGAGACGTTTGAGCGTTTCCTTCACAAACGCTACCCTGGCACCAAGCGCTTTGGTTTGGATGGCGGCGAGGCTGCAGTTCCGGCGCTTGAGCAAATCATCAAACGCGGCGGCGCCCTCGGCGTTGACGAAATTGTTGTTGGTATGCCGCACCGCGGACGCCTCAACATGCTCGCTGCGGTCATGGGCAAAGACTATGAGAAGATCTTCCATGAGTTTATGGGGGGATCGACTCAAGGCGCCGGTGAGTTTGGCTCAGGCGACGTAAAATATCACCTCGGCGCGTCTTCGGATCGTGTCTTTGATGGCAACCAAGTCCACCTCACCATGAACGCGAACCCATCGCACCTGGAAGCGGTAGACCCTGTTGTTCTTGGCCGCGTCCGCGCCAAGCAGTTCATGCAATATGAAGAGCTTGGCAACCTGGATCGGACAAAGAAGCTCCCGCTTCTACTGCACGGCGATGCGGCGTTTGCTGGTCAGGGCGTTGTGGCTGAGTGTTTCGCGCTTTCTGGCCTGCAAGGCTATCGTACAGGCGGCACAATCCACTTCATCATCAACAATCAGATCGGCTTTACGACCAGCCCGATGTATTCGCGCTCCTCGCCATACCCGTCTGATGTTGCCTTGATGGTTCAGGCGCCAATTTTCCACGTGAATGGCGATGATCCAGAAGCGGTTGTTTATGCGGCCAAGGTCGCCACTGAGTACCGTCAGAAGTTTGGCAAAGATGTTGTCATCGACATGTTCTGCTATCGCCGGTTTGGACACAATGAGGGCGACGAGCCCATGTTTACCCAACCGGTCATGTACACGACGATCAAATCGCACAAATCAACCCGCGAACTGTACGGTGAACGCCTCGTTTCCGAAGGCCTGCTCACAGCTGAGGCGGTTGAGGCTGAAGTCAAAGCGTTCGAAGCCTTCTTGGATAAAGCTTTTGAGGACGGCAAAACCGTCAAAACGAGCAAAGCTGATTGGCTAGAAGGCGAATGGGAAGGCCTTGGCCTGCCCGAAGATGATGATCGCCGCGGCAAGACCGGTGTGTCGAAAGCCAAACTGAAAGAACTCGGCGAGAAAATCACGACCGTTCCAGACGGCGTCAACATCCACCGGACGCTGGGTCGGGTCGTCAAAGGCCGCGCCGATGCGATTTCGACGGGTAAAGGTCTGGACTGGGCGACCGCAGAACATTTGGCGTTTGCGACGCTTCTAGACGAAGGCTTCCATGTCCGCTTGTCCGGGCAGGATTGCGGTCGAGGAACTTTCTCGCAGCGCCACAGCCATATGGTCGATCAAAATACCGGCGAGCGCTACACGGCGCTGAACCACTTGCGTGAAGGCCAGGCGGAGTACGAAGTCATCGACTCTCTGCTCTCAGAAGAAGCGGTCCTGGGCTATGAGTATGGCTATTCCCTCGCCAATCCGAACGCGCTCGTGATGTGGGAAGCTCAGTTCGGGGACTTCTCGAACGGCGCGCAAGTCTTCTTCGATCAGTTTATCTCGTCCGCGGAGCGCAAATGGCTGCGGATGTCAGGACTGACAATGCTCTTGCCGCACGGCTATGAGGGACAAGGACCGGAGCACTCGTCTGCTCGACTTGAGCGCTTCTTGCAGATGTGCGCAGAAGACAATTGGCAAGTCTGCAATCTGACCACGCCAGCGAACTATTTCCATGCGCTGCGCCGTCAGATCCACCGCGACTTCCGTAAGCCTTTGGTGATCATGACACCGAAGTCTCTGCTCCGTCACAAGCTGGCGACTAGCAACTTCGATGACATGAACACGAAGTCCTCTTTCCACCGTGTTCTATGGGACGATGCAGAGACACCAGGCCGTCAGGGCAAGGTGAAACTGGTCGATGATGAAAAAATCCGTCGCGTCGTCGCTTGCTCGGGCAAGGTCTATTACGACTTGTTCGAAGCGCGCGAAGAAAGCGGTGCCGACGATATTTATTTGCTCCGCGTGGAACAATTCTACCCGGTTCCGCGTAAAGCTCTTATAGACGAGTTGAAACGTTTCCCGCAGGCCGAGCTGGTTTGGTGCCAGGAAGAGCCGCGGAACATGGGGGGCTGGACATTTATTCGCGATGAGCTGGAATGGGCTGCAAACCGGGTTGGGTTTGAGAATTCTCGTCCTAAATATACAGGGCGCCCACCCGCTGCTGCAACGGCAACGGGCTTGCTCTCAACGCACAATCGAGAGAAAGATGCTTTCATCTCAGCCGCCCTCGGCGACAAGCCTGTAGAAGACAGCCTGGTCACCTAATCAAACAAGAACAAGACGAAGACAGAGACCTAATATGACCGATATCGTAGTCCCTACATTGGGCGAAAGCGTTACCGAAGCGACGGTTGGGAAATGGCTGAAATCTGCCGGTGAAGCGGTCGCGAAGGATGATGTCCTTGTCGAGCTGGAAACCGACAAGGTTGCGGTAGAAGTATCCGCTGAAGCCGCTGGAACTTTGAGCGAGATCGTTGCGAATGAAGGCGATACCGTCGAGATCGGCGCGCTCCTTGGCCGCCTTGGCGGCGCGAATGGAGCGGCCGCTTCGGCACCGGCCGCAGCGCCTGCTGCTGCGCCAGCACCCGCCGCCGCACCTGCTGCAAGCTCTGGTGGTGCGAGCGTCGACGTGACGGTCCCAAGCATGGGCGAAAGCGTTGCCAAAGGCACAATTGCAACCTTCCTGAAACAGGTTGGGGAGAGTGTTTCAAAAGACGAGACTATTGCTGAAATCGAGACCGACAAAGTCGCTCTGGAAGTTCCTGCGACCGCCGACGGTGTTATTGCTGAATGGCTGGTTTCTGAAGGCGATGGCGTTACGCCTGGCGCTGTTATCGCGCGTATTTCCGCTGGAGCCGGCGCAAGCGCCGCGCCTGCAGCTGCGGCCCCAGCGCCGGCACCCGCTGCCGCGGCGCCGGCTGCAACAGGTGAGCGCCCGGTTGCCCCGTCTGTTCGTCGTATTTCTGCTGAGGCGGGTGTGAACCCATCAAGCATTCCTGGCACAGGCCGTGATGGCCGCGCGACAAAGGCCGACGCGCTTGCCTATGTGAACACGCCGAAAGCAGCCAGCGCACCTGCCGAAGCGAAACCTCCGCGTGATATTGGTCCGCGTGAAGAGCGTGTCCGGATGACCCGTTTGCGCCAAACCATCGCGCGCCGCTTGAAAGAAGCACAAGACACAGCTGCGATGCTGACCACATTCAACGATGTGGACATGAGCGCTGTGATGGGCCTTCGCAAAGCCTACAAAGATGCCTTCTTTGAGAAGCATGGCGTAAAGCTCGGCTTTATGGGCTTCTTCACCAAAGCGGTTGTGTCCGCTTTGAAAGAGATTCCGGCTGTGAACGCTGAGATCGATGGCACAGATATCATCTACAAAAATCACTATGATATCGGCATGGCGGTCGGCACTGAGCGCGGTCTGGTTGTCCCAGTGCTGCGTGATTGTGACGAGCTTTCGCTGGCCGGTATTGAAGCCGAGCTTGGCAACGTCGCGAAGAAAGCCCGCGATGGGACGCTCTCCATCGCTGACATGCAAGGCGGAACGTTCACGATTACCAATGGCGGGGTCTACGGCTCGTTGATGTCGACACCGATCTTGAACCCGCCACAGTCGGGCGTCCTTGGGATGCACCGGATTGAGCAGCGCCCTGTTGCTGTTGACGGTCAGGTTGTCATCCGCCCGATGATGTATCTGGCACTGTCTTACGATCACCGTATCGTGGACGGCAAAGAGGCTGTGACCTTCCTCGTCCGCGTCAAAGAAGCTTTGGAAGATCCAGAGCGTCTCTTGCTCGACATCTAAGGTTTGAAACCACCGATGAATGGCGCCTCGCTCAAGCAGCGAGGCGTTTTTCGTTTCCGGTCTGTAAACAGAACACCGCAAATCCAAAAATTGATCTCAACAGTTCCGTTCCGAATTTCACCTATCCTCCTTTCTATGCGTCAGAGTGGGTATTTGGGACATGCAAGCGGCTAACACACCTTCACTGGGCTATCTCAACCTCTCGTCCGGTAAGAAAGACATCCAGGAAGCGCGAGAGCTTGCGCTAGTTTCCTTGGTTGCACCGGTTCTGTTTATGGCGAGCCTGGTCACCGCCGCGGTGCTCTTTATGAGTAACATCACGGAGAGCGGTCTCTTCGATTTTTGGCTCACAGCGCATATTTTACTGTGCGGCGCACTGTTCCTCCTGAGCTCGAGAGAGCGCACCGAAGTATTCGAGGGTGCGGGAAAACTTAAGACGCTGACCAAGAGTTTTTCTTTCGTCATGCTCTGCGTTGCGTGGAGTGTGGTGCCAGGGTTTTTGGCAATCATCTCGCCATCTGAGGGACATCTTGTTTTCGGCGCCATCCTGTCTGGTTCGACGCTCGCTGCTGCGGTTCTGCTACAATACATGCCGCAGCTTGGACGCATCATTTTGGCGGCGACCGTCGGCGGATTTCTTGCCAACACTCTGATGCAACCGGAATTTGGTTCGTCGCTCGTCTCAATGGTCATTCTCGCCTATTTTAGCGGTCTCGCGATTTGCACACGATGGTATTTTTCTCGCTACAATAAGCAGCTCACGGAGATCGAAACCGCAGCGGAGCGGACCCGTGAGATCAATAGCGTTTTGCGAGATGTTGGCTTCGCAACCGACACATTCTTTTGGTCGACCAGCGCCGATGGTCAGCTCAAAGAGATCAGCAATGATGAGCTTTTAGGCGATCAATTGCGGGGGCTGCTGCAGGGGAAAGACTGGTTGTCTTTATTCGCGCCTTCCCCAGAGCGCGAGCTTCTAAGAGCGCGTGTTGCGCGGGGGTCTGAAATTGTCGCGCTCGAGCTCGAGCTTGATGATTGGATCGACTCTGAATCACGGTTTTGGAAAGTGTCCGCTCGTCCAGTCTTTGAGGACGGAAAGTATGCAGGATATCGCGGTTCAGCGACCGATATTTCGCAACTGCGCATAAGCGAAAATCGCGCAGCCTTCCTGACGGAATATGACTCACTCACAGGTCTTCTCAATCGCGCGTCGTTTAAAGAAGCCTTGAAAGTCCATCTCTCAAGCTCGATCCGCAATGCTGCGGAAAGCGCATTGATTTGGATCGACCTGGATAATTTCAAATGGACGAATGACACATTCGGTCAAACGGGCGGTGATGAGATCCTGAAACTCGTGGCTAAACGCCTCGAAATGTTGTGCGAGCCGATGGATTTGCTTTGCCGCTTTGGTGGGGACGAGTTTGCGCTCCTCATCTCACGCACCAAGAATAGCGGTCGCATCATGAAGTTTGTTGAAGAGCTCGCGGACGCGCTTCAACAGCCATTCCACTACGCAAATACAGATGTTCAGTGCGCCGCCAGTGTTGGGATGCGTCCAATCGATTTTGAAGCCAATGATGTCGATGCCTTGATGAATGAAGCCGACCTTGCGCTCTTGGCTGCGAAGTCGAGCGGCGGAGGGTGTTGGAAAGAATATTCGGAATCATTCAAAGCGCGGGTGCGTGGCCAGCGCGAGCTCGCGCAAGACCTGGTCAATGCGATCGATGCCGACAATCTCGACATGCAGTTCCAACCAATTGTCGACGCAAGATCAGGCGCAATTGTTGGCGTGGAGTCGCTGTCGCGCTGGTATCATCCGGTCCGTGGTACCGTCTCGCCATCGGAGTTCATTCCGATTGCAGAGAATAATGGCATCATCATCGCGCTCGGCGATCGCGTGGTTGAGAATGCGATCGATGCCGCGCTGGAAATGCCGGGTAACACGAAAGTCGGGATCAATGTTTCTCCGCTACAGCTTCACAGTTCTCGTTTGCTCTCTTTGATCACGCGTAAGCTTGATGAGACGCGGATTGATCCAAGCCGGATTGAGCTGGAGATCACCGAAAGCGTGTTCCTATCAGACAATGCCTTCATTTTGGATCGCTTGCGCAAACTGAAAGAGCTCGGCCTCCGCATCGCCATGGATGATTTTGGCACCGGGTTTTCATCGCTTGCTTATTTGCAGCGGTTCCCATTCGATAAGTTGAAGCTGGATCAAGCCTTTGTGCGCGGCCTCGAAACAAGTGAGCAAAGCCGTGCGATTGCTCGGGCAACGATTTCCATGGCGCACGCCCTTAATCTCACTGTGACTGCGGAAGGTGTTGAAAGCGAAGCTCAAGCCCGATTCCTGCGCGAACAAGGCTGCGATGAGTTGCAGGGATACCATTTCAGCCGCCCGCAAGACCGCGCCGCTTTGATCCCATATCTTCGGAGCATGGACCTGGTCCAAACCTCAAAGACGGGAACAATGGGCAACGTCGTTAAGATGAATCGCTAGGTGCCGCCGCCGGTCGCGGGCGCGATCGTTTCACTATCCTGGGGTACGTTCGTAAGCGATGTAGCGCTTTCAGGCGGCAGAATAGCCTTGTTGCCAGACGGATTTCGGCTGCATGGCCTCCATCGGCTCGTCCAAGAATCCAGTGATTTCACCCACGGTCTCTTCGGCCTGAGTGACTAGGAACAAGTGACCGCCATCTTCGACCACATGAAGTCGTGAGTTCGGCAAAGCGAAATTCAGAATATGCGCATTTGCCATCGGAACGATTGCATCGCGGTCACCCGCCATGATCAAAGTCGGCATCCGTAGGAAGCGAATGAAGGGAAGCGAGGACCAGCCGAGGAAGGCGGTCAGCTGATATACATATCCCATGGGCGCAGGCGGACGCAGATTTTCGATATGCTCGCCAGCGCCTTCTTCGGCGGCTTCGCCGTACAGCTTTTGGAAATTTTCGCGCATGTAGTCGGGATCGGTATATCGGCGCGCGTCTGCCATTTTCGAGATCGCGCTGATTTTCCCCGGAACCATCGTCATGCCAGCCGTTGTGGCACACAAGATAAGCTTGCCGACAGAGTGGCGATACTGGAAGGCATATTGCTGCGCCATGGCACCGCCCCAGGACACGCCCATGACATCGACATCTCCCATACCAAACTGGTCGCAGAGCTTGCGCGCGACGCGGGCCATCATCCAAGGACGATAAGGGAATTTCGCGGGCGGGCTTTCGCCAACCCCGGGCATATCAAAAGTGATGATCTCGCGATCTCGGATCCATTCTCCGAGACCAAAGGCCAGTTCCATGTTCGCGCCAATGCCATTGAAGAAAAGCAGAGGGCGCTTGCCTGACGGGATTTCCGCTGGCCAATAGCCCACACGTACCGTGTGGGCACCAATGGTTTCCATCGAAATTTCTGGCAGGCGTGGTGACGCTTTGCCGGCAGTCTTTCTGGTGGCCATTCGGGCCTCCTTTTCCTGTCAGTGCCGCGCCAAGGTCTTGTCGCCTTTAGTCGAACACATATTTCCCCGGCGAGTCATAGAGCGGTGGGAACTGCTCTGATCCGCCTTCTTTCGGCGCTGGCTTCATGTCGCCACCGCGTTCATGCAGCCACTCTGCCCAACGAGTCCACCAAGAGCCAGCAACTTCCTCAGCTCCCGCAGCCCATTCATCAGCTGTAGCCTCAATACTCGTATTACGAAAGTATTTTGCTTTTGGATTAACGGGTGGGTTGAGTAGGGATTGGATGTGCCCGGAGTTTGAAAGAATGAACTCCATATTCTTGGACCCCAACAGCTTGGTCGTCCGGTAGGCCGCTTTCCATGGCGTGATGTGATCCGTGACGCCGGCGACGATGAACGAGTCGACCTCAACTTTGGTAAGATCCGCCATATGGCCGGCAACTTCTACGGTGCCTGGATTTGAGAATGGCTTGTTGAGTCCGAAATCCAGATAGTCCGAGTGTAGCTGAGCTGGCAGGTTGGTCGTGTCGTCATTCCAGAACAATACATTGTACGGTGGTGGGTCTTCACCCATCAGGTAATTGTTCACGACATAGTTCCAAACCAGATCGTTTGGTCGCATCCAGGCGAACATACGCGCAAGGTCATCGCCTTTCAAAACGCCTTTGCGGCGAGAATAGCGGCGGGCGATCTCCAAACTGCGCTCCGACACCATTTGGCCGAGCTCACTATCGTTTGGATCCGGATCGAGCACACAGACCTGGAGGGTCAGCGAGTTGATGCGATCATCGCCAGCAGCAGCCAGCAGGCTTGCAAATGTCGCTGTCGTAATTCCACCGGAACACGCGCCAGAGATATTGATCTTGTCGGAGTCCGTGATCTGTTTGATCACCTCGGTGCACTGGATCAGGCAGTCGACATAGTCAGACAGACCCCATTCGCTGTGCTCTTTAGTTGGGTTGCGCCATGAAATGATGAAGGTTTGGAAGCCTTCTTTCAGCAGGAATTGGACGATGCTGGTGATCGGATCCAGGTCGCTGGCGTAGAATTTGTTGATTTGCGGCGGGATGTTGAGGAACGGGATTTCCCGGGCTTCCTCTGTGGTTGGGGTGTATTGAATGAGTTCCATCATCTCATTCTTCCAAACCACTTTACCTGGTGTGATCGCGACATTCTCACCGACGACAAAGGGAGATTTGTCTACGCGACTTGGCATGCCGCCATTTTGGGTGAGGTCTTCGTAGGCGTTTTGGAGGCCTTTGATGAGCGAGAGGCCGCCGCTATCAATCGCCCGCTTTTTTGCAGCTGGGTTCGTAATGAACGAGTTAGTTGGCGCTATCGCGTCTGTGATCATATTCATCACAAATTCGGCGCGGGCATGTTCCATTTCACCAAGCTTGAGGTCACCGACCCAGTCTTCGAGATGTTCTTGCATCGCAAGGTAGGTCTGCATTCCGCGCTTATAAAACGGGTTGTTCGCCCAAGCAGGATCTTTGAAACGCTTATCCTTGCGGTCTGGCGCGCGCTCTGACTTGCCCATAGCAATGTCATAGCCTTCCTTCGCCATCTTGCCGGCAAACTTCGCATTCGCCACTGGAGAGATGCTGGTTCGACGCAACATCATCGCAACCGAGCCCAAAAGCTCTTGTCGGTTTAAACCCCCCAGCAGTGGATTGAGCGCATTGGTGGAGTCTGCTGCTGCTGCACCAATATAGTCTGCGGTCTTGCTCATATATGCCTCCGATTTCCTCCCAGAACGAGGGGATCCCTCGCTCGGCACAAGGCTTGCTCTTATGGTTAAGAGTCTAAATTAGAATAACCTTGGCCGATCAAATTCGTTTCATATTGACCTTTTACTGTCAAATGTACTGCGGAAACAGCCAATTCAGCCCAGACGCGAACTGGAAAAGATGAAGACACGCGATCGTATTCTTGATGTAAGCTTGGACCTCTTCAATTCAGAAGGGGAAGCTAAGCAGACGGCTGTCGATATCGCCAATGCGCTCGATATGTCGCCGGGCAATCTATATTATCACTTCAAGGGTAAAGAGCCGATCATTGAAGCCTTGTTCGATCGCTTCGAAGAAGAGATGCAAATCATCCTCGGCGGCTCCCATGGTGCTGTCACTTCGATCGAGGACAATTGGGTCTTCATCTATATCGTCTTGGAAGAGATTTACGATTTCCGTTTCTTCTATCGCAATGTCGGAGACATGATGGAGCGGTATCCGGCCTTGGCGAGCCGGTTTCGCAAAGTCTTGGCCATGAAGCGCCAAGCGATTGAAAATGTGATCAGTCAGCTCGAGAAGCGCGACCTCATCGAATTGGATCGCCGCTTACGGGCGCCCTTGGTGCAGCAAATGCTGTCCACGCTGACCTTTTGGCTGAGCCATGATTTAATCGAAGGCGGTGATCGTGATGGGCCAACGCTGATCCATGACACGGTGTTGCAATTCATGCTCTTGGCGGTCCCCTATATGTGTGATGCCGGAGATGAAGCTTTGCGCGGTATGCTCGAGCGTCGTCGCGAGCTGAGCGATGCCTAAAGGCGCTCCCCCGAACTTTATTCGGGAAGATCACTCACCGGTTGGCCGGTCTCTTTGCGTGTTGTGAACCGATCCTCGAAGGCAACGATTAAGCAGGCTGTGATAATCACCAAAGCGCCAACCCAGGTTTGCCATCCGGGATACTCCTGAAAGAACACGGATCCGAAGAGTCCGCTCCAGATGAGGGCTGAATACTCCAAAGGCGCAAGTCGCTGGGCCGGGGCGCGAGCATAAGCCAGGGTCATCAAATACCAGGTCGCAAAACCGAGGACGCCGAACATCAAGAAGAGCGGAATGTCATTCCAATCGGGCGATCCAAAGAGGCCGAAGGTTATCGGCAACAGAGCGACCGCGGGCACGACATTGGTAAACATCGCAATCGTTGTTGCATCTTCATGCGTGGCCCGCATGCGCAGCAACACAAGCCCAAAGGCATAAAGGAAAGCGGCGAGGAAACAGCTGATCGTTCCGAGCACCCAAAGCTCGCTGGCCTCACCGCTTTGCGGACGTCCCATGACGGCCAGGACAGCGCCAACAAAGCCGATGAGTGTCGCGATCAAGGCGAGGCGCGTTAGGCGCTCTCCAAGCAGGACCCGCGCAACAAAGGGCACCATCAGCGCGGCCGTGAACCCGATAATTGTCGCCACAGCCAAAGGCAGATGGATTAATGCGAAGAAGAATGTGAACGCACAAGCCAATTGAATGAGACCCCGCATCGTGTGGAATCGGATCGATGACCAACTGGGGACAGGGCGGTTCTGTGCCCGAAACACAGCCAAGGCGATCAGGCCGCCGAACAAGAATCGCCAGGCGAGAAGATGGTGCAAGCCTGCATTCGGAGCGATCGCTTTGACCAAAGCATCAATGCCGGAGCCCATCGCAATCGCAAAGATGGCGATCAAGATTGGCGCGATTGATGATTTAGATGACATCGCGGCGCTGTAGAGCGTCTCGGCGAGAATGGCCAGTCTGATTTATGGTTTAGGGCTCAGTCAGCGATGTCGCTGCGTGAGGTTTTGACGGCTGGAATGTTCGTGTCGGTCGCGCCGCGCGTCATTTCGAACGGTCCGCTCCACTCATTGGGCCATCCGAAATACCATTTGCCGACAACGGTGCGACCATCTTCAGACAGCTCGCCTTCAAAATAGACCGGTTCATGCTCGAACGCCTTATAGGTTTTCAAGAAAACCACTTCATCATCGGCAACATGGCCGCGAATGCTGGCATCGAGTTCCTCTTGGTCGATCAAGGCAAATGCGTTGGGTTCTAAGGTTGAGCCGCTGAGCTTGCCGTTTTTGATTGTCATCCAAACTGAGAAGGGCACACCTTCTCTGTCCTCATCTTTGAGCCAGTACCGTCCTGTCCATACAGAATCGTTGTTCAAATGATCGGTCTCTATCCCCATGTCCCTATATGCCAGTGTGTTAAAGCGTTCGACAAGTCTATAATAGCTGGATTCTTGCAAACGCGCTGCCAAAACTCTGGTGTTGACCAAGTAGGGGGTGCGTAATTGTTGCAGCTCCAAAGATATGACGGGTTTTTACATTTCCGCGATTTAATCGGCATAGCGTGACGCCGATCACTCAAAAATGGCTGTGGGGGTCCTAAGGGAATGGATCGACAAACCGATTTTGATTCCTATTCTGGTTGAGACAATGAATGCCGCCAGCGTGGTTGAGGAGCTAAATATGCAATTGGTCAGCGACGACATTTTAGAAGATACCGGCCAAGTCGATCCGAAATATGGGGCGGTCTATCCGTCCCTGGAAACCGATTTCGAACTCTGGAATCCGAACTCTTGGACCCGCGGCCACCCTTACGATCTATACAAGCGTATGCGCGAAGACGCGCCTGTCATGTGGTCAAAAATGGGGCGTGGCGGTACCAAGTTCTGGTCCGTTTCCCGTTATGATGACATCAAAACCGTCGAGCTGAACCCGGACGTCTTCTCGTCGCAGCGCGGCGGGATTAATTTGGCGGTGCCACCTCGCGACCATTGGAAGCCAGAAATTCTCGTCCGTGCAGCAATGGACAACCTCATCAGTATGGATGAGCCGCAGCACATGCAGATGCGGATCCAGCAAAAGGACTTCTTCATCCCGGCCTATGTCAAAGTCCTGCGCGAGAAAGTCAGCCAGAAAGTCGAATCTCTTCTGGATGATCTCGAGGCAAACGGGCCGGAGGTTGAGTTCGTCAAACTCTTTTCCAACCAATTGCCGCTCTACACGCTCTGCGAAATGCTCGGCGTCGATGAAGAAGACCGCCAGAAGATCGTTCACTGGATGCATTATTTGGAAATGGCCTCGCAATTCATGGCGAACCCTTTCCGCACTTTCCTAGGCGAGCCGCTCTTCCCGTTCCGGTTCAAAAAAGTGGTTGAAGAGATGTTCGCTTATGGCGCCAGTGTCATGGCGGATCGCCGCAAGAACCCACGCGAAGATCTTCTCACCGTTATCGCGCATTCGAAGCTGAATGATGAGCTGTTGCCGCAAGAATATCTCGATGGCTCTTGGCTGCTGATCATTTTTGCAGGCAATGACACGACGCGCAATTCGCTTTCAGGCACGATCAAGCTGATGACCGAATGGCCGGAGCAGCGCGCAATGGTGCTCAATGATATGTCCCTTATCCCGCGTATGTCTGAAGAAGCATTGCGGATGGTCTCGCCCGTGAAGCATATGCGCCGGACAGCCCTCGATGATTTCGAACTGAATGGTCAAAAGATCGCCAAGGATGAGAAAGTCGTCATGTGGTACGGCGCCGGCAACCGCGATCCAAACGTGTTCGAGAATCCGGACGTCTTCGACCTGACGCGGGACAATGTCGATAAGCACATCGCGTTCGGACACGGCGTCCACAAATGCCTCGGCTCTCGCGTTGCTCAAATGCAGCTGCGGGTCGCCTATGAGCAGATTTTCACGCGCTTTCCGGACATCGAGTTCACCGGCGAGATCAAGTACGGTCCGAACGCATTGGTGCACGCGATCTCAAAACTGAAAGTCGCGCTTTACGGCAAGGGCAATAGCCGCCCCACCGTATCGCAAGTCAAAACGCTTGAGACGACTTAGACGTCGACTTCGGCTTCCAGAGCATTGTCCTGAATAAACTGGCGGCGCGGTTCAACCACGTCGCCCATAAGCCGTGAGAACATGTCGCCCGCTTCAAGGGCGTCATCGACTTCCACTTGCAGAAGCGTGCGCGCATTCGCGTCCAGCGTGGTTTCCCAAAGCTGGTCCGCGTTCATCTCACCGAGGCCCTTATAGCGCTGAATTTTCAGCCCCTTGCGACCGGCCGCGAGAACCGCTTCAAGCAAGCTAACAGGGCCTGTGACGGTGATTTCACCAGCCTTCTCGTTGCGGAGAATAGACGGCTCAACATAGATCGGACGGATATTCTGAGCGATGCCATTCAGGCGAGCCGCATCCGCGCTACTTAGCAGCTGCGAATCCAGAACCGCTTTTTCCTCAACGCTGCGGACTTCTCGGGATAGGATCAAGTCGCCATTCTCAAATCGGCCTTCCCACGTATCTTCGCCCTCTTCAGCGATGATATTAAGGCGGGCAGCGGCCGCTTTGGCTTCCTCGTCAGAGGCCCCGGGTGCGAGCGCACCCGCCATCGCCGCTTGCTCAACAATGTCGCCAGGCGCGCGCAGAGAGAGGCGCCATAGAGCTTGTTTGAATTGAGAGGCCGCGCGGACGCGTTCCCGCAAATCTTCTGATGCGATTTGAGTGCTGTCCGCCAAGATCAGAACTTCGCCATCCGTCCCCGCCTCGATCAGATAGGAGTTCAGCTCATCATCATCTTTGAGGTAGCGCTCAGACTTGCCGCGCGAGACCTTATAGAGAGGCGGCTGCGCGATATAGAGATAGCCGTTCTCAATCACTTCCGGCATCTGGCGATAGAAGAAGGTGAGCAGCAGCGTTCGGATGTGGGCGCCGTCGACATCCGCGTCGGTCATGATCACGATCTTATGGTAACGCAGCTTATTGATATCGAACTCTTCGCGTCCGATCCCCGCGCCGAGCGCCATGATGAGCGTTCCGACCTGGTCAGACGACAGCATTTTGTCGAAACGCGCGCGCTCAACGTTCAGGATTTTACCGCGCAGCGGCAGGATCGCTTGGTTCGACCGGTCACGGCCTTGCTTGGCTGAGCCGCCCGCGGAATCACCCTCCACGATGAAGATTTCTGACTTGGACGGATCCTTTTCCTGACAATCGGCGAGTTTGCCGGGCAGGGAGGTGATATCGAGCGCCGTTTTGCGGCGGGTCAATTCTCGTGCCTTACGAGCCGCTTCGCGTGCCGCCGCCGCTTCGACGATCTTCGACATCACTTGCTGCGCTTCTTTCGGATGTTCTTCGAACCATTCCGCGAGCTTCTCGTTCATCAAGCTCTCAACCACCGGGCGCACTTCTGAGGAGACCAATTTGTCCTTGGTTTGCGAGCTAAACTTTGGATCCGGAACTTTCACAGAGAGGACGCAGGTCAGGCCTTCCCGCGCATCGTCGCCCGTAATGTCGACTTTCTCTTTTTTTGCCGCGCCGGTTTCGGTGGCGTATTTATTGATAATCCGCGTCAGCGCGCCTCGGAAACCCGCCAAGTGGGTGCCGCCGTCGCGTTGCGGAATGTTGTTTGTGAAGCAAAGCACGTTCTCATGATAGGCATCTGTCCACTCCAGGGCGGCCTCAACCGTGATGCCATCTTTCTCGCCGATCACGAAGATCGTCTCAGGGATCAGAGCGTTCTTGGTCTCGTTCAAGTGCTGAACGAAGGCCGAGACACCGCCCGCATATTCAAGAACCGTTTCATACGGATCAGCTTCACGCAGGTCCTTGAAGACAATCCGCACACCCGAATTCAAGAAAGCGAGCTCGCGAAGACGATGCTCGAGTGTCTTGCGATTGTAGACCGTCATGGTGAACGTCTCAGGGCTTGCCAGGAAGCGAACCGCTGTTCCGGTATAGGGCGATCCATCGGCAGTGGTTGGGCTCGTGCCCACGACTTTCAGAGGCGCTTCAGTGCGACCCCCATCAACGAAGCGAACTTTGTGTTCGGAGCCATCGCGGTGAATGGTGAGATCGAGCCAAACAGAGAGCGCGTTCACAACCGAAACACCCACACCGTGCAGACCGCCAGAGACCTTGTAGGAGTTGCTGTCAAACTTTCCGCCAGCGTGCAACTCGGTCATGATGACCTCGGCGGCTGAGCGGCCTTCTGTGGCGTGCTGGCCAACTGGGATGCCTCGGCCATTATCCGTGATTTCGGCTGATCCGTCTGGATGCAAAGTCACCGTAACTTCGTCCGCGTGACCGGCCAAAGCTTCGTCGATTGCGTTGTCGACGACCTCGTAAATCATGTGATGGAGACCCGATCCGTCATCGGTGTCACCAATATACATGCCTGGGCGTTTCCGGACCGCTTCGAGGCCCTTCAAGACCTTGATCGAGTCGGCGCCATATTCTGGATTATTATCGGCCGCTTCTGACATCGGAGTAACCCTCACAAGTGATTCGTCGAATTCCCTGAAAATATAAGGGATTCTGACCCAAAAGGGAAATCTGAAACTGGTATTTCTTTGATATATAAATTCATTAAATACAAGGAATTACAGGCTTTTTGGTCGCCTCTGTGAATGGCCCTAGTCTTGCCCCTACGAAATGGCTCTAAAAAAGGCTCAAATTGAGGGGTTCAGGAGGTCAAAATGAAATGGGTTATTCGAGGCGTTGGGCTCGTCTTTTTTGCGCTGATTTCGGTTTATTTGTTCGCTGATTTACAGCTTAAACCGCTCAATGATGATGCGCGTACCAAAGCGCCAGGGAATTTTATTGAGCTGTCCGATGGACAAATCCATTATCGGCTTGAAGGCCCAGAAGACGGCCCACTCGTCGTCCTCGTCCATGGCTTCTCCACACCGAATTTTATCTATGAGCAAAATGTAGAAGCCTTGAACGCCGCGGGCTTTCGTACTCTTCGCTTTGATCATTTCGGCCGGGGTTGGTCCGATCGCCCATCGACGCGGTACGATGTCGAGTTCTATGATCGCGCCCTGACAGAACTGCTTGCTGGCCTGGACGTTCAAGAGCCGTTTGGCCTCGCTGGCCTTTCTATGGGCGGCCCGATCGTGTCCGAATTTGCGGCGCGCTACCCTGAGCGGGTTAATCGTCTCGTCCTTCTCGTTCCGGCAGGGTTGGACACTCCCGGCGCAGGCGGTGTGACCGGCGCGCTCCTCCAAACGCCTATGATCGGTGATTGGATTTGGCGCATGGTGGGCAAGGGCGTCCTGCTTGGCGATCGACAGTATGATGAGAGCCAGCGCGCGCCGGAGAACCGTCTACGCGGCGACGTGACAGAGCAGTTCCAATATCGCGGCTATCTACAAGCGCTGCTTTCGACATTCAGGCATTTGCCCATGACGGCGCGCGAAGACACGTTCACGAGGCTCGCAGCGACGGGAGTTCCGACCCTTGCGATCTATGGTGATGCCGACGAAACGGTCTTGGTCTCAAGTGCTGCGAAACTCGAAGCCCTAATGCCAAATGCGGATATTCGGATTGTCGAAGGCGGGGAGCACGGCTTGAATTACCAAATGCATGAGCTGGTTAGTCCGTGGCTGATCGATTGGTTTTCAGGCGAAGCTCAGTAACGCGCGGCAATTTCCACCAAAGCAGCATCCATCTCGGCGATCGCGGATCGCGTGCCTGTCGGGCGATCATTGGCGATGATTGAGAAAATTAGCTCGCGCCCACTTTCAGCGATCATAACGCCGGACAGGGCATTGGCGCCGTTCAGGGTTCCCGTCTTCGCGAAAACCTTCCCTTCGAGTGGGGTTTCGACGAAACGGCGCTTGAGCGATCCATCCACGCCGCCAATCGGCTGATCCGCAAGCCAGGCGTCGAACCAAGGCTGCTGCGCGGCGAAGGCGATAAGCTGCACCATGCTGCGCGGACTGATCCGATTATAGATCGACATCCCGGACCCGCCATGAACCGCGTAACCTTGCTCCGGCAGACCTGCTTCGGTGAGGAATACCCTCAGTTCGGCGACACCATAATCTCGTGACCCCGTCCCACTCAGCAGGCCGAGACGGCGCAGCGCGATATCGGCGTGAAGGTTCTCGCTATCCTTCGAAATCCTTTTGAGGTTCGCTCGGAGAGGGGCAGCGGGAAGGCTCGCTGCAGCGGTGGGTGTTTCTGAGTGTGACGCGAACGCAGCTATCTCTGCTGTTTCATCGGGATCAGGGGCTTCGTCTGTTAGGGCGAGCGGTCGATGCCGTGTCTCGATAGATCCAACTGAAATACCTCGCGCTTCAAGCAGGTTTTTAAATCGCCACGCCGCATAATCAGCGGGATTGTTGATCGCGAGCCGATAAGAACGCTGTGCTGCACCCACCGGGATTTCTCCATAAAACCGAACCGTTTGCTCGCCGGGTAGGCGCTCGATCCGCATTGCCCAACTGTCTTCCTCAGGGGCCGTCCGCAGCTGATTGTCGAGCTGGTAATACTCATCTCCTGCATGCCAGGTTACATTTGCCAGATCGCCCGCCGCGTTACCTGGGGCGACATCCACCCAAACCAAATTGTCATTGACGCTGAGCGCTGAAATCGCAGTGCCATAGTAGAAGGTCAGGTCTTCTTGGCTCCAACCTGGGCCCCATCGTTCAAACGGAAACAGTGTGTCGTCTCCGACCACGGCGCTGATTTCGCTCAGACCCCGAGATGCGACTTGATCAGCGAGGGTGGCGAGGCAGGTCATTTCGCAATCCGGCGTGTCGTCCAACGACGCATCTCCGCCACCTTTCAAGACGAGCCGCGGAGGTGCGCCATCCGGCATAGGCTCGACAAAAACCTGCGTCCCTGGATTGTTAGCCGGCGCCTCCAGTGCTTCGAGGTGATGGTAAGCTGCCATGGTCGTGAAAATTTTTGTGTTCGACGCGGGCGTGAAGCGATCATCGGGTTTGAGCGCGATCAGCTCCTCTCCGTTCATGTCTGCAACGACGAGTCCCCAACGAATACCGGTATGGTCAGGGTTAAAAAGCGTCGCCTCAACATCGCGCTGAAGCGTGTTTGCGCACCCTGCTAGGACGAGAATAGTGAGCCCGAATAAGCTTGAACGAATTGTCTTCATGCCTCGCCTCAAAGTGTGTCTTGAGTTCACTCTATGGGGCGTGTGCTGCTCTGTCATCTGGCGTGTAGGTTTGGACTAAGCCGCATCAGAATCTGCCTGTACCTCAACCCGTTGTGCGCGATCTTCAAACGCTTCAAACAGGAATTCTTCTGTCCCGGTGAGCCAGGCTTGCCCGCCAAGCTCGATCAGTTCGTCAAACAGGGCGGCTCGGCGATCGCGATCAAGATGTGCAGCCGCTTCATCAAGCAGAATGAGCGGGCTCGGGCCAGTGCCATCTTCGGACAGAGCGCGCGCGCTGGCGAGGATCAGGCCAATCAGAAGGGCCTTCTGCTGTCCGGTGGATGCTTCCCCAGCTGGCGCGCCGGTGGGGCGATGGATCACGGTGAGGTCTGTTCGGTGCGGTCCGGATAAAGTGCGCCCGGCAGCTTGATCCCGGTAGCGTCCTTTGGCGAGGGCTTCAGCGATTTGATCTTGAATGTCAAAGAGGCTTGCGCCTTCGCCGGCGAGGCGTTCGGCTTCGCCCTCAAGTGCCAAGTCGCCTTTTGGAAAATAGCCTTCGGGGCGCGCATTGATCCCGTCTTGCAAAGCGGTGAGCACGCGCGCGCGATGACTAGCGATCAAGGCGCCAGCTTCTGCCATCCGGCCCTCAATGGCGTCTGCCCAGGCCGGGTCCACGCGGCCCCGTTCTAGGAGGGCGTTACGCTCCCGCATGGCTTTCTCATAGCGGCTCGAGACGCTGCCATGACCCGGAATGTGTGCCATGACCTGACGATCAAAGAACCTTCGACGTTCGCTCGCACCGCCTCTGAACACGCTATCCATGGCCGGAGTCAGCCAGACAATCCGGATCAGGTCTGCGAGGTCTGAAGCTGTGGCGGGTGCGCCGTCGAGACGGACGGTTCGTTTATTCCCGGCGGTGCCGCGCTCCAGTCCGACGCCGATCTTGCGCTCATCATCGAGTGTGGCGGAGATCGTCCATCCAGACTCGCCGCCATGGCGTGTCATATCGGGGAGGGCGGCCGCCCGTAATCCGCGGCCCGGTCCGAGCTGACTGATGGCTTCTATAATATTGGTTTTGCCGGCGCCGTTAGACCCCCAAAGGCAAACAGGCCGCGCATCGAGCTTGAGATCTAGGCTCGCATGATTGCGAAAGTCGGTGAGACGAAGGCGAGTAAGAGCGGACACTAGACCCTTAGCGGCATCAACACGTATTGCGCGCTCTCATCGCCCGGATCGAGCACGAGGGCAGGCGAGGCTGGATCATTGAACAAGAACCGGGCGTCTTCCGCTTCGATTTGCGCGGTGACGTCGAGCAGATATTTCGCATTGAAGCCAATATCCATTTCGTCGTCTTGATAGTCACACTCGACTTCTTCGTGCCCCTGGCCGGTTTCGGCGCTGTTCACGGCAAGGGTGACGCGGCCCTCTGCGAGCGAGAGTTTAATGGAGCGTGAGCGTTCTGCAGACACAGTCGCGACGCGATCGACAGCGGCTTCGAAGAGCTTGTTGTCGATGACAAGCGCCTTGGCGTTTCCTTTTGGGATCACACGCGCATAGTCCGGGAAAGAGCCATCGATGAGCTTTGAGGTCAGCTGCGCGCGGCCCGACTTGAATACGATTTTCGTGTCGGACACAGAAACAGACACATCGCCATCATCGCTGTCGATGAGGCGGCGAACTTCGCCAACGGCTTTACGCGGGACGATAACGCCTACGAGTGCCTCAGCGCCTTTCGGGGCGTCGACTTCTGACAAAGCGAGGCGGTGGCCATCAGTCGCGACGGTACGCAGCTTCTTACCGCCATCTGTGTCGGCGGTGTGGAGGTAGACGCCGTTGAGATAATAACGCGTCTCTTCGGTTGAGATCGCGAAACGGGTCTTATCGATCAGGCGGCGAAGATCTGCAGCTTCGAGTTCAAACTCGGTCGCGTCGTCGTCGGGTGTCATCGTCTGGAAGTCGCCCGCTGGAAGCGTTGGCAACGAGAATTTCGAGCGGCCAGAACGGATGGCGAGTTGGCGGTTCTCTGGGTTCAGTTCCAGCTCAACGTCTGCTCCGGTTGGCAGTTTGCGGATCACGTCGAACAGGGTCCCAGCCGGTGCGGTCACAGCGCCTGTATCGGCAATCTTGGCGTCGGCATGATCAACGGCTTCGATATCGAGATCGGTCGCGGTGAATTTCACTTCACTGCCCGTCGCATCGATCAGGATGTTAGACAGGATCGGGATGGTGTTCCGGCGTTCCACGACGTTTTGGACATGCCCAAGCGCATTCAACAGCGCGCCGCGTTCGATCGTCAGTTTCATCTCATCATCCCTTTGCCGGTTATCCGGTCTAGCCCGCGTGTTTTCTCGTCCCGCATCAACGAATCAGCCCGCTCCTTTTCGGGAGCGGGCCGCTAAAATCACGAATTTCCAGCTAAAAGCAAGTCCTAGTCGGCGCCCGGCTGTGGATCAGGTCTGATCGTGGCCCGCGAGACGGTCAAAGACCGCATTTTTGACCCGTTCGATTTCCTCGCTCATGTCGCGATCACCCTTATCCAAGGCTTTCTTAATCTTGCGATAGGCGTGAAGAACCGTGGTGTGGTCCTTCTTTTTATAAGCCGTCGCGATTTGCGGGAAGGATTTGTCCGTCATGACCCGTGATAGGTACATTGCAACCTGGCGCGGATGACAAATCGTGCGGACTTTGCTCGCGCTTTCAATGTCGGTTTTTGAAATCCGGTATAGATCCATGCAGGTTCGCTTGATGTCGTCCAGGGTCGGCGTGCGCGGCTCACCCGCGATCCGGCGGATGACGGTTTCTAGCATTTCTGGGGTTGGCGCGAGTTCGCCATAACCCGTCTCGAGCTGAAGGCTCCAAAGCACGCCGCAAAGCTCACGGCCCGCGCCGCGAACGGTTGCGATAATCCGCTCGACCATTGCGTCGGTCAGGGCAAAGTTTGGGGTATCCTTTGCAATCAGATCGACATGGCGGCGAACAATCGCCTTACGCATCTCATTGTCTGGCATCGCCACTTCAACAGAGGCCGCCCCCTTAATCTCACCGGCGAGTTCTTTCGACAGACCGACCATGTCACCTGGAGCTGCGTCGGCCGTAATAATTACGTGTCCGCCCATAGAGGTGACGGCTCGTAGTGCGCCGAAGAAGGCTTTATCGGTTTTCGCTTTGCCCGCAATCCAGTGAAGATCGTCGATCATCAAGAGATCGTTCTGTTTCACATAGGCCTGTAGCGCGCTCGTATCGCCAGATCGAGAGTCATTCACAAACCGAGTCATGAACTCTTCAGCTGAGATATAAGCTAGGCGGCGTTTGTCCCCACGCAGCTGAGCATCTGCTTCAATGGCTTTGAGAATGTGCGTTTTGCCAGTGCCTGGCTGACCGTAAATGACGATCACTCCGGCTGGAATTGGAGCGCCTTTGGCGAGGCGTTTGCCAAGCCCGACGGCACGTGCATTCGACGGCCCAGAGACCAAGGTTGAAAAGGTCATCGCGTGATCGATGTCCAGCGCCTCATACTCGGCCTGAACCTCATCCGCTTCGACACTCTCGCGTTCGTCCTCGCTGAGCCATGGATCACCCACAACATCGCGCACATCTTCAGGGACACGGCCCCAAAGCTCGAACTTCAAGCGGCGGTTCTTTGGATCCAGTTTTAGCCACGCTTTTTGCAGCGGGCGCGCGAAATCCGTGGTCACGCGATCCAGCGTAAGCTGATCCGGCGCCGCGATCACGATTGAATTATTTACTTCGGCGACAAAGCGAATGGCTGTGAGCCATTGCTGCGCGTTGCCTGGTTTAATGTCTGCTTCAACAGCGTCCAGCGACTTCGACCAGATTGCTTTTGCACCTTGATGGGCAACGGTTTGAACCGTCTCGGGTGCAGCCTTCTGCCCATCAACCCCATGCGTCAGCCCCATCAGATGTTCCTTTCTTTTAGTACTTTTTTATGTTCATCTAGGCGACCGAACGGAACAGACACATCCCCTGTTCAGGCTCTTGCAAGCCTGCCCCAAAATACGCTGTACACAGAGGACATTCCGTCGATGGAGATAGTTAACCAGACCCAGATTTTGGTTGCAACTGAAGAAACTTTACATTCTCCGTGAAAGCGCAGGTTGACTCGTCCAAACCCCTTGAAGAATCAGCTAAAAAAAAAGAAAAAAAGTTGCGCTTGACAGGTTTCAACCCGTAGCAGTGACAGGGTATTCAAGCTTTGTTCTGTCAACGCCAAAATCGGGTATTCCCTGTGGATTTCGACAGGTAAAGACACCCGGATAATTCTAGTGAAAGTGCCATACAAAAAGCCCGCATGGCGAGACCAGCGGGCTATGCAATTTCATCTGTCTAAGGACAGTGTCAGGGTGGCCTTACGCCATTGCCTTTACGCGTGCTGAGAGACGCGAAACTTTGCGAGAAGATGTGTTTTTGTGGATCACACCTTTACCAGCAGCGCGCATGATTTCTGGCTGCGCAGCTTTCAGAGCTTCTGCCGCTGCGGCCTTGTCGCCGGCTTCGATCGCTTCTTCAACTTTACGAACAAAGGTGCGCATACGAGAGCGTCGCGCTTTGTTCACTTCGGTGCGCGTTGCGATCTTACGCACCATCTTTTTGGCTGATTTCGTGTTCGCCATCTAAAACTCCTTTGGTCGCCCTATCTGGCGAAGAGGCGCTAAGTACAGAATGCACCCCATTGCGTCAACCGCTGCATGCGTTTGTTCGTGCAGAATCTGCTGACTCTTTTTCAATGACCTTGATTGGTCGCGACTATTGATTTTTGAAATGCGCCTGGCGTTTCTCAACAAAGGCTTCCATGCCTTCCTTTTGATCTTCCGTCGCAAACAGAGAATGGAACAGGCGTCGCTCGAACATCACACCTTGGCTGAGCGGAGTTTCATAGGCCGCATTCACCATCTCTTTTGTCAGCATGGCCGCAGCGCGCGGCATCGAAGCGACCTTCTTGGCGACCGCTTTCGCTTCTTCGACCAGGTCGTCCACCGGGACGATGCGAGAGACGAGACCGCAGCGCTCTGCTTCTTCGGCATCCATCATGCGGCCCGTGAGACACATTTCCATCGCTTTCGACTTTCCAGCGAAACGCGTCAGACGCTGCGTTCCGCCGGCACCAGGGGAAACACCGATGGTGATCTCTGGTTGGCCGAACTTCGCTTTCTCGCCAGCGAGAATGAAGTCGCACATCATTGCGAGCTCGCAGCCGCCGCCCAGTGCATAGCCATTCACCGCCGCGATCAAAGGCTTGCGGGTCCGTGCGGCGCGTTCCCAATTACGGGTGATGAAGTCCTGATAATAGGCTTCCATATAAGACAGCTCGCGCATCTCTTTGATATCGGCGCCAGCGGCAAAGGCCTTCTTAGAGCCCGTGATCACGATGCAGCCAATTTCTGGGTCTGAATCAAACCGATCGAGCGCAGCTGTGAGCTCATCCATGAGTTGGTTGTTGAACGCATTGAGCGCGTCAGGTCGGTTCAGAGTAATGACGGCAACTTCGCCATCGACCTCGGTTAAGAGTGTTTCGTAGGCCATGGAAATCCCAGCTATCCTTATTTTGCCCAAGTCTGCCGTGCGAGACGGCACCCATTCTGCGCAAGGTGTAGATTATAATACGCAAAGCGTCGATAGCGGGTATCAGACCCGCACTGGATCGAGCGCGTATCCTTCTGCGAGCGCTATGGTTAATCGCGATCCTCTGGATTCGCGCGATCTCTTTAAACGCCATTCAACACAAGGTTGTTATTGCCAGTATTCAATTAGAAGAAGGACTGACGTCAGAATGATCAACGATCCCAAATCTAATTCTGCTCAGACTGGTAAAGTAAAAACGCCGCGTTCTCTTTCGTGGGAGTTTGGTCGTGCCGCATTCAAGCTGATCGTGCAGTATAAGAGTTCCGCAGATCCAAAGTCTTATGCTGTTTGGTACGCTTATGCCTCCCAGAGCAAACCAGCGCTGAACAAAGAGCTGGATGAGATCCTTGCTGAGAATGGCGGCATCACCGCCGTCGAAGTTCAACAGCTACATGAAACCCATCTGCGGTTAGATGGTCTCGCTGAAGAAAACCTCGAAACGATCAGTCGTGCCATTGAAGACAAGGTTGCTGGCGCGCAAACCTTGGTGACCGAAGCCATTTCCAGCACGGACGAGTATGTCTCATCGCTCGATCGTGCGAAGCAGCAGCTGCCGCCCGGCTCTACAAGAGAGCAGATCGTCGGTGCGATCGAAGGCATTATTGAACAAGGCGAAGCGTCGAAAAAATCTGCTCTCGGCGTTCAGTCCGCTCTTAAGAGCACCCATAGCGAGATCTCTCAGCTCAGCTCGCGGGTTGGGAAAGTTCGTGAAACGCTGATGCGGGACTCGGTTACGGAACTGATGAACCGGCAAAAGTTTGTGAGCGTACTGGACGAAAAATCGGCAGAAGCGCTGACCAATGGTTACTCATTGACGGTGCTCATCCTGAGCCTGAAAAATGTCCAAGCGCTGAATGAAAGCGCGGATATGGACATCTCAGAATTCATCGTGAAATCGGTTTCGGAGATCATGACGAAAGCGGTTGGGGCAAAAGGGATTTGTGCGCGCTTCTCAGGAACCGTATTCGGGATCGTGTTACCGAGATCAGCCTATGGCGACGCGAGCAAAGTCGCTCGAGCGATCATAGACGAGTTGGACATCTTCAAGCTGATGAAACGCCCCAGCGGTGACATCGTGGGCTACATCACTTGCGGTATTGGCGGATCTTCATTGCGGGCTGGCATCTCGCCTGATGATCTCATCAAACTCGCGACAGAGCAGGCCCAGCAGGCGAAGCACTCGGACAAAAGCGGGATCAAATTCGATCTGAAAAACCAGCAGGCGGCTTAGAGATTGTTCTTTAATTTGTAGATCAAGTCCAGGGCATCGCGCGGTGTCAGCGTGTCCGGATCAATCGTATCGAGCAGATCAAGCGCGGGGTGCGCATCGGCATCACCAGTTTCTTCTGCTTCTTCGATTGCGGCGGCGAAGAGCGGCAGCGTCTCCACGGCATCTGGCGCGGCTTCCAGTTTTTTGAGGACTTGCTCTGCGCGCCGCACAGCTTTTGCTGGCAGCCCAGCTAGCTTCGCGACTTGCACACCATAAGAGCGGTCGGCGGGGCCAGATTGAACGTCGTGTAGAAAGACCAGCTCATCTTTCCACTCTTTTGCGCGAAGAGAGAGGTTGGTCGCAGCGCCGAGATCTTCGGCCAGACCGGTCAGTTCGTGATAATGCGTCGCGAAGAGGGCCCGGCATTTATTGGTATTGTGAAGGTGCTCCACGGCAGCCCAGGCGATGGCGAGACCATCATAGGTCGAGGTTCCACGACCGACCTCATCCAGGATCACGAAAGAATGTTCTGTCGCCTGGGTCAGGATGGCGGCTGTTTCAACCATCTCGACCATAAAGGTTGAGCGACCGCGAGAGAGATCATCGCTGGCGCCGACCCGGGAGAAGACGCGATCCGCAAGGCCCATTGTGAGCGCGCGCGCAGGCACATATAGGCCAGCTTGCGCCAAAATGACGGCCAAACAGGCCTGCCGCAAATATGTAGACTTACCGGCCATGTTTGGCCCTGTGACCAGGGCGAGGCGAGGCCCCTGTGTGCCCGACGCATCGAGCAACGTGTCATTGGCGGTAAAGCCATCCCCTTGTTTTCGGAGCGACGCCTCAACCACGGGATGGCGCAGGCCTTCTGCGTGGAATACGGGATCGCTGCTCAGGGTTGGCCGCACGGCTTGGCATTCATGCGCCCATTCTGCATTGGCGCTTGCCGTATCGAGTTCTGCGAGGGCCAAAGCGGCTGCGTTGAGTGGGTCAGAGAGCGTTTCAACGCGCTGGCAGAATTGCTCGAAGACCTCTAGCTCGCGGCCTTTCGCGATATCGTCCGCTCGAGAGATCTTTCCGGCGAGTTCCGATAATTCAGCCGTCGAAAAGCGGACGTTTGAGGCCAGCGTTTGACGGTGAATGAACGTTTCCGCCAAAGGCGCCTGCATCATCGGATCGGCATGGCGCGCGGGCACGTCGATGAAATAGCCCAGCACATTGTTGAACTTGATTTTGAGCGCGCTGATCCCGGTTTCTCCTGCGTAGCGCGTTTGCAGCTCGGCAATAATCTGACGGCTATCGGACTTTAAAGCCCGAGCTTCATCCAGGGCCGCATCCCAACCTGCCGTGACAAAGCCACCATCGCGGGCCAAGGTAGGGAGATCATCGCTCAGCGCTTGCCCGAGATCGGAGGTGAGCGCGGCGAGTTCAGGTTGATTGGACAGCGTCAGCGCTGTGAGTGCGGTTTCGATCAAACCTGGAGGATTGGTTTGCGCGCGCGATGTCTCAGCCACCGCAGCCTCACCGGCTTTTAAAGCTACGCCGATCGCGGCCAAGTCACGTGGTCCACCTCTGCCAAGCCGGATGCGAGACCGGGCCCGTTCAAGGTCTGGCGCGCTTTTAAGGCGGGTGCGGATTGACTCGCGCAAGTGTTCATTGGCGAGGAAATACTCAACGGAGTCATATCGAGCGGTGATCTCGCCTTGGTTGGTTTCAGGCCGCGCCAACCGGGACGCTAAGAGCCTAGCGCCGGGGGAGGTGAGTGTGCGGTCGACTGTATCGAGCAGCGTGCCCTGCCGGGACCCATTCAGCGCCGTATCGATTTCGAGGCTCGCGCGGGTCGCGGGATCAATACTGAGCGCGCTGGTTTTTGCGCTCCGTTTCGGCGGATCGAGCCGGATATCGGCACCTGCCTGAGTGAGCGATATATAATCCAGAAGCAGGCCACACGCCCCAAGCTCGCTTTTGGAGAAGGCGCCAAACGCATCCAACGCGGCCACTTTAAACGCGTCCTTTAGGAGACGCTCACCAGATTTCGATGAGGCGGCGCTGTTCGGGCGATAGGTTAGGGGAAGCTTTAGCGCCTCGTTCGCGATCCCGACAAGCGGGCGTTCGGCGTCGCGCTCGGCGACCAATAGCTCTCGGATCGGAAGCGCGCCCAGTGTCTCGGACAAAACCTCTGGCGCAAAGGCGAAAACCTCAAAATAGCCGGTCGAGACATCGCAAGCGGCCAAGGCCGCGTCTGCGCCGCCAGCGCCAAAGACGACAGCTACGAGGGCTTGCGCTTGACGCGCTGGCAGCAGGCTTTCTTCGGTGATCGTACCAGGTGTCACGATGCGAACGATTTCGCGGTTCACAATCGATTTTGACCCGCGCTTTTTGGCTTCGGCGGGTGTCTCTGTCTGTTCGCAAACGGCAACCCGTTCGCCGGACTTGATCAACCGGGCTAGATAGCCTTCAGCCGCGTGATAAGGCACCCCAGCCATTGGGATCGGTTCGCCATTGTGCTCACCCCGTGCAGTCAGCGTAATATCGAGGATCTCTGCCGCACGCACCGCATCCTCGAAGAACAATTCGTAAAAGTCACCCATGCGGAAAAACAAAAGCGCATCTTCATGCTGCGCTTTGATAGCAAGATATTGCGCCATGAATGGCGTTGGCGCCTTGGGCTTCTTCACGGGTTGGGCGGTATCAGGCACAGTCTTGCGAATCCTTCAGAAGGCGATTCAAATAAAGCAATCACAACGGCTTGTCCCCCCTTGCGGACACGCTTATGAGGCGGCAGAAATTTTTGAAAAGCCTTGAAAGGCGACTCGATCATGACCACCAAGCGTCCAAGCTTCACAGATCAAGAAGCGCTCGACTTCCACGCCCACCCGGTTCCAGGCAAAATTTCCATGATGCCAACCAAGCCGATGCAGACGCAGCGCGACCTGTCTCTGGCTTATAGTCCAGGCGTTGCGGTACCCGTCGAGGCGATCGGTAAAGACGAAGACTTGGCCTACGATTATACCGCCAAGGGCAATACGGTGGCCGTTATTTCGAACGGAACCGCGATCCTTGGACTAGGTGACCTTGGCGCAATGGCCTCCAAGCCGGTGATGGAAGGGAAATCCGTTCTCTTCAAACGCTTCGCCGATATCGACAGCTTTGATGTCGAGGTGCAAACCAAAGATGTCGAAGAGTTCTGCACGGTCGTGCGCAATATCGGCGCGACGTGGGGCGGGATCAATCTGGAAGACATCGCCTCACCTGAAGCGTTCATTATCGAACAGCGTCTGCGTGACGAGCTGGATATTCCTGTGTTCCACGATGACCAGCACGGCACGGCGATTATTGCGGCTGCAGGCATCATCAATGCCTGTGCGATCACTGGGCGTAAGCTCGAGGACCTCAAAGTCGCTGTTTCTGGTGCCGGTGCAGCGGGGCTTTCTGTAGCTGGCCTTATCCGCCATCTCGGTGTGAAAGCTGAGAACATTCTGATGGCCGATAGCGCCGGAATCCTGTTCGAAGGCCGCACCGAAAAGATGGATCAGTTTAAGTCCGCCTTTACGGTGAAGACGGAGAAGCGAACCTTGGCTGAAGCCATGGAAGGCGCAGACTGTTTCCTTGGCCTATCCGTCAAAGGTGCGGTCAATCAGGACATGGTGAAATCCATGGCCAAGGATCCGATTATTTTCGCAATGGCGAACCCTGATCCAGAGATCCGTCCGGAAGAAATCAAAGCCGTGCGCGGCGATGCGATTATTGCAACTGGGCGCTCTGACTATCCGAACCAGGTCAATAATGTTCTGGGCTTCCCGTATATTTTCCGCGGCGCACTCGATGTCCGTGCACGCAGTATCAACGAAGAAATGAAGGTCGCTGCCGCCCGCGCGCTTGCGGAGCTGGCGCGTGAAGATGTGCCGGACGAGGTTGCGGCCGCTTATCACGGGGCCCGCCCGCAATTTGGCCGCGACTATATTATCCCGACGCCATTCGATCCGCGTTTGATCAGCTTCATTCCTCCGTTCGTGGCGCAAGCAGCGATGGATACGGGCGTCGCGCGGAAACCGATCGACGATATGGAAGAGTACCGCCAGTCTTTGGCGCGTCGCCTCGATCCAACCGCGTCCTTCCTGCAGGGCGTTCAATCCGCTGTTCGCCGCGATCAGAAGCGTATTGTTTTCGCCGAGGGTGAAGAGCCGCAAGTCGTTCGCGCGGCTTGGACGTTTAAACAGCAAGGCCTTGGCCACCCCGTGCTGATCGGCCGTGAAGCACAAGTTGAACGCACAATGAAACAAATGGGGGTTCCGGAAGGCGCCCTAGAGATCATCAATGCGCGTCTGTCTGACCGGAATGCCGATTATACCGACTATCTCTATGCGCGCCTCCAGCGCCGTGGATATCTGAAGCGCGATGCTCAACGATTGGTCAATCAGGACCGTAACGTCTTTGGCTGTTGTATGCTCGCACACGGCGATGCCGATGGCATGGTCACGGGTGTGACGCGGAATTATGATGTTTGTCTCACCGACGTTCGCCTGTCTCTGGATCCGCTTCCGGATGCTGACGTCATTGGCATGTCCATGGTGATCAATCGCGGTAAGACGATCTTTATCGCCGATACAAGCGTCAACGAATTGCCCGATGGTGAGCAACTTGCCGGGATTGCGAAGGAAGCGGCTATGGCGGTTAAGCGCCTCGGTTTCACACCGCGCGTCGCCTTCCTGTCCTATTCGACCTTCGGCAACCCGATGGGCGAACGCGCGGAAAAAGTCCGCGAAGCGGTAGCGATCATGGACGCGTGTCCTGATTGCGACTTTGAGTATGAAGGTGACATTGCTGCTGATGTGGCGCTGAACCCGATGCACAAAGTGCTGTACCCATTCTCGCGTCTATCCGGCGAAGCAAATGTTCTGGTCATGCCGGCCATTCATTCGGCGTCGATCTCGACGAAACTGCTTGAAGGCATGTCCCGCGCGACGGTGATCGGACCGGTTCTGCTCGGCATGTCGAAGTCCGTTCAGATCGCATCCCTCGGTGCGACGGTGAATGATATCGTCAACCTGGCGACCGTGGCCGCATTCGACATAGACCGCGTTGGATCTTAGTCTGCGGTTGACGAGATTTGCTCGCTTAGGATGAGGCTTTCACCCGCCGTCTTGCTGCGTGATTGTCTCATCCATTCCAGGATACAAAGCACAACTGCGACGCCGCCGAGCCAGAAGGTGAGCACGAACACGTAATAGAAGCCCTCGGTTTCCATAAGCTCACCGAGCCAGGCTCGTCCGAGCGTGCCAAGCAGCATCGTCAGCGAAACGAGCAGAGCGTATTGCATCGTGGCAAAGCGTGGGTTCACGATGCTCGTAAGATAGGCTGTGATCGCGACGAGAGCTAATCCACCGGCAATGTTCTCAGCGAAAATCGTCAGCATAAGCCGAGCCATTCGCTGCCCCTGATCCGGAGGGATAGAGACCTGCTCCGGCTGCATCACAGCCGCCCACTCGGCGAAGGCAATTAATGGGATATCGAGTCTGGTGAGCGCGAGAAAGGCATCCACATTCGCGCCGCCAACCGCGAGGTCGGCATACAGCAAATTCGTCACCGCAGCGACGATCGCGCCGATAAACAGTATTGGCATACGGCCCAAAATCGTGATCAGCGCCGCGCCTAAGAAGGCGCCAAAAATTGTCGCGATTACCCCAGAGAATTTCGACGCGATCGCGACATCGTCTAGCGAGTGCCCCAAAGCGCCATAGTTTTCGCCGAGATAGAACGCATAGGCGAGTGAGCCCCAGACAGCGTCGGTAAACCGGTACATGAGCGCTAGGCCGAGGACGAGAATAATACCCCATCGCAAACGGACGAGGAGGTCCATCAGGGGGTCGAAAATCGCCCGGAATAGGACACCCCTAAAGGCCGTGGTTTTGTTTGGCTCAGCGGCGCCAATTCGGATCGAAGACGGTGTGCCCTTCTTCAAGAAGACAAGCCAAGCCGATGTCAGCGTCGGAACAAGCACGGTCAGTGAAACAATCAACCATCCCTGATTGCGAACAAATAAGCGCGCGCTGGAACCTTCCGGATCGCTGACAAAGGAAATTAGGAAGTTACCGATCAGCCCAAATGCGAGCAACCAACTCATCGCCACGATGGTGACGCCGAGATTTACAGCGCTCTGCGGCAAGCTCGGCTGGAAACTAATATGGTCGTAGCTGCCATCTTCAGCTGTTTCGGTGGCTTTCGGTTCCGGGGCGAGCAAGCTACCAACTACGCAAAGTGCCATAAACACGGCGATCATCAGATAGACATTCACCCAGCCAATCCGCGCCGCCAAAATGAGCGCGAGGAAACCGCTGACAAATCCGCCTGCTTTGTATCCGAACTGATAGAGCGCCGACATCAAGTCTTTGTCTTCTTCGGACTCTGCAACCTCAATCCGCCACGCGTCCAAGATCAGATCATGCGTCGGTGACAGCAGGGTGATGACGAAGGCAATCACCGTCACCAATCCGATATTCTGGGCCGGATTAGAGAAGGCCAACACCATCAAAGCGATCGAGATCGCGGCCTGGAGAAATAATAGCCAGGAGCGGCGCCCACCGATCTTTAGGAAAGGCAGCTGTTTCGCACGCTGAAAACCGGGAGCCCAAAGGTACTTAAACGCA
Organism: Pseudomonadota bacterium; assembly: GCA_038526515.1. Taxonomy (GTDB): domain Bacteria; phylum Pseudomonadota; class Alphaproteobacteria; order Caulobacterales; family Hyphomonadaceae; genus Henriciella. The sequence goes on along the minus strand of JBCBGS010000005.1, from coordinate 1,852 downwards.
TATCCCATCGTGCCGAGGCCGATGGCGCCGATCACGGCCGGGCCAATGCCTTCTTCGGTCAGCCACGCCGTTAAAGCGCCGAGTACCGCGCCATAGGGCAGGCTTGCCGCAAAGGATAGAATGACCATGGCGGCCATTTTTCGGTCATTTAGAGATTTGAACGCGCGCAGCAGCCGAGATTCAGACGGCTTTGTTGCTGTCCCCGCCTCGCTCACGCGGCACCCGCCTGGGATTTTAGGCCAACCCATTTAAACGCCAGTTGCCGAAGGGCTTCTGCTTCAAGCGGTTTCGAGGCGACGCCATCAGCGCCTGCGCTACGAGCGCGGCGCTCAATTTCGGGATTAATTTCCGCCGATACGGCAATCACCGGAGTTTTTACACCGGTATTTCGCAGGCGGCGCGTCGCTTCAAATCCATCCATGATGGGCATCCTCAAATCCATCAAAATCAAGTCTGGACTGATTTGCTCGATCGCGTCGAGGGCCTCGCGTCCAGTTGTTGCCACCGTGACCGTGAATCCTGACGATTCCAAGGCGCGCTGCGCGATCAGTGTATTAATTGGATTATCATCAGCAATAAGGATGCGACCTTCACCCGCCGGCGTTGTTTCTTCAGGCTGAGCCGTCTCGCCTGAAATGGCGAGCCCGGCGCGGTTCACAACAGAAGCCGCGCGCAGGGGTCGGACCAGCCAGCCGGAAGCTCCCATTTTTCGGAACCGCGGCATCTCTGAACGGTCTTCTTGGCGAAGCACAATCAAGACCGGCGCAGATTTGCATAAGACTTGAAGGATCGCCTGCGGCAGATCTGCACTCGCTAAAATCAGTTGAGCATCCACCGAGAGCGCTGCCTCGGGCGGCATCACATTGATGACCGTCGCGCCAGCGCGCACCAAGGCTTCTGCCACCGAAAGCGTGCTTGCCGTTGGCAATCCTACCAGCGCAATTCGTCCTTCGATTGGATCATTGGCCGCATAATCGAGGCAGTTTGCCTCCTGCTGGAACGGCACTTGAACGCGGAACCGTGTTCCCACGCCAAGCGTGCTGGTGACCGATATGTCACCTCCGAGCGCGTCGCAGATCCGTTTTACGATAGCGAGGCCGAGACCAACGCCGCCGTCTTTCTGTGCGTCCTCATGGCTGACTTGTTGGAACGCTTTGAACAAGTCGGCTTGACCGCGCTCTGTAATGCCTGGGCCGGTATCATAGATATCGAGGATGAGCTGCCCGTCTTCGTAGATGAGGTCGATTAGGATGCCACCTGTCTCAGTAAACTTGATCGCGTTGCCGACCAGGTTGAACAGGATTTGGCGTGTTTTGCCGGCGTCACCGCGCAGGGTTAGGGCCCGATCAATCCGGCATCGCAGAGCGATATCCAGCCCGCGTATATGCGCTTTGGGGGACAGTAGCTCCACCACTTCGCGGGCGAGCGCACTCGGCCTGAACGTCTCATTCGAGAGCGCGATAGATCCGGAATCGAGCCGGGCGAAATCAAGGACATTGTTGAGCAGATCCAAGAGCCGTTCGCCGGAGTTTTGAATGGCATCAGCATATTCGCGCTGAGCCGGCGATAAGTTGGTTTCCAGCAATAACGAGACGGTTCCGAGAATGCCGTTTAGAGGCGTTCGGATCTCGTGGCTCGCGGTTGCCAAGAAAGACTGTTCTGGGCTTAGTTTGACTGTATCATCACTCATCACGCCTTTATGCCACAAGCCGCTGAGGATTTACTTAATAACGGGCCTCAATATGCAAGGGCGTTCTGAGCGGACGAGCGTGTGTCTATTGCGGGGCGACGTCGGCAAAACACGCCAAATCCTGTTCAACCTGGTCGGCAACGCGATCAAGTTTACTGAGAC
>JBCBGS010000004.1:0-46695 GCA_038526515.1 Pseudomonadota bacterium | reverse complement strand
TCTGCCAATGTCTCTGCAGTATCGTCCGGCCTAATCGGAACCCGCGCTTGCGCGATAACGTCTCCCTCATCGACGCCTTCAGTCACCCAATGAACAGAACATCCTGCTTCAACATCACCAGCGTCGATTGCGCGTTGATGCGTGTGGAGCCCCGGATACTTTGGGAGGAGCGATGGATGGATGTTGATCATGCATCCTTCCCATTGCGAGACAAACCAAGGGGTCAGGATCCGCATGAAACCCGCAAGAATGACCATCTCGACTTTGTGTTCAAGAAGGACGTCTTGCATGGCGCGTTCAAACCCTTCTCGGTCTTTTCCGAAAGGTTTATGATCGATTGCGATCGCTGCAGCGCCAGCCTGTTCCGCATATGTGAGGCCAGCCGCATCTGGACGATTTGAAAGAACGAGGATCGGGTCGACAGGGTATTCAGGCTGCTGCGCAGCCTCCATGATTGCGGACATGTTGGTGCCGCGACCCGAGATTAGAATTGCGGCTCTTAAGCGCGTCACGCGTCTACCAAATCACCTAAAACGACTGCCAGTTCGCCCATCGCCTCTAATTCAGCGAGGACAGCGTCGACGTTGCTGGGCGAAACGGCCAAGATCATCCCGATGCCCATATTGAAAGTGCGATGCATCTCGTCATCTGTCGTCTTGCCGACGTCTTGCAGCCAATCAAACACGGCGGGAGCTTCCCAAGCAGTTCGGTCGACGCGCGGGACGAGCGTATCCGGGCACATGCGCGGTGTATTTTCGGTTACGCCGCCGCCGGTAATATGTGCCAGGCCGTGAACCAAATCTTTCTTGAGCAGAGGCAGGACATGTTGGGAATAGAGGCGTGTGGGCGTCAGCAGCGCTTCCCCAAGCGTCTGCGCGTTTGAGAAGGGCGCATTGTCTTCATAAGAAAGCCCAGAGCGTTCAACGACTTTCCGAATAAGAGAATAGCCGTTTGAGTGAGGCCCGCTTGAAGATATCCCGATCAGGACATCGCCCGCCTTCATATCGGCGTGTCGCGGTAAGATGTTCGCGCGCTCAACGGCGCCGACAACAAAGCCCGCTAGATCGTAGTGTCCAGGAGGGTACATGCCCGGCATTTCAGCGGTTTCACCCCCAATGAGGGCGCACCCTGACTGTTTGCAGCCCTCTGCGATCCCAGCAATAACCTGTTCCGCGATCCCGTTTTCGAGTTTCCCCGTTGCGAAATAGTCTAAGAAAAACAGTGGCTCAGCGCCTTGTGCGAGCACATCATTGGCACACATCGCCACAAGATCGATTCCAACTGTGTTGTGAATGCCTGTTTCAAAGGCGAGCATCAACTTTGTGCCAACCCCATCCGTCCCTGAAACCAGGACTGGATCCTCCCAACCATCTTTCTTGAGATCAAAAAGCGCCCCAAAGCCGCCAAGACCGCCCATAACGCCCGCTCGGCGGGTCGCTTTGGCCAGCGGGCCAATAGCTTTGACTAAGTCTTCGCCTGCCTCAATATCGACACCGGCATCGCGATAAGACAGGGAATCAGGTGTGTTCGTGCTCATGGCGCGCGCGTTAGCATGTGCTCTGTCTGGTGACCAGCGTGCATCTACGGTTCACGTACACTCTGACACTTGGTAAGAAGAGACACGTTAAGAGGCCCTTAGATATGATTCGTCTTCTCATCCTGGCGTTCGCGCTGATCACCGCTGGTGCCTTGGGCACGCATGCGCAAAGTCGCGACGCTTATACAATTAGCGGGATTGAGGTTGATGAACGGGCTCCCACGGTTGGCGAAGCTCAGCTAAAAGCCTTTTCGACCGCAAAACTGATCGGGGCTCAGCGTCTCATCGAGCGCCTCACACTTCCTGAGGATCGCCTTGCTGTGACGGACCTGATCATCGATCAGGCATTGGCAGATCGAATTGCAGCAGCTGTGGATGTCGAGGAAGAAATTGCCGGGGCAGGGCGCTATCGCGGGCAGTTGGCGGTCGTCTATAACCCGTCACAGGTGAGAGCGGCGCTGAAGCAAGTTGGACTGCCCTTCACAGATAGCCTCGCGCCAAAAGCGGTCCTCTTCACCTCAGCATCGAATGGCATGGACCTCGCGTGGAACCTTGCATGGGAAGGCCCGCCAAAAGGCAGCCTCGTCCCACTTATGATCAGCCGCGCAACTGGCTATTCCTCCGAGACCCCTTGGGAGGTGATGGAAACGGAAGTTGCGATCAATGGCGCGCAACGCGCGATCTTCGCGGATCTACGAGGATCAGCGGGCGGTTACCGGGTTGATCTGGTGTCCATCACGCCGTCAGGACCCCGTCGAATTGGGATCACTTCACGGGCTTCAACGCTGCAAGGCGCTATTGATGCTGTCGCTGTGCGATTGAATGATGATTGGAAGCAGACATCGATTGTGCGCGATACGTCTCGCACATTGATCGAAGCGACTGTGAAGTACACATCACTGCCGGAGTGGGTGACCCTTCGAAACGCGCTCGCGCAGTCTCCGCTCGTGTCGAACTTTCAGACGCGTGCAATTTCGACGGACGGTGCTGTGGTGGCTTTTGCGTTTGCGGGTAATGGCGAACGTTTGACCAAGGACCTCCGTGATCGCGGCGTTGTCATCAATGCCGATCCAATTGGATGGGTCATGACCTCTGCAATCAGCCCAGGTTTACCGATCGAAAGCCAGTAAAACATGCCGCCTTCGAGGCAAATTCCTATTCAATTTCCGGAGGCGCGTCTCAGTTTTGAGGACATGGCCGTCACGGATGCAAACCGGGCGGTCTGCGCGGCAATCCGGAAACCGGAGCGCTGGCCGTATCATGCTTTCTGTTTGATTGGGGCTGTCGGAAGCGGCCTCACAACTATGGCAAAAGCTTGGGCGGAAGAGAGAAATGCGCTCTACTTTAGCGGCGACGAATTTTCTAAGCTCGATATCAGCGAAATCGAGGCGATCACGGCAACCGATGTGGCGATCGATGATGTGGAAATGCTCAGCAATGCGGAGACGCTCCTTCTATCATTGAGCGGAATTAAGCGGCATGACACGCGCATCTTGCTTGCGGCTCACACAGTTCCTGGTCAATGGCGAATACAGTCTCCAGACTTGCGATCTCGCCTTCAAGGAGCGCCACTTGCCGAGCTTCCAGCCCCGGATGAAGACCTTATGCGGGCGAGACTAAAGCGAGCCTTTGCACGCTCCTATTTGGACCTTCCAAAAACAGTTGAAGATTACCTTGTCACGCGCATAGGCCTGGATTACTCGCTAATCGAACAATCCGCTGAAGTTTTGGCCGGGGCAAGCGGGGATAGACCTCTAACGATCCCTCTCGCGCGCGAAATTTTAGGGGAAGACTGAACCGCATTTGAGAAGAAAGATTCGATCAAATGAGCGCTGTGTCTAAAGCACCGTCTGCCGCATCAGAGCGATACATCAACCGCGAACTCTCTTGGTTGAAGTTCAACGAACGTGTTCTCGAAGAGGCGGAGAATGTAAACCATCCGCTCTTGGAACGTCTTCGATTTCTCTCTATTTCGGCGAACAATCTCGATGAGTTCTACATGGTCCGATATGCGGGTCTCAGAGAACAAGTTCGGGCAGGTATTCAAAAGCTCAGTATCGAAGGGCGCACTCCGGCCGAGCAGGTCCGTGATATAGAGGCGTCGATCAAGCGACTGATCAAGTCCCAACAGTCGTGCTGGGCGGAATTGCGCGCCGAGCTCAAACAAGAGCAGATCGAGGTTCTATCCGTCTCCGAGCTCAAGCGTACAGATATGACATGGCTCAAAGAACGATTTGAGAGCCAGATTTTTCCAATCCTGACCCCGCAGGCTGTTGATCCAGCGCATCCATTTCCCTTCATTCCAAACCTAGGCTTTGCAGTCGCGTTCCAGCTGAACCCCATGGACGGGAATGGCGAGACGATGGTGGGATTGGTTCCTATGCCCGCCTTTTCTTCGCGATTCATTCGATTGCCGGACAAGAAATCAGGCTTGCTTCGCTATGTACGCCTAGAGAGCGTTATCGCGCACTTTCACGAGATGCTGTTCCCCGGGTTTGATGCCCTTGGGCATTGTGTCTTCCGTATTGTTCGCGACAGCGACATTGAGATCGAGGAAGAAGCAGAAGACCTGATCGCCGAATTCGAAATTCTGCTGAAACAACGCCGGCGCGGGCGTATCGTACGTATTCACATCGATTCAGATGGACCAGAATCATTACGAGACTTCGTGGCGCGAGAGATTGGCGCCGAAAGCCGGGATGTCACACTGATTGACGGGATGCTCGGCATGAAAGACCTCTCTGGATTGATCGCAAAAGATCGACCAGAGCTTCTATTCAAACCTTTCGAAGCCCGGTTCCCCGAACGCATTCGGGAAATGGGTGGCGACTGTTTTGAGGCGATCCGGGCCAAGGATATCTTGGTTCACCACCCGTATGAATCGTTTGACGTCGTCGTGCAGTTCATCCGCCAAGCAGCGCGTGATCCGGACGTTATTGCCATTAAGCAAACGCTCTACCGCACGACACTCAATTCACCGATTGTTGCCGCCCTTATCGAAGCGGCAGAAGAGGGGAAGAACGTCACTGCTTTGGTTGAGATCAAAGCCCGGTTCGATGAGGAAACTAACCTTCGTTTGGCGCGAGACCTAGAACGCGCGGGCGTGCAAGTTGTGTACGGCTTCATCGATTACAAAACGCACGCTAAAGTCTCTCTGATCATTCGCCGAGAACAAGATGGGCTCAGGACCTACACGCATTTTGGGACTGGGAACTATCACCCCATCACCGCGAAGATTTATACCGACCTGGCGCTGTTTACGGCAGACCCGATTATGGGGCGTGATGCAGGGCGCTTGTTCAACTACATCACGGCTTACAAAGAACCACCATCGACTGGGCCGGGTCTTGAGAAGATTATTATGTCGCCGTTTGCGATGGAGGCCTATTTGATCGATCAGATCAAAAAGGAAGAGAAAGCAGCAAAAGCCGGAAAACCTTCCGGGATTTGGGCCAAGATGAATTCCCTCGTCGATCAGGACGTTATTGATGCCCTGTACAGCGCGAGCCAAGCGGGTGTGCCCATTCGTCTGGTCATTCGAGGGATTTGCTGTCTACGCCCCGGCGTGCCGGGCCTTTCCGAAACAATCCAGGTGAAGAGCCTCATAGGCCGGTTCTTAGAACACTCACGCATCGTTTGCTTCGCCACTGGCGAAACGCTGCCGTCGGAAAAAGCCAAAGTGTACATGTCATCCGCGGATTGGATGGACCGGAACCTCAAACGCCGGGTCGAGGCCTTGGTTCCGATCGAAGTGCCAACTGTGCACCGTCAGGTGCTCAATCAAATCATGGTTGCGAATCTTAACGATGATGAGCAAAGCTGGGATATGGGCGCCGATGGAAATTATACGCGGATCAGCCATAGCGGCGCGGATGGCGGCTTTAGCGCCCACAGCTATTTCATGGATAATCCTAGCCTCTCTGGACGCGGCAGCGCCTTGGTTGTCAGTGAGCCACCGCGATTGGCCCCGCGAAAACGCGAGCGTAAAGCGAAATGAAATCGGCCGAAAAAATCGCCGTTGTCGACATAGGCTCCAACTCATGTCGGATGGTCATCTATGAGCAATCTGGCGCAGCACTAATCCCATACTTCAACGAAAAAGCGATGGCGGGTCTTGGGCGGGACTTATCGGAAACGGGGCGCTTGTCTCCAACCGGTTCAGAACTCGCGTTGCAGACCTTTCATCGGTTTCGAGCAATTACAGCCAGTCTCAACATCAAGAACGTTAGAGCGGTCGCAACTGCCGCTGTCAGGGAAGCGAGCGACGGACCTGAGTTCAAGAAACGCGCAGAAGCTATTCTCGGTGCGCCGATTAAGGTCCTCAGCGGCGCAGATGAAGGGCGACTATCTGCCGTCGGCGTCTCTATTGGATTTCTCAACCCGAAGGGTCTCATAGCCGACCTTGGGGGCACCAGCATGGAGCTGCGCCCCGTCGACCAGGACGCCGTTGGTGAATCGTTTCTGCTCGGGCCACTGGCGAGAGCTCAAGATACAAATCTGCCGTTCGAAAAGCGCCGCAAGGCGATGCGTAAGATCCTTGCGAATAGCGATTTTGTCAAAACAGCCGCAGGCCAGGATCTCTTCGCGGTTGGCGGCGCTTGGCGGAACGTTGCGGCTGTTCACATGATGTTGCGGGATTACCCTCTTCGAGTCGCACACGGTTACAAAATGACTCAAGATGACGTTCAGAACGTCATTGAGGCCGCCGAACTCTCCAGATCTGACAAACTCACCAGAGAGCAATTGCTGGGCGTCTCTAGACGCCGATTTGATACGCTCCCGCATGCAGCTTTGTTGCTGAAGACGCTTATGGAGCAATTGAGCATCGATAAGGTGACGATATCATCTTTTGGTCTTCGGGACGGCGTGGCTGCTGATGGATTAGAAGTTGATGGCGCAACCGGTCTGTTGGATGCCGTTCCGCTCTTCCTACGCTCCACGCCGCAGAGCCGATTGTTTGGGCGGGAGCTCTATAGTTTCATCCACCCCATCTCTAAGCGCTTCAAAAAGAGCGAGACGTTGCTCCGCGCAATTTGTTCAATGGCGGATGCAGGCGCGCGTATGCACCCAGATCACCGTGCTCAACTCGTCTATGAGCAAGTCTTACGCGCGCCGGTGCCTTCTATGAGCCATTCAGAACGTCTATTTGCAGCCTATGCGGCGGCCTCACGTTACACGTTTAAACTGGTTGAAGACCCACGATATGCTCGTTTGCTCGGTCTCGGTGCGAAACGACGGGCAAAAGTCTTGGGCACGGCAATGCGCTTGGGGAGCGTTTATTCAGGGAGATCTGGCGGCATCTTGGCGACCGCTAAGCTCGCTATTAAAGACGATACGCTCAGCATGACGGTCGACAAAGCCTATAGTGACTTGGTGTCAGACACGGTGGAGCGTCGGCTCAGCCAACTTGCTGGTTTGATGCAATTACAGCCGCGACTAACGATCGAATAGACGAAGCAGGCTAGAGCTCGAACAGTCTGACCTGACCGTTCTCGAACGAGAGGGCGAGTTTTCCCGACAGCAATGCGAGCGCTTTCTTGCCGAACAGGTCAAATCTCCACCCATTTAGCGCGGCAATGTCCTCAGAGGTCTCTCCGCGCGCCAAGCGCTCGATGTCAGCCGCATTCGCGATGAGTCGCGGGACGACATTTGCCTCGTCACTTACAGCCTTCAGTAGGACTTTGAGCATCTCAGGGGCACCAGCGGGCATCTCAGGATTGTGCTGACGTTTCGGAAGCTTAGGTGCATGCGCTTCAGGATTAGAGACCGCTGCATATACGGCGTCCATGAGCCCTTCAGCATACTTTGATCGAATAAAGCCTTTTGGTACGGCGCGCAGGCGTTCAAACGCTTTCTCTGATTGTGGTTTTTGATCCGCAATCTCTTGAATTGCATCGTCTTTTAGAATTCGCCGACGCGGCTTGTTAAACGCTTGCGCCTTTTCCTCGCGCCAGCCTGCCACAGAGGCGAAAACCGCGGCGTATTCTTTGTTTGGTTTGCGCATTTTCAAACGCTTCCAAGCATTAGAAGGCGATGTGTCGTAAAGTGCTGGGTCCTCCAAGACCGACATTTCGGCCTGGGCCCAACTCATCCGGTCTTGAGCCTTCAATTGCTCGAGCATTGAAACATAAGCATCGCGCAAATGGGTAACGTCGCCCATGGCGTAATTCAGCTGCTTATCGGTGAGCGGACGGCGCTTCCAATCCGTGAACTGGCTGGATTTATCGATGCGGCGTTTCAAAACGCGCTGAATGAGGTTGTCGTAAGAGACGGAGTCTCCAATTCCCAGCGCCATCGCCGCAACCTGGGTATCGAAGATAGGCCGGGGTGGGTGGCCGATCAAACGATTAAAGATCTCAAGGTCCTGGCGGGCGGCGTGAAAGACTTTTGGTCGGCTCTCATCGCCAAGAAGCGTCAGAAACGGCCCAATGTCTAAATCGTCAGCCATAGGGTCGATAATGACCTCATATCCCTCGCAAGAAGCTTGGATAAGGCATAGCTCTGGCCAATAGGTCGTTTCTCGATGGAATTCGGTATCGACACACAGAAATGTCCCTTCAGCCAGCCGCTGACAGGCATGGTCGAGGTCCGATTGTTCTGTGATCGGGGTAAGACGCTCACGATTCATTCGTGTGGCCCTAAATGAAGCCGCGCGTGATGGCGACCCTGATTCTGCAAAATGGAGGCGCCTATTCAGATTTGCGTTTCAATAGCGACCGCGGCTTCAGGTTCACCTCACTTTTCGCATCGGCATAAGATGGGGCAGGGGCTGTCGCGACAGGTTCATCATGCAGCACCCATTCTTCCGCTTCATTTACGGCTTGATGCTCTTTCGCTGAGTCCCCGCGAAGGGAGGTGACGATATCCGTGAGGCTGGCATTATCTTGGGCCATAATGTCATCGCCGTCCGAAACATTTTGGCTGGATGGACGTGCGCTAATCGCAAGGTTACGGAACCTCATACGCATCGGAGTCGAAACAGCACTCCCGAACGCGATACATTCTCTATCTGCGAGTGATGAGAGGAAGGCGAGTGTTGAGCGCGATCCGTTTGAAATCGCTTTCCGCATTACGTTTTGGTCTTCATCATTACCCAAGCGAAGCGAGAAGACGGTGTTACACTGAGACAGAATGGTTGGATCCAGCTCATTCGGGCGCTGTGTAATGATCGCGAGCGAAACACCGTATTTCCGGCCTTCTTTCGCGATCCGAGCGATTGCGTCTCGAGTTGGCGCAAAAGCGGACCCAGAATCCGTCGGGATGTATCGGTGCGCTTCTTCACAAACGACAAGCGTTTTGACTTTTGAGTTACTGGCCAGCGCCAAATCAAATGCGAGGCGACACAGAACAGAGGCTACTGAGTTCACAACTTCCGACGGAATGCCCGACATCTGGAACACAGTGATGGGCTTTCCGGCGATCGGGACACGATAGATGTTACTCAGAACGCTATCGATCCGGTCGGTCGCGTCGTGCGAGCCAAACAGGAAGCTAAAGCGAGGGTCATTGATCGCTGCCTCGATCCGAGACTTGAGGAGGCGTAGCGTCAGGCGGCGGAGCGCGCCATCTAGAGAACCAATCTCTTCGTCGATCAGTTTCAAAAGGTCTGCCAAGCGATAGGGCACAGGCGTATCGGCCGTGAAGGATCCTCCGCTACCCGCCTTTCGGCGAACGCTGTTACCGGCCCCGTAGCGATACACGGTTTTCGCTTGCGGGATGAACTCGCGCAGCGCATCGACCTCTTCCTCTGAGCCTTCACGGCCTCGGAAGATCACTTGCTGGAACTCTTCTAGGTTCAAGAGCCAGAACGGCAAATCGAGCGATTCAGCTGTGATCGTATTCGCTTTGTCGCCGAACGCGCTGGTATATTCGTTGTGCGGGTCGAGGATGAGGACGCGTTGATTAGGTTTGTGCTTCGCGATCAAGTGGAGCAGCAGCGTCACCGCCGTCGACTTACCGGTACCGGTCGTCCCAACCACCGCAAAATGTCGCGAAAGCAGCGCATCTACCGAAACAACGGCAGGAATATCAGCAGCTTGGCTTAGCGATCCTATCGTAACCGCGGACGGGTCACTTGTGCGATAAATGGTCGTGAGATCTTTCTTGCGGATCCGGTGCGCCACTGCGCCGATATAAGGATACTGCGTGATACCGCCGGAGAAAATCATGCCCCGTCGCTCATCGGCGCGGACTTCTCCTGAGAGTTCAACTTTCAGCAGGATCGGGTTTTCGCTGTTCGAATCCCAGGTTTCAGCGTCGTGCTCAACCGTGTGGAGAAGCCCGACAACGCGGTTCTTTCCAACTTGAATGGAGATGAGCTGACCAACGGCCCAGTAGGAGTCCGAGGCCTCCGTATCACCCGCGACGGTCGAGATCGTCGCCTCGGTCCCGTTACATTCGACAACTATTCCCTCTGCACGATCACGGTGCAGCGGCCCGACATTATCTACTTCGGCAGGAAGCGGTGCTTGATTCGACATGCGGGCAGTAAAATAAATAGGCCTGAAAAACCGGTTAATATCCCAGCGTCTCGTTCCTGCGCCGAACTAAGTGTCGGCGGGCCTTGACATTCTAAGCTGTGGAGCGCCAAAAGCCGCCTTTATTTCTCCTCCCAAACGGAGCGCACCATGCACGCCTATCGCAGCCATACCTGCGGCGAACTTCGCAAGTCCCATGTCGGGCAAACCGTTAAACTCTCAGGCTGGCTTCACCGCCGCCGAGACCATGGCGGAGTGATGTTTATCGACCTGCGCGACCATTACGGTCTGACGCAATGCGTTTTCGATCCAGACTTCCCAGCTTTCGCTGTGGTAGAACGCCTTCGCACTGAAAGCGTTATTACCATTGAGGGTGAGGTGTTGGCGCGTGATGCTGAGCTCGTGAACGACAATTTGGACACAGGTGAAATCGAAGTCCGTGTCAAAGAAGCGTCGGTTCAATCGGAAGCAGCCGAGCTTCCGCTTCCCGTGTTCGGTGAGCCAGACTATCCGGAAGATATTCGCCTTAAACACCGCTATTTGGATTTGCGCCGCGAAACACTTCACGCCAACATGATCCTGCGCGCTGAAGTCATTGCTTCAATCCGCCGCCGTATGGTGGAGCAAGGCTTCACTGAGTATCAAACCCCAATCCTGACAGCGTCTTCGCCAGAGGGCGCGCGTGACTTCCTTGTGCCGTCTCGTTTGCACCCAGGTGAGTTCTATGCGCTTCCGCAAGCGCCGCAGCAGTTCAAACAGCTTCTGATGGTGTCTGGCTTTGACCGCTACTTCCAAATCGCGGCCTGTTTCCGTGATGAAGATGCGCGCGCAGATCGGTCGCCGGGTGAATTCTATCAGCTCGATATCGAGATGAGCTTTGTCACCCAAGAAGACGTCTTCCAATCCATCGAACCTGTCATGCATGGCGTTTTCGAAGAGTTCGCGGACTGGAAGGGTAAAGGCCGTAAACTTCCAGAAGGACCGTTCCCGCGGATCCCTTATGCGGAAGCCATGTCCAAATATGGCTCAGATAAGCCCGACCTGCGAAACCCAATCGAACTCGTCGATGTGACTGAGTTCTTCGAGGATGACAGCAAGACTGGCTTCTCAATCTTCGCCAAGATCATCAAAGGTGGCGGGAAAGTCATCGCGATCCCTGCGCCAAAAGCGACCGAGAACCAGTCTCGGAAGTTCTTCGATGATATGGACAAATGGGCGAAGAAAGAGATGCAGGCGCCTGGCCTTGGCTATGCGCGTCTCCGTGCCGGAGATGACGGCGTGGTCGTCAGCCAAGATCCTGTTCTCAAGAACTTTGACGCTGATCACTTGAAAGCTTTCCTCGAGCATACAGGGCTCGGTGATGGCGACGGTATCTTCTTCTCCGCTGGCAAGAAAGGCGACGCGTATAAGCTCGCTGGCGCCGCGCGCACCAAAGTTGGTGAAGAGCTCGACCTGATTGAGCAGGGCGTCTTCCGCTTCTGCTGGATCATCGACTTCCCAATGTATGAGTGGGACGAGGACAACAAGAAAGTCGACTTCAGCCACAACCCGTTCTCGATGCCACAAGGCGGTTTGGAAGCGCTGGAAGCGGCTAAGACTGACGAAGACCTGCTCGCGATCAACGCGTTCCAGTATGACATCGTCTGTAACGGGATTGAATTGTCCTCTGGGGCCATCCGGAACCACCGTCCTGAGATCATGCTGAAGGCGTTTGAAAAGGCTGGATACGGCCCGGAAGTCGTCGAAGCAGAGTTTGGCGGCATGCTGAATGCGTTCCGCTATGGTGCACCTCCGCATGGCGGGATTGCACCTGGTGTGGATCGTATGGTCATGCTGCTGGCAGATGCTGAGAACATTCGTGACGTCACGCTGTTCCCAATGAACCAGCAAGCGCGCGATCTCATGATGCAGGCGCCAAGTCCAGTGCGTGATGAGCAATTGCGCGAGCTACACATTCGTTTGGCTCCGCAAGTCAAAGACAAGTAGGCGAATAGGGCGCTAGACGCCCCGTTCGCATCAGCCTAAACGCTAGCCCGACGAGTAATGAGGCGAGCCTATGTTCGATATCCGCGCCATCCGCGAAAACCCTGACGCGTTCCGAGACGCCTTTGAGCGCAAGCAAAAAGGCCTCGGCGACGTGGTTTCCCATATGCTGGACCATGATGCAGCCGTTCGGAAAGCTGTCTCGGATAAGCAAGAGGCTGAATCGGCGCGCAATGCCAAGTCGAAAGAAATCGGCAAAGCGAAAGCGAGCGGCGATGAGGCTCTGTTTGAACAGCTTCGCGCAGAGGTCGCTAAGGCCAAAGACATCATCGAAGCCGCGGGCGAGCAAGAAACTGCCGCACGCGAAGAGCTGGATAAGCTGCTGCTTGGAACACCAAACATCCCAATGCCAGACGTGCCGGTCGGCGAAGACGAGGCTGGCAACGTTGAACAGCATAAGTGGGGAGAGCCAAATTCGCGCCTGGCTGGTCGCAACAATGTGCAGGATCACGCCGATCTTGGCGCCGCGCTCAAAAATGAAATTGGCCAACCACTGATGGACTTCGAATCTGCCGCCGCCATGAGCGGTGCGCGGTTCGTCGCGCTGCGCGGAAAGATGGCGCGTTTAGAACGCGCACTCGCCTCCTTTATGCTGGATAAGCAAACGGGCGAAAACGGGTATGAAGAAATCACACCGCCGCTATTGGTCCGTCCAGAAGCGATGGTGGGAACCGGCCAACTTCCAAAATTTGGAGAAGATTCGTTCGAAACAACGGATGGTTTGTGGCTGATTGCAACCTCTGAGATTTCGCTCACCAATCTCGTGCGCGAGCAGATTCTAGATGCGGGCCAGCTGCCCATTCGCATGACCGGGCACACGCCGTGCTTTCGATCTGAAGCAGGCAGTGCCGGGCGCGATACCAAGGGTATGATCCGCCTGCACCAATTCAACAAAGTCGAGATGGTCTCGATCGTTGGTGGCGAAGACGAAGGGCTCGCAGAGCTCGAGCGTATGACCAAGTGCGCAGAAGGCATCTTGGAGGCGCTCGACTTGCCTTACCGCCGCATGCTGCTCTGCACAGGCGATATGGGCTTTGGTGCACGCAAAACCTACGACCTCGAAGTTTGGCTCCCGAGCCAGAATACCTATCGTGAGATCAGCTCCTGTTCTTATTGCGGTGACTTCCAGGCGCGCAGAATGAGTGCACGCTGGCGTCCAGCCCCGAGCGAAGAGAACGCGAAACCGAAACCGGAATTCGTACATACGCTGAATGGATCCGGCCTCGCCGTAGGGCGTACGCTCGTGGCTGTGCTTGAGAACTATCAGAACGAAGATGGCTCTATCACCGTGCCCGACGTGCTGCGTCCATATATGGGCGGCCTTGAGGTGATCGCGTGAAGCAATGGCTCAACCTGAGCCTGGTGGTCACTCTCGCACTGTTCGCGGTTCACGAAATGGATGCGATGACCCATGCGGAATGGCGGTTACTGCCCGTTCTGAGCGGCATGGATGATGAGAGCGCAAGAGACTGGTTTGTTCTCTTGCACATTCCGCTCTTTATCGCCGCCTTTTGGATGGTGTTCCTTGCGCCTCGGAAGCGCTTAGCCGGCCAAGTTCTGTCAGGACTGACGATCGTACACGCAATCGTGCATTTTCTTTTGTCAGACCATCAGCTTTACACCTTCCTCCCGCCGATTGAGACGATCACCGTTTATGGGGCCGCGCTGAGTTCGGCAGTGTATTTATTACTCTCTTTCCTGGAGACCTCAGAATGAGAATTCTTCTAACCAATGATGACGGCATAAATGCCCCGGGCCTAGAGGTTCTGGAGCATATCGCCCGAGAATTGAGCGATGATATATGGATTGTCGCGCCTGAGCTTGAACAATCGGGGAAGGGGAGAGCGATTTCTCTCACGGAATTTGTTCGCGTCCGAGAAACAGGGCCGCAACGATATGCCGTCAACGGTACGCCGAGTGATTGTGTCTTGCTCGCGCTTGATGAATTGATGCCGGAACGTCCAGATCTGATCCTGTCAGGCGTAAATGCCGGGCAGAACATCGCTGAAGATACGACCTTTTCCGGAACCATCGCTGCGGCGCTGTTCGGAATGCAGCACGGCGTCCCAAGTATTGCGCTCAGCCAGTCCAAAGGCTTCCAGAACCCGCAATCATGCCCTTGGGAAACGCCAACGGCCTGGGGTGCCAAGGTCTTGCGTCCGATCATCGAGAAGGGCTGGCCGAACGATCTGGTGATCAACATCAACTTCCCGGATCGCGCGCCCGATAATGTTGAGGGTGTTCGCTTCACCAGCCAGGGATTGCGCGATGAACGGATCATACGAACCGAGGCGCGCGAAGACCTGCGCGGCAACGCTTATTATTGGATCGGCTACCGCGGCAAACTTTCAAACCCGAATGAGGGGACCGATTTGCGCGCGATCTATGATGGTTACATTTCTGTATCACCCCTACATGTGGATTTGACGCATGAGGCATTTCTCGCTGAGATGCGAGAGACATGGCAGACCTGATTCCAGACCCAATGCGCGCAGCGCGATTTGTTCTTTCCTTGCGGCGCCAAGGGATAACAGATGATGGTGTTCTCACGGCCTTAGAGACTGTCGACCGGAGTGTATTTGTCTCCGACGATTTGAAGGCGATGGTGGGCGAAGATTGCATGCTCCCCATCCCCTGCGGCCAGAGCATTCCAAGACCGATCGTGACCGCGAAACTGTTGAGAGCGTTACAGATTCCGCCCGGAAAAGAGGCGCGTGTATTACTGATTGGATCAGGCAGTGGATACACTGCGGCCTTGCTCAGCCAGACCTGCCGCCATGTTTATGGCGTTGAGCGATATGAGCGGCTGGTAGAGCAATCTCGTACGCGATTGAAAGAGCTTGGCGTGGACAATGTTACGATCCGCCACGGCAATGGTCTAAAAGGCCTCGCCCAGCACGGGCCATTTGACCGCATTCTATTGGCGGGTGCGATCAAGACCATTCCGGCAGCGCTGATTGATCAGCTGTCTAAAGACGGATTGCTCGTTACGCCCATTGAAAGCAGCAAGGGGCCGCAAATTTTGCGAACCGTGACGGCAACTAAAGAGGTGATGGACGAGCCGATGCCGGATCGCCTCGCTTTGTTGTCCGAAAGCTCTGCTCTGAGCCTATAGCCTATTCAGTATCCGGGCTTGCGCATTCGCCTTCTATGGCAACGCTAACGCCATTGGCGGCCGCATCACAGGCGTTTGGATAGGTTTGGCCGTCACATCCACAGACCGGACGATATTCCCTCGTGCAGACTTCAGGGATTGGCTGGCAGGTTCCAGCGCCATCCATGACTTCAAGGCACTGCCCAGTCTCTTGTTTGCAATAAAAGCTAGCCGGGCATTGCGTCGCAGCAATACCACCACACGTCTCCCCAGTCGCATCCAACGCCACTTCTTCGGCAACAGGATCAGTAACTTCCGCTACAGGAGGTTCAGCGACCTCATCAGCCGCATTTTCTGTGCTACCGCAGGCCGCAAGAGCCAACGCACACATTGAAAAGACTAGTCCACGCATATGGCGCTCCCCGTCAGTCCCACACATCAATCCGTATGTTGTAGATAATAAAAACCGGCGAGGCTATAGGCCGCCGCCGGTTTTACTAACTTTAGTTGTTTTTGCCGCAGCGTTACGCCTTAGCAGCCGCCTCTTGTAGGCGCGCAAAAATGTTCTGCCCGTGGCCTGAACCAGAATCGAAGTGCGTTTGAACAGACGTATCCGTGATTTCGTCCCATTTTGCTTCGACCGCTTCTGCAGTCAGAGCTTCGCCTTGTCCGACAAATGCCCCGCGTGTTTCAACGATTTGCGCCATAGAGAAGGCACCAGCGCCAGCTGAAAGAATCACACCAGTTGGGGCTTCGTCTTTAACGAGGTTCATGACACCCGGGGTTACAAACTCTGGCTTGAGATTGTCGAGCATCGCTTGTGGCATCAGGCCTTCAGTCATGCGCGTTGCCGCAATTGGGCACACTGCATTGATTTTGATGTTGTTTTTCGCGCCTTCGATCTTCAGCGTATTCATCATGCCGACGACGCCAAGCTTACCTGCGCCATAGTTCGCCTGACCGAAGTTGCCATAAAGGCCGGTAGAAGAGGTGGTAACGACGATACGGCCGTAATTCTGCTCTTTCATGATGTTCCAAGCTGCGTGGACAGGCTTGAATGTGCCGCGCAGGTGAACGTCGAGCACCAAGTTGATGTCGTTTGTCGTCATCTTGGAGAACGACTTATCGCGCAGGATGCCTGCGTTCGCGATGATGATGTCGATGCGCCCAAATGCGTTCATCGTGTCATCGATCATTTTCTGGACACCAGCGTCATCCGATACAGAGGAACCGTTGGCGATCGCTTCGCCGCCCATGGCTTTGATCTCTGCAACAACTGCTTCAGCAGCTTCAGAGTTGCCGCCAGATCCGTCCATAGATCCACCGAGGTCGTTAATCACGACTTTTGCGCCGCGGCGCGCGAGCTCAAGCGCGTGCTGTTTGCCGAGGCCGCCACCGGCGCCAGTTACGATTGCAACGCGATCATCAAAACGAATAGACATAAGTGTGTCTCCTAATACTTTTACTCATTGTGCGAGTGCGAAGGCCTTGCACCATCCGCTCACGTAAACGTCAAGCTGCGACGCTGCGTTACCTCTTGCGTTCTAACTAGGCGCATGGTGCCTAGCGGCCAGTACTCATGACAGGAGACCCCCAATGCTTGCCTATGTGACTCTCGGTTCGAACAACACCGAAAAAGCCCTCGAATTCTACGATCAAGTCTTGGCAGAGGTCGGTGCCAGCCGGTTGTTCGACAATGGTCGACTCTATTTCTACGGCACTGCGCCAGGCCAACCTATGCTCGCGATTGGCGGGCCGTACGATGAAGCGACAGCGACTTGCGGGAATGGAATCATGCCGGCGATTGCGGCTCCGGACACAGAAACAGTTGATCGCGTTTACGCAAAGGCCATTGAACTTGGTGCTCAGGATGAAGGCGCGCCCGGAAAACGCATGCCGACTTTCTATGGCGCGTATTTCCGCGATCCAGACGGTCACAAAATTTGCGTTTGCAAACTCGGTTAGGTGTTTCGCTGACAACTGGACTAGCCCGCGCCGTGTGCGCGGGCTAGGTCGTTAATAGGGAAACGTAGCAAAGAGGACTGCCAATGGAATGGGGTTGGGACAATGCGCGAGCGCTAATAGGCATCGCGATGATTTTTGGGATCGCTTGGGGCCTCTCAGAAAACAGAAAAGCCTTTCCGTGGAAAATTGTTCTAGGCGCCGTGGCAATTCAGTTTGCGTTCGCTCTTATCCTATTTGGTATCCCCATAATTCGCGAAGCCCTGTTCGCCGCCAATATTGTCGTAGATAGCCTGATTGCAGCAACCGCTTACGGGACCCAGTTTGTGTTTGGACCGACTTTTGGAACTCAGGCAGGGTGGGAAGAGCTTACAGGGCAACCAGGACCGATCTTCGCCGTCCATCTCCTTCCTCTTATCATTGTTGTTGCAGCCCTTTCCGCCATCCTTTGGCATTGGCACATCCTGCGTTGGGTGACCAAAGGCTTTGCGACCATCTTTAGGAAGGGCATGGGGCTCGGCGGCGCGACTTCTCTGGCGGTGTCCGCCAACGTCTTCATGGGCATGACCGAAGCGCCGGTCCTGGTAAAACCGTATCTCAAAGGGATGACCCGCTCGGAAATCTTCATTCTGATGGTCGCCGGTTTTGCGACTGTCGCGGGCAGCGTTCTCGTTCTTTATGGCGTCTTCTTGCAGGATGTTTTGCCAAACGCGCTCGGCCAGCTATTGGCGGCCTCACTGATCGCCGCGCCTGCGGCCGTTGCATTAGCGCTCGTTATGATCCCCGAAACGGTCGACGAAAAACTGCGCGCACACGAGCCAGATTTTGAGTATGAATCCACCATGGATGCGTTCGCAACCGGTGCATCTGATGGCCTCAAGATCCTTGCGAATATCGTTACCATGCTGATCGCAGCATTCGCTCTGCTTTATTTGGTGAATGCAGGTCTCGGCGCATTGCCGGACGTCGGCGGCGCCAAGCTCTCCATTGAGCGGATCCTCGGATGGATCTTTGCGCCGATCATGTACATGGTTGGCGTTCCGATGTCCGAGGCCGCACAGTCCGGTTCTTTGATCGGGATCAAAACCGTTCTGACAGAATTCGTGGCCTTCCTTCAGCTTGCAGGAGAAGGCGGCGAAGGACTATCGCAACGCTCTAGTATGATTACGGCGCACGCCATTTGCGGCTTCGCAAACTTTGGCTCAATTGGCATCTTGATTGGTGGCCTTTCAATCATCGAACCACAGCGGCGTACAACTTTCCTCGAACTCGCTTGGCGCACCCTTCTTGCGGGCACGCTCGCAACCTGTGTCTCAGGCGCGGTCGTTGGCGCTCTGCCAGCTAACCTCTTCTTCGGGAGCTAAATCGAAGACATGTTGAAATCACTATTTTGCACAACCGCCATACTGCCGTTGACGGCGCACGCCCATGCTCAGTTTGCCTACGAAGAGGCCGAGCAGGACGTCTCTGATCAAGTGTCGAAGTGTCTTGAGGAACGGGGATTAGCGCCAGATGCAACATCTCCTTTCTGTCCAGAGCGCGAAAATCGGGTCTTGGCGACGATTACGACCTTTGGAGATCGCAGCCCCGAGGGGGCAGGAGCGGTATCAATTTTGGATGCTGAGGCGATTGCATCGATCGCGGCAGATCATCCCGCCGAAGTGCTCAACACATTGCCAGGCGTAAACATTCACACCAATTCGGGCCAAGAACATTTGATTGCGATCCGTTCACCCGTTCTCACCGGCGGTGCAGGGCAGGGCAGCTTCCTCATCCTCGAGAATGGTGTTCCGACCCGTTCTCCGGCCTTTGGCAACGTCAACAGCCTGCTAGAGCCGCACCATGAGACCGCAGAAGCCATTGAAGTCGTTCGTGGGCCAGGATCTGCGAAATATGGCTCCAACGCCGTCCATGGCCTCATCAATGTCATCCTTACGGATCCGAGCGGCGAGCCGCTTCGCCAAGCCAACGCATCGTATGGCAGCTTGGGTCGGTACAAAGGCGATCTGATTTATGATCAGGGCTATCTCGGGCGCGCTTCGCTTTCTGTCCAGAAGGATACAGGGTGGCGGGACAATACAGGCCTATTCCAACTCAAAGGCTCCGGCGTCGCCGAGACTGTTTATGCAGGTTGGAACGTCACGGCTTGGGCATCTGCGTCTTATCTTGAGCAAGAAACCGCGGACTTCATCCAAGGCCCAGACGCGTTCAAGGATCGCGATATCGCCCGCGCCAACGATGACCCTCTGGCTTATCGAGATGCCTGGTCTGCACGCGGCGCGCTAAAGCTGGAGCGTGAAGTTGCGAATGGCACTCTGACGCTGACACCATTCGCGCGTACACAGCAAATGGATTTTCGCCAACACTTCCTTCCTTATCGGGGGTTTGAGAAGAACGGACATACCGGGATTGGCGTCATGAGCCGTTATGAGCGTGTTCTGTCCGACGCTCTGACATGGCGTGTTGGCGCGGATATAGATCTGGCTACGGGCTACTTACGCGAAACACAACCTGAGCCATTTGGGTTCTTCCCAGGCGACTCAAGGTTCCCAGTCGGGATCCACTATGACTACACCGTGGATACGCTTGTTGGGGCGCTCTGGGGCGAAGCGGACTGGTCGCTGTCAGACAAGCTCACGGTGCTTCTAGGCCTTCGCGGTGAAGCGCATGGCTATGATTATACCACAGACGCGCCAGTCGGCATAAATGGGCGCTTTAACGTGCCGGCCGACCGAACAGACAATTTCGAATTCATCACGCCTAAAGTCGGTCTGGTCTATGAGGCCTCAGACGCGGTCAGCCTTTACGCCAATTATGCGCGGGGCAGCCGCGCGCCACAGGCCAGTGATCTCTATCGTCTTCAATCTCAGCAAGGCGTCGCTGAAGCCGAAGTAGAGACGCTGGATAGTTTCGAAATAGGGGCGCGAGGAAGTCTCGCGAACGGCATTCTCGTCTTCGATATCGCAGCCTATACCGCTGACAAAGATAACTTTTTCTTCCGCGACTCAGATGGCCTGAACGTTACCGATGGTTCGACCCGTCATCAGGGGATCGAAGTCGCCGCGCTTTGGCAAATCAGCGATCAATTCGTCTTCAAGGGAAACGTGAGCTGGTCAGATCAAATCTATACGTTCGATCGGGTCGTTGGAAATGGATCAGAAGTGATCCTCGACGGGAACCAAATCGACACGGCACCGGAATGGCTAGCAAACGCATCGTTCACTTGGTTTCCAAACGATGAGTTCAGTCTGGAGCTTTCAACCAATTATGTTGGTGAGTACTTTACCAATCCGGCCAACACGCGGGATTATCCCGGGCATCTCGTCGGGAATTTGACAGCGACCTATGTGGTGTCTGACGAACTGGAAACCTTCCTGATCGTTCGTAATCTCACTGATAAGAAGTACGCCGACCGCGCTGATTTCGCTTTTGGAAATGAGAGATTTTTCCCGGGCGAACCTCTCAACGTGACAATCGGTCTACGCAAAACATTTAACTAAACGCCTTTCAAGGAGAGCACCGTGAAACTTTACCACGCCCCAAAAGCCGTAAATCCAGAGCGGACCTACAATTTCTTGAAAGCAAAAGGAAAGCTCGACGCTGTAGAACTGGTTGAGATCTCGATCATGAAAGGTGAGCACAAGCAGCCTGAGTATCGTGAAATCTCTCCCTTCTCTCAGGTGCCGGTGCTGGTTCTCGACGATGGTACGAACATCACTGAAAGCCGCGCGATCTGCAGCTTTTTCGAACATATGTTCCCTGAACCAAATCTAATGGGATCGGACGCCAAAGAAAAAGGCCTCATCGAAATGTGGGATCGCCGCATCGAGTTCATGATGATGGCGCAATTCGCGACATGGTTCCGCAATACACACCCGGTCATGGCGCCGCTGGAGAACCCTCAATTGCCAGAGGCAGGTGCGAAAGCAGAAGCGAGTGTCAAGAAATTCGCGAAGCGGCTTGATCAACATCTCGATGGCAAAGATTGGCTCGCAGCTGACCGCTTCTCAATCGCGGACATCACCCTGTTCCTGACCTGCGGCTTTTGCGGTGTGATGCAATGGAAGCCGCATAGCGACTATGAGCACATTTCTCGCCACTTCGGCGCGGTGAAAGAGCGTTTGGGCTAACGATTATACGAGTTGGGGATCACTCGGCTGGAACAGGTTCCAGCGAGTGCTTCTCAAGCCACGCCGAGACATCGCGCAGCGCTCTCGCGGCTTGCGCTCTTTTCTTTGCACGACCCTTGTCTTTCCCGCGCAGGCGTTTGCCGGTCTCGGGGTCTTTGGTCTGTACCTCATCCATGTTGGGAGGGGGAAACAGACCGAAGTTTACATTCATAGGTTGGAACGTCGCTTTGCCTTCCAAGTGACCGCCCGTGATATGTTTCACCAAAGCGCCCAAAGCCGTCGTCTCGGGTGGATTATCCAATTCCATGCCCAGACGTTCAGCGGCGGCAAAACGGCCCGCTAGAAGCCCCATCGCGGCACTCTCCACATATCCTTCGACACCCGTAACCTGACCGGCAAACCGAAGGCGCGGCATAGACTTCAGACGAAGTCGATTGTCCAAAAGCTTTGGCGAGTTCAAAAACGTGTTGCGGTGAATCCCGCCAAGCCGCGCGAACTGCGCATTTTCGAGCCCGGGTATCATCTTGAAGATATCTGACTGAGCGCCGTATTTCAGCTTGGTCTGAAATCCGACCATGTTCCACAGCGTTCCGAGCGCATTGTCCTGACGAAGCTGCACAATCGCGTGGGCTTTGACGTCTGGATTATGCGGGTTGGTGAGACCGACAGGCTTCATCGGGCCGTAGCGCAGGGTTTCGCGACCGCGCTCAGCCATCACCTCAATTGGCAGACAGCCTTCGAAGTAGGGCGTGTCCTTTTCCCAGTCTTTGAATTCGGTCTTCTCGCCGTCGATCAGGGCGTCGATAAAGGCATTATACTGCGTCTCATCCATAGCGCAGTTGATATAGGCTGCGGTGTCGCCATGCGGACCGGGCTTGTCATAGCGCGACTGCCGCCAGGCTTTATCCATATCGATGCTTTCAAGATAGATAATCGGTGCGATCGCATCGAAGAAAGCAAGATCGTCTTCACCGGTTTCTGCCCGAATGGCTTCGGCTAGTGGAACTGACGTCAAAGGACCGGTGGCAATGATAACGCTCGACCAATCAACTGGCGGAAGGCCTGTAATCTCCTCGCGCACAATCGTGATCAGTGGATGGGCTTCCAATTTCGCAGTAACCGCCTCCGCAAAGCCCTCACGATCGACAGCAAGTGCGCTCCCGGCAGGCACCTGATGCTTATCCGCCGTTGGAATGATGATCCCATTGGCGCGGCGCATTTCTTCATGGAGCACACCAACGGCGTTCAGATGATGATCATCAGACCGAAACGAGTTCGAACAAACGAGTTCAGCTAACTGGTCGGTTTGGTGAGCATCCGTCCCTTTAACGCCGCGCATTTCATGCAGGATTACGGGAACACCCATGTTTGCCGCTTGCCAAGCGGCTTCTGAGCCCGCCATGCCGCCGCCAATAATGTGGATTGGATCAAGATCTGCCATGCTCCGCGATGTGCGTCCGATCCTGCACAAGGTCAAGCGCGACGTAACAGACAGGGACTAGGCATAGGACGAGACGCTCTCTAAATGGGGCGGATGACCAAATCAGAGCTTTCTCCCGAATCTATCCTTTCCACTCTAATCGAGACTTGCACCAAAGCGGGCGCGACTGGCGCTGATGCATCTTTCGGCCGATCTGACGGTGTGAGCGTCGAAGTTCGGGAAGGGAAGTTCGAAGGAATTGAACGGTCTGAATCTCAAGGCGTGGCTTTGCGCTGCTTCTTTGGCCAGCAGCAAGCGTCCGTTTCGGGGTCAGATACGTCGCCAGAAGGTCTCGCCACACTTGCAGAACGCTGCGTCGCGATGGCGAAAGTGGTGCCTGAGGACCCGTATTGCGGCCTCGCGCCTGAAGAAGAGCTGGTCACGGATATCCCGGCCATTGATGTGACGGGCGATGGTGAGATCGCTTCGGACGTGCTTGAGAAAGACGCGCTGGAAGCTGAAGCGGCCGCGCTTGCAGTCGAAGGGGTTCAGCAGGTCTCAGGCTGTGGCAATGGATGGAGCACAAGCGAACGCTGGGTAGCGACGAGCAATGGCTTCTTCTCTCACCGAATAGCCGGTTCAACAGGGCTTGGACTTGCTGCGGTTGCCGAAAAAGATGGCGCAATGGAGCGGGATTATGAGAGCCGGTCCGTCAGACGCATTGAAGATCGACCGTCTCCCGAGGAAATTGGCCGGATCGCTGGAGAGCGTGCCGTCGCGCGACTAGCACCTCGCAAGATCAAAACGCAAACCGGCGCCGTGATTTATGATCGCCGCGTTGCCTCAAGCCTCATTGGGGCCTTCCTCTCGGCGATTAGCGGACCAAGCGTCGCCCGCGGAGTGTCTTTCCTAAAAGACCAGCTGGGCGAGCAAGTCTTCGCCGATGGGATCAATCTAATCGATGATCCGTTCAGACTGCGCGGTATGGGCACACGCTCCCATGACGGGGAAGGGCGCCCCGTGTCTAAGGTCAACTTGATCGACAATGGCCGGCTAACGCGTTGGCTTCTGAACGGATCCTCCGCCAAGCAACTCGAAATGACGCCAAACGGCCATGCGAGCGGTGGCTTTGGATCGACACCCGGCGTTGGCGTTTCAAATGCATATATCGAGGCCGGAACAAAGACGCCGGCAGACCTTATGAAAGACGTTGGGAAAGGCCTACTCGTCAGCGATATGTTTGGCCCCTCGATTAATCCCAACACGGGTGACTATTCGGTCGGTGTTGCAGGTTTCTGGTTCGAAAATGGAGAGATACAGCACCCCGTTTCTGAGGTGACGATTGCGGGCGACTTGCCCGGTATGTTCAAGCGTCTCGTCCCAGCCTCCGATCTAGAGTTCCGAAGCTCGCGCGATGCGCCATCGATTTTGATTGAGGATATGTCGATTGCCGGAGAGTGATCTCGATAAAGAAGATCTGGAAATTCTGAAAAAGGTCGCGAAGGAAGCTGGCGACCTCGCGCTAAACTATTTCAAGCGCGCGGACGTGCGAGCGTGGGACAAGTCCAAAGATCATCCCGTGACGGAAGCGGATCTCGCCGTGAATGCGCTCATTCGCGAACGGCTCATGGCGGCCCGTCCGAACTATGGCTGGCTGTCGGAAGAAACCGCCCTCTCGAATGATACGCGCACAGCGAAGCGTGTTTGGATTGTTGATCCCATTGATGGAACACGCGCCTTTATGCGCCAAGAACCTTATTGGTGTTTGGGGATAGGCGTTCTCGAGCGCGGCCTTCCGCGCGCTGGTGTCATTCATGCGCCTGTTTTGGAAGAAACCTACTCAACCCATCTTGGTGGTGGTGCTTTCTTGAATGAGGAACCGATCCACGTAACCGGCTGCGCGCAAGAAGAGGGCTGCCGAATCATCACCAATGAGGGGATGCTCACCCACCCAGCTTGGCCAGTGCCTTGGCCAAAGATGGAATTGGCAAAACCAAAACCGAATGCAACGCTTCTGCGCCTTTGCTGGGTGGCAGCCGGCAAGTTTGATGCAGTCGTGACCCTATGGCGCAAATCGGACTGGGATTTAGCCCCAGGAGCCTTGCTGGTGAAGGAAGCGGGTGGCGCCGCGACAACCCATTTGGGCGAGCCCTATCTGTTTAATCGCGGAGAACCTGCACAAAGAAGTCTTTTGGCGGCTGGAAAGGCCCTGCATTCCCTGTTATCAGCCCGAGTCAAAGGGGTGCGACTCCCAGATCCAAACTGGACCGTACGCCCATTCGATTCGACCCAGACGACGGAGCGCCAAAACATGGCCGAGACATCTGAAAGCAAACAACTCCTCCACATCGTTATCGGTGGTGAACTCAAAGACGTAACGGACGTCGAGTTCGAGGATCTCTCAAAAATCGACTTTGTCGGCGCATTTGCGAGCTACAAAGAAGCCTATGACGCCTGGAAAGGCGCCGCCCAGCGGACCGTAGACAATGCTGAGATGAGATACTTCATCCTGCATGCCCACAAACTACTCGACCCAGAAACGGGTGACCACCATCACGTCTAAGGTCGACCAGCCGCAAAATCGCCGATCGCTCGTTCGGCTCTTGGGAACTCATTTCTGGCCGCAAAGAAAGTGGTTCATTGCAGGAACTGTTTTTGCAGTAATGACGGCCTTAAGCGCGGTGGGATATGGCGTTGCGCTAGATTTTGTTGGCAACTCTTTGCAATGCCAAATAGAGGACGGCGCCGGAGACGCGTGTGCCAAAGTTCTAAAGCGTACAGAGCCTGTGGGTTTGAACTCATCTAATGGGTGGGTTTGGTTCGGCATTCTAATGATCGTTACGTTAACCGCACTTCGCGCGGTATCGTTGTACGCGATGACACTGCTCAATAATACAGGCGTACAGCGCGGTTTGGTGTCGATTCAAAGTGTGCAGTTCGCCGCGCTTACAGACGGTGACTATTCGCGTGTCGCTGGCGATCGATCCGGAGGGTTTGTTTCGCGCTTTATCAATGACGTGAATGCAATTCGTGACGCGGCGCTACGCTTTGCCAACAATTTCACTAAGGGTCTGGTCACTATTGCGGGCGTGCTGGTTTACCTCTTCATTATAGATTGGCAGCTCGCGCTCATTATCCTGGTGGTCTACCCGCTTGCCATTGGACCTGTCGTTGCGCTCGGCAATTCAATTCGAGGACGCGCCAAGAAAGCGCAACATCAAATTGGAGAGGTCACAGCTCTCGTTTCTGAAGGCGTTCAATCTGCACGAATTGTAAAAGCCTATGGGCTCGAGGCATATCAAAAGAGCAGAGCCGATTTGGGCTTTTCTGAACGTTCAAGACTTTTCCTGCGCGTATTAAGTCAACGTGCAGCAGTTGACCCCATCCTAGAAATTGTTGGGGGTATAGCAATTGCCGCGCTCTTGGGGTTTGTTTCCCTTAGGATTGCGGCTGGTACAAATACGCTCGGCGACCTAATCGCTATCATCGGACTGATCGCTGTTGCGGCTCCAGAAGTTCGGGCGCTTGGATCAATTACGGCAGTGGCTCAAGAAGGCGCGGCAGCCGCGGATCGCGTCTATGACATCCTTGATGCGCCTCTAAGTGTCACCGACAACCCTTCAGCCAATATACTAACGGGTGTTCGAGGGGAGATCGATTTCAATGACGTCACGTTCTCTTATCCAGATGGTACACCGGCGCTGAAAGGCCTAAACATCTCTATCGCGTCTGGAGAAACTGTGGCTTTGGTCGGCCGGAGCGGAGCAGGGAAGTCGACTATATTCAACCTTGTTCTTCGCCTTTATGACGCTGCATCAGGTGCCGTTCAAATTGATGACCAAAATGTGCGAGACGTTGACGCTAATAGTTTACGCGCTGCTACAGCACTCGTCTCCCAAGATACAGCGCTCTTCGACGACACAGTGGGCGCTAATATCGCGCTCGGACGGCTTGGGGCTTCACCTGAAGACATTCAGCTGGCAGCCAAAGCTGCGAACGCTCATGACTTCATCTCCGACTTTCCAGATCAGTATGAGAGCGAAGTCGGCGAGATGGGTCGTAATTTGTCTGGAGGGCAGAGACAGCGTGTGGCGCTTGCCCGAGCGATCTTGCGTGATGCGCCGATCTTACTCTTAGACGAAGCGACGTCTGCCCTCGACGCGGAGAGTGAAGCTAAAGTCCAAGCTGCGCTATCCGATTTCGCGAAAGACAGAACCACGCTGATCATCGCGCATCGGTTGTCCACCGTCCGAGCCGCGGATCGCATCATCGTTCTAGATGATGGCAAAGCCGTTGAAAGCGGCGCGCACGATGAGCTTATGACGCTGGACGGCGCTTATAAGAAGCTTGTTGAAGCGCAACTGAATTAGTTCGGTGCGCCTGCTGTTGGTCGCTGCCCCGGAACGTGCTCAGCCGCGGATCTTAGAAACCGAGCAATTTTCTCTGAGGTCTCAGCGCCTTGGACGGCGATCTGGCGATGTGCGATGAATGTCGGCACTCCAGAGATCCCCATTTGGCGGAACATATTCTGTTCATTCCGTGTGTTCTCCACATCGGCCTCGCTCGCGAGCAGGTCAGATACAAGATTAGCGTCTAAGCCGATCTTTGCGGCGATAGTGACCAATGTCTCGTGGTCGCCTATATCTTGTCCTTTGGAGAAGACGGCCTCGAACAAGGCTTCTTTTGCGGTCATGCCATAGCCTTGGCCCTGGGCCCATCTTACGATCCGGTGCGCGTTGAAACTATTAGCACGTCGCGTGATGCGATCAAAATGGAATGGGATGCCTTCATCCTCTCCATATTGGATGAGAAGATCCCGCATCTGATTGGACTTCTCGCGGCCCTGATCACTGCCAAACCGAGCTTTCATATACTCTTTGTAGTCCGTCCCACCAGCGGGCACTGTGGGGTCCAACTCAAATGGACGGAACAGGACTTCCACGTCGAGTTCGGGCACGAGTTCAATGGCCCCTTGCAAACGGCGAAGGCCAACCCAGCACCAAGGGCAAACCAAGTCGGAAACCATCTCAATCTGAAGTTTCATGATTAGCTAGCCTCCATGGCGTGAGATTTCAGATGTGCCAAATCTACGATGGCGAGAGTCTTGTGGTGTGTCGCTTCAAGATGTACGGGCGGCGCAACGCCCATCTGTCGCGCTTCTTCCCAGCGTGAGGCGCAGAGGCACCATTTGTCACCAGGTTTGAGCCCCGGGAAGCGAAACTCGGGGCGCGGCGTGATTAGATCATTCCCGCGGTGAAAGCTATATTGAAGGAACTCAGCCGTGACCGAAACGCAGACCGTGTGCATGCCTTGATCCATGGGGCCGGTATTGCAGCACCCATCTCGGAAAAACCCCGTGAGAGGGTCGTGGCTGCAGTCTTTTAGATCGCCGCCCAAAACGTTTCGGGCTTTGGTTTGCGTTTCACTCATGCTGGTGACATTGCTTCCGGTTTGTTCGCGGCTGATTTGAGTACCCGCCAATAACTGTCCTGGACTTCCATCCGCTCCGTAATCCCCTTTTGCTGCAGACGCTTATGAGCCTCTGCAAGACGATAGAAGGGGAGATGCATGAACATATGATGCTCGCAATGGTAATTCACCCAATACGGCGCCAGAAATATCCGTTCTAGAATGGTCGCATGGGTCGTCCGTGCATGGCGCATTGGATCATTGTGATCCGGAACAACGGCATGCTCCGCGATATTCCGCAAACGCGTCACCATCATGTTCCAGGTCGCCATTGGCAGCAGCCACAACACGAAGAACGCCCACCAGTGACCGATCAGCGTCAGGAAGATCAACAGCGCGCCATTGGTCAGAAGATATGGCACGGCCGCTTCGCGCGCTGCCTGCATACGGTTCCCACTCCCGGCGCCAGGACGAATGTTCAAGCCCATCGCATTCGAGAGTTGATTGTAGCGCTGTTTGAAGAAAGTTTGTCCGGTGAGGTCACGAATGATCTTACGTTTCAGCGACGTGCGCGTAATCGGGAAGGGTGCCGACAATACCAAATCCGGATCTTCCGGCTGCTGCGCGAATTTGTGGTGCTGCAGGTGATAGGGGCGGTAGGCTTTCAAGCTTCCCCCAATCGGCGCGCCGGAGAGCCAATGGCCGAAGAAGTCGTTCAGCGTCTTATTGCGTGCTAAGCCGCCATGTGCGGCCTCATGCATCAGCACAGCGAGCCCTAATTGCCGGGCGCCGATGATTGGGACGGCCAAGATGATCAGAACAGGCTGCCAGATCGCAGCAGCCATCGCGACCGCAATCACGGCCCAACAATGTAAGACCATTCCCAGTCCCATAAGGTCGGATCGGCGGGAGACATGTTCCCACTCTTCTCGTGAGAACAGATCAAGCGGGCGGATTCGTTTTGCAGCGGCCATAGCGTCCAATATACCGCCCTATCCTAAGGGCAGACAAGATTGGCCTAGAGGAAAGCCGCCAGACACAGCCCAGCGAGCACGATCAAACCCGCATAGATGTTTGATTTGAACACATCTAAGGCCCGCGCTTCCCGCTCATTCGACAGCGTTGAGACTTGCCAGACCCCGTGAGCAAAGAACCCGAGCGCGAGGAGGGATCCGACACGTCCTGCACCGGCAAAGTAAGCACCGAGGAAGATCAACGTGGTTGCTAACATGTGGAAGACAAAGACGCCGGTCAGCACTTTGTCACCGAACAGTCGGGCAGTGGATTTTACACCTAGCATGGCATCGTCTTCGCGGTCTTGGAGCGCGTAAATTGTGTCATAGGCAACTGTCCAACAGACGAGGCCTAGATACAGCACGACCGTAGCACCAGTGACGCTTGTCGCTGTGGCTGCCGCGACCAAAACCCCGAAATTGAAGGTAAATCCAAGCCAGGCCTGGGGCCACCAAGTGACCCGTTTCATGAAGGGATAGGCCGCCACCATTGGCAGCGCCAACAAAGCGACGATCTTTGCGTCATTCGGCAAGGTCAACCAAACCAGGAACCCAACGCCGACCTGCGCAGCGAGAAAGATGTACGCCTGTTGCAGCGTCACTTCACCAGATGGAAGAGGTCTTGACGCCGTACGCTTCACTTGGGCGTCGATGTCTTTGTCCTGGATATCATTCCAAGTGCATCCCGCACCCCGCATGGCCACAGCACCGATCGCAAACAGCGGTATCCACAATAGATCGATCCATTGGAACCCAGCTGGGATACGCATCTGCGCGAGCCCCATCCAGCATGGGATCAGCAATAGCCAGATGCCAACCGGACGATCCCAACGCGCTAAAGCGGCGTAAGGCCGACTGGTATCCGGCAAGCTTTTCAGCCAGTCGGGGAGCGCGCTATCCAATGGGATGGCGCCGCGGGCGTCCTTATCTGCATCAGTCGAGTCGTTCATTTGGCCTGTATAGCGATTTTTAATTGCGGTGCCATGACTTAACCTGCATCGCAGTGCAGCCTATAGACGCCGCATGAGCCATATCGCCCGCATATATTCGCCAGAGCCGCTTGTTCAGGGACAGGAAATATCCCTTCCTGCGGATCAAAGCCGGTATCTCACGCGGGTCATGCGCCTCGAAGCAGGCGTAATCGTGCGAGTTTTCAATGGCGAAGATGGTGAGTGGCGATGTGCCCTTGCGGGGTCACCCAAGTCAGCGACACTGGTTCCAAACGAGCAAGTGCGGCCTCAGTTTATGGGGCCAGATCTAATGTTGCTTTTTGCGCCGATAAAAAAAGCGCGAACCGATTTTATCGTGGAGAAGGCGACCGAATTAGGCGTTCGATCGATCCAACCTGTCTTCACCGACTATTGCCAGACCAATCGCGTCCGAATTGATCGTTTTGAAAGTTTGGCGATTGAAGCCGCTGAGCAAACAGAGCGGATGGATATTCCGAGCGTTCACGAAGCGCGGGCTTTGCCGAAGCTTCTCTCCGAATGGGATTCGGATCGTCTGCTGATCTTCTGCGATGAGAGTTCGCAAGCTGCTCCAATAGAGACTTATTCTAAACAGTTGCGTGAGAAACCTGCGGCGATCTTAATTGGCCCTGAAGGAGGATTCTCGCCGAAAGAGCGGGAAATGCTGCGATCTCTCGAATTTGTGATCCCCATTACGCTAGGGCCACGCATCCTTCGCGCTGAAACAGCGGTTGTGTCAGCGCTCACCCTTTGGCAATCGCTGGTTGGCGATTGGCAGAAAGCTCCCTATCTGCCTGAAAGCGAATAAATAGCGAGGAGGGCAGGGGCGTGACGACACCCACGAAGGATATAGACGAATCTGCTCCGCGCATATCGGGCAAAGCGGAATTAGTGGAATGGTTCGAGGCTGGCTCGAAACCTAAATCAGATTGGCGCATCGGTACCGAGCATGAGAAGTTCGGATTCACCTGGAAAGACCTAAAGCCACTCCCTTATGAAGGAAAGGCGTCCATCCATGCCATGCTCGCAGGCCTTCGGGATAAATTTGGCTGGACGCCGATCGAGGAGAACGGATTTCTAATCGGCCTCAAAAAAGGCGGCGCAAGCGTAAGCCTAGAACCAGGCGGCCAATTTGAGCTTTCTGGGGCGCCACTGGAGCACATCCACGAGACCTGCAACGAAGTCGGCCAGCACCTTGAAGAAGTGCGACAGATTGCAGACCCACTCGGAATTGGATTTATCGGTCTCGGCGCAAGCCCAATCTGGTCGATGGATGAAACGCCAATCATGCCGAAAGGCCGCTATAAGATCATGCGTGCCTATATGGAAAAGGTTGGCCGCCTTGGCCGGCAGATGATGTTCCGGACCTGCACGGTGCAAAGCAATCTCGACTATGGCTCAGAGGCAGACATGGTCAAAAAGTTCCGGACCTCGTTGGCCTTACAGCCACTTGGAACGGCGCTCTTCGCAAATTCACCGTTCTTGGAAGGGCGTCCGAACGGATTTCTATCTTATCGCTCGCAGATCTGGACGGATACGGACCCTGATCGCACAGGCATGCTGCCCTTCGTTTTTGAAGATGGCTTTGGTTTCGAACGCTATGTCGACTACGCGCTCGATGTCCCGATGTATTTCGTGCGCCGTGGTGGCACTTACCTCGATGCTTCGGGATTGAGCTTCCGGGACTTTATGAAAGGCGAACTGCCAATCCTACCCGGTGAGCTACCGGCAATCGACGATTTTGAAGATCATTTGTCGACCATCTTTCCGGAAGTCCGTTTGAAACGCTTCTTGGAGATGCGCGGAAGTGATTCGGGAGCTTGGTCTCGACTCTGCGCGTTCTCCGCGTTCTGGACGGGTATCCTTTATGATGACAACGCCCTCGACGCAGCCTGGGATCTCGTCAAAGACTGGACAGAAGGCGAGCGCGAAGCGCTGCGTCAGACCGTACGGACGATTGGACTGAAAGCGCCTGTTCCTGGCGGCCGATCTCTACAGGACTTCGGAAAAGAGGTGCTGGATATTGCTCGTGCGGGACTGCGCGCGCGGAGCAAGCTCTCAGTTTCGGGAGATGATGAAACAGGTTTTCTTCAAGAGCTCGACCGTACGCTCGCGACCGGAAAGACGCCGGCGGATGAACTTCTCGAAGCCTATAAAACCGATTGGAATGGCGACGTCTCACAAGTATTTAACGCGCTCGCATATTAGTATAACAAAAATACTACAGGTATTCATATAATTGGTTGCGTCTACAATTGAGACAGACGGACGATGAACTCAATTTCACTTTGAACAATGCATGCTGCAGTGCGGCAGGGTCTTGGGAGATCTGATCCAGCCCGTGCTCAATGTGTTGAAAATGAGTGAGAGAATTTATGAAAACCTCAGGATTACGCGCTCGTCTCGTGAAGGCGACCGCCCTTACAACCCTATTTGGAACGCTCGCCGTCCCATTTGCGTTGGCGCAAGAAGATACGGAAGACGCAGTCCAAGAAACGGTTATCGTGACGGGGACGCGTATCGTGAACTCGAACCTTACGTCGAGCAGCCCGATCACCAACGTTGGCGCGGAAGATTTGACGCTTTCGAATACAGTCAACGCAGAACAATTTCTAAACTAACTTCCGCAAGTTATCCCAGGCTTCGATGCCAGCTCAAACAATCCAGGGATTGGCGAGGCGACGGTTGACCTTCGCGGCCTTGGCTCCAACCGAACCCTGGTCCTCGTAAATGGACGTCGTTACGTAACGTCGAACCAAAACCCAGGTGCAGTCAACCTCAATACGATACCAGCGGCACTGGTTGAGCGCGTCGACATTCTGACAGGCGGTGCTTCAGCTGTGTACGGCTCTGACGCTATGGCCGGTGTGGTAAACTTCATCATGAAGGAAAACTTTGAAGGTCTCGAAGTGTCAGGGGGGTACGAGACATCCGAAACCGGTGACGGAAATATCTATACTGCCGGGTTCACCTTCGGCGGGAATTTCGCAAATGACCGAGGAAACGCCGTTTTGAGCCTTGAATACACGCAGCGCGAGGCAGTATTCCAAGGTGACCGCGACGAATCTGAATTCGCCCTGATTGATCTTGGTGCGGAAGACGGATTTGCTGAGACGGGTTCAGTGAATATTCCCTCCACGTTCGTTCTAAATAGCAACATCAACTATACGGATATTTTGGGTATTGAGACACCGTGTTCCGTTGAAGGCACCGCTGAAGCTGTTGATGATAATGACGTCGGATTGGGTTTCTGTACTACGGACAGTTTTGGCTTCATCTTCAATCCCGATGGTCCGGGCGTCGTACCCTTCATCAACTCTGGTCCAAATACGAATCGCTACAACTACGCGCCGGAGAACTACCTCCAAATCCCTCAAGAGCGGTATTCAATCTATTCGAACGTCACCTATGATTTGACCGACGATATTGAAGCTTTCGCGCAAGCGGTCTTTGTCACCAGTCAAACAGAGCAGCTATTGGCGCCGACGCCAATCTTCACCACGCTCACGGTTAATTTAGATAATCCATTCCTGGCGGATGATCCGCAAGCATTGGCTGCTCTCACAGCGATTTCGAACGCTCAAACAACTACGAACGAGGCAGGGGAATCTATACCCAACCCAGATACGGACGGAAACGGCGTTCCAGACGCTGTCTTCTCGTCTGGTCGAAGGTTCCTCGAAACCGGCGGTCGTCTATCCGATATCCGGAACGACAGTTTCCAAATTAATGGTGGACTTCGTGGGTCCTTCTCCGAGACTTGGAACTGGGATCTCTTTGCCTCGTTCGGACAGGCGGAAACAGCTGACTCTCAAACCGGCAACATTTCTCTTTCGGGTTACGTCTCGGCGGTTGCCAACGGAACGGCGAACATCTTTGATGAAAACGGATTGAGCCAGTCCGTCATCGACGACATATCTGAGACCGGAATCATTACCGGCCAAACCGAATAGTTTGTGCTCTCTGGAACAACGAGTGGAGACCTCTTTGGGTTGACCTCGCCATTGGCTGAAACACCTATAGCCGTTGCGATTGGCGCTGAATATCGGGAAGAAAACCTCGAAACGCGCGGCGCTGGGCTTGGGCCTGATGTTCGCGGCTTCAACCAGGCGCCGGACATTTTTGGTGGCTTCGATGTTGCAGAACTCTTCGGCGAGATCAGTGCGCCTTTGATTGAAAACCAACCTTTTGCTCAAGAGCTTTCCTTCTCTGGCGCATATCGCTTCTCTGACTATTCAATCGAGGGTGTCGGACAAGTCAGCTCTTACGCTGCCGGTCTAAGCTGGGTGCCGGTCGAAGGGCTTCGCTTCCGTGGTCAGTATCAACAAGCGGTTCGGGCGCCAAACATCGGTGAACTATTCCAGCCTCAAGTGAATGGCTTCCCGAACATCTCTGACCCTTGTTCGGGTGGAACGAATGGTGGCTTCGACGACTTAACCGCCGCAGAGCAAACCGCCGCAACGAACAATTGTGAGAATAACTCCGTTGCAAGCGCGAACGTGCCCACCGGCGCAACAGGATCCTCACTTCAAGTGAACTCCCAAATTGAGGGACTGTTCGGCGGTAATCCAGACCTATTCGAGGAAACTGCGCAAACCGTTACGCTTGGAGCCATTTGGGAACCAAGCTTCATCGATAATCTCATTCTGTCTCTCGACTATTTCGACATCCAGATCGAAGACGTTATTTCGACCGTCCCGTCGCAAACCATCTTCGATTTCTGTTATCTCGAGGGGCTAACGGATTTCTGTGGCGCAATTCGCCGAAACCCAGATGGCACGGTCAACACGTTTGACTCCTTCTCGCGGAACGCAGCAGAGCTCAATACGTCTGGTTGGGATGCTTCAATCGACTACACCTATGACGCAAATCAGTACGGCGTCTTCGGACTGTATTCTATCGTCACCTATACCGAGACAAATACACTCATCCCGCTTCCTGGTGAGGATCCAATCGAGTTTGTTGGTTTCTATGGCGCCACCGTTGGAGAACCCACTCCGGAATGGAGCTTCAACACCCGCCTTGATTGGAGCTGGCAGGAATATGGTGCTCGTTTGCGGTGGACCCGGATTTCGTCGTTCAAAGAT
The DNA here is from genome assembly GCA_038526515.1 of Pseudomonadota bacterium. Classification (GTDB taxonomy): domain Bacteria; phylum Pseudomonadota; class Alphaproteobacteria; order Caulobacterales; family Hyphomonadaceae; genus Henriciella. The sequence goes on along the minus strand of JBCBGS010000004.1, from coordinate 11,555 downwards.
GATCTCTTCGCAGACGGTGGAGAGCCAGATCTATTTGTCGAGAGTATCGACGATTATGATCAGTTTGATCTCACCTTATTTTGGGATGCCGCGGACAATGTTACGCTGACATTCGGTGTTGAAAACCTTTTGGATAAAGGTTGGCAATTTGTCGGTGATGATGCGTCCGAGCAGTCAAACACCTATCCAGCAACCTATGACACACTTGGTCGGACCTTCTTCGGGGGCGTATCAGCCCGCTTCTAGGCCTCTAAACCAACTCAAATCAAAGACAGCGGGTCCGTCGTGGCTCGCTGTTTTTCTATCTTCTCACGGCGGGAGCCTCTATCTCGAGCCCGTTCGCCCGGGTTGCGAGATATAATTCAACCGCAAGGTAGGTTGGGTCGTCATAGGGGAGGGGCTCTGCGCGGACGCCCGTATCGCAGTCACGCAGTCGGCGCTGCAGAGATCCGAGGGACTGCCATTCCAAACGATAGGCCGGAAAACCGTTGCCATGCCCCTGGCTGATCGTATCCCCGCGTAGCTGCGTGCCCCAATTCTCAGTATGGCATTGCTGGCAAGAGAGATTGAATTGCCCGCGTCGGGTCAGAAAGTAATCCTGCCCTTTGTCGACATAGGGCTGCGTCTCTGCAGTCACTTCAATGTCGATCGGCATTCCTTTTGATTGTTCTGCGACAAAGGCCGTGACTGAGAGAAGCTCTTCACTTTCATACGCCCAAGGGGCTTGGCCTTGATGTTCTGTTCGGCATTGATTGATACGTCCTTCAAGGTTCAGAAGCATGCCGGACCCTTCATCTAGTTTCGGATACTTCGTCGCTGCTCCTGTCAGTCCGCCGGAATGGCATGATGAACACGATGGTGAAGCTTCTGTCGCCACAGTGAAGAGTTCGGATCCCCGATCGACCCAAAGGTAGCCTGGATTTTCGAACTCATCCGATTGCAATCGCTGCGTTTCAGCTGTCAGAAATGCAAAACCTGATTTGAGATCTTCTGCTGCAACGCTCGCCGGCTCCGTGGTATACTCTTCTGACGTGCAAGCCACCACGATACCAAGCCCAGATAGCAAGACCCAACGCATCATGTGACGGTCATGGTCGCCGTGTCGCTCCAGACCTCACCGTTTTGATCAGTCCAACGGAACGTTAGAACGCCGCTCTGCGTTGCTTTCACATGAAACGAGATTAGCGGATTTGCCGCAATCGCCGGGTGGAAATCTGATGCAAATACAAGAGTTCCGTCCAGATCGCACTCAAACCGAGTGATGATATCGCGAGGAATGACTTCACCACGCGACCCGCGCCGAAACCCACTCTCCATCGGATGACGAATAAGCGCTTTGATTTCCACCACCTCGCCGCGGGAGGCAGTTTCGGGGACAGAAAGACGAATACCAGTCACGACATCCTCCTAAAGCACGACGCACGCAGCGAGCGTAACGACGGTTTCCATGCTTCCCAACCAAAGCGATCCATCGCTCATTTCAGCAACGGCCTGGATGGCCTGTGTGCCAGACATTCTGATACGCGTAGAGATCTCAGCTTTCCCCGATAGCGGGGTCAAATGAAACTGACCAATCAAGGGAAGGGGGTTTCGCGGAGACAGAATGGCGATTTGTTTGACGTAATCGTCTTCCGTCATCGGGCTGTCGACGCTAACGCTTAGAGGCACGGAATGACCATTCTCGGCGATCGGGGGCAATTTAACCGTCACGCGCCCTTCTTGAATGGCACGATCGCCAAATAGATCTGTCCGCGCTCTCAGCAGATCGGCCTCGTCAGCGAGCGCCGAAAGGGGCAGCGAGGAAATTAGGACAGCCCCACCACCCGCGGTGAGAATTTGACGACGCGTCGCGCTGAAAAGTGGTTTGTCTCTCATATGCTCAGCGTCTTTCGCTCAAATAGGCGACCAAGTCTTCCACCTCGGTTGAGGTAAGAATTGGGGCATCCTGAAACTCTTCTGCTACCTGATATAGGTCGTGAATGCGATAATAAGAGGGCATCAGCGTTCCGGGGCGCACAATTTGATAGTCGACGATCCGCAGTCTGAGCTGGCCAGCACTTAGGCGTTCGCCAACGGTTGAGAGATCGGGACCGACGTTTCCTTGAAACTCTGCCTCTAAACCTTCGATTGCGTGGCAGAGCACACAGTGTCCACGCTCGCGGTCAACAAAGATGTTTCGTCCGTTCTGAGCAGAACCTGGATCCGCGCTCAACGGAGCAGGTATCGCATCACCGACGATCTGGTCTTCTGACACGAGCTGAGGCTCAGCGTCAGTGCATGACGCCAAAGCGAGCGCCAGACCCCAGAACCAAAGCCTCACCCGAAGGCCTCATTCGTAATCGTTTCGAACCAATGAGACGCTTGCGCGCCTTCCGCAATTCGCACGGATCGATCAGCTTGAAGCGGGCTGACGCCTCCAGCACCTTGAATACTAGAGAGCGCGCCATTTGCATTCGAATACACACCCGCAATCGAAATCGCCTCATCCGGGGTGGTGTAAGAGTAGCAGGTGTTCGCGAGTGTGGATGCGAGAGGTTCTAAATCAGACAGCAGCCTTGCTACGGCAAACGCGCATACTTTGGCCTGCAGATTGGCGGAAAACCCCGACTTTGGCATCGGCGCGGCGATCGTCGCATCTCCGATCACATGGATTTTCGACTGAAGCTTAGACTCAAACGTGAGGGGATCGATCGGGCACCAGCCGGTTAGATCCGCTACACCGGCAGCATCTGCGATCTGTCCCGCCTTCTGCGGTGGAATAACGTTGATGACATCAGCGCTCAGCGCATCAAAGTCTGTGTAGACGGTCTTTAGGCCTGCATCGACGCGAGACACAGCGCCGTCATCTAAGGCTCCTCGCCATTCGAGATGATCTGGATAATGCTCCGCCCAGGCTTCTTGGAACAAGGCCATCTTTGAGAAAGTGTCCTTAGCGTCCAATACGATCAGCTTAGATCGAGGTTTATTGGCTTTCAGATAGTGTGCAATCATGGACGCTCGTTCGTATGGACCCGGCGGACACCGATACGGCGCGGGCGGGACGGTCATAATGACAGTGGCTCCGTCCTCCATTGCCACGAGCTGATCTCTCAACAATTGCGTTTGGGCGCCGGCTTTCCATGCATGCGGTAAAACCTGAGAGGCGTCTTCGGTATAGCCTTCGAGAACGCCCCAACGCATATCGACGCCCGGCGATAGAATGAGCCTGTCATATGGCACCTCACTGCCATCTTGCAGGCCTACAATCTGCCTAGCAGCATCGACGGATTGGGCCCGAGCCTCGATGAATTTAATGCCGCCCGCTTGCAGGTTGTCATAGGCAAATTCCTGCTTGGAAAGCGGTCGGTCTGTCCCGATGACGAGGTTGCTGAACGGACATGCGGTATATTTCGCATTCGCTTCAATCAGAGTAATGTCTGCAGCGGGTAACAGTCCGCGAAGCGTTCTCGCTGCGCTTGCGCCACCAAATCCGCCACCAACAATCACGATTCTTGCTTTAGATTGGCTCAACGCGCTTAGAGGTAGGGCGAGGCTTCCAAGCCCAATCAGACCTGTTTGGAGCAAACGTCGTCGAGAAACATGAGACGAGTTCATTCAACAGTCTCCGCGCCCAGGTATTGGCTGATCAATTCAATGTCCGCCTCTGAGTAACCACGCGCAAGACGGTGCATAACCGTCGTGCCATCGGCATCGGACTTATATGTTGAAAGGCTTAACTGAAGCGCTTCTTCCGAATAGTTCTGAAGAGATGCAATCCCGGCAGACACGTCGCTGTGACACCCACTACAAGCAGACGCCAACAACGCTGCTTTGCCGGTATTTTGTTCAATTGAGGGTGTTAGATCGGTGCCTTCGGTTCCGCCGCAGGCCGCTAAACCAAGAAGGCTTAGCGACCCTAAGACGGACGACGCTATTGCGTTAGACATCCCGAAGGTTTTGATCCTTGAGTGGGAGTTGCCTTACGCGCTTGCCTGTCGCGGCATAAATCGCGTTGAGAACCGCAGGTGCTGCCACAGCGATGGTTGGCTCACCAACACCGCCCCAGAAGCCGCCAGACGGCATGATGATCGTCTCAACCTCTGGCATATCGGCAATCCGAAGGGAGTTGTAAGTGTCGAAGTTGCGTTCCTGAACTTCGCCGCCTTCATACGTGATCTCACCATAGAGCATTGCGGAAAGACCATAGACGAACGAGCCCTCAACTTGCGCTTCGATTTGCTGTGGGTTCACCGCGTTGCCGGGGTCTGTCGCCGCAACGATACGGTCGATTGAGAGTTCTCCATCATCACTGACTGTGACCTCGGCACAGGCGGCGACATAAGCACCAAAGCCATACATCACGCATAGACCTCGAGCTTTGCCGTCATACTGTCCCCAGCCTGACTTGTCAGCGACAGCTTGCAAGACCGCAGCCGCGAGGGGCGCATCCTGAAGATGTGCCAATCGGAACTCGAGAGGATCACGTCCGGCCGCGTGGGCCATTTCATCCATGAAGCACTCTAGATAGATCGCATTCTGGTTGAGGTTTACACCGCGCCAGAACCCAGGACGCACCGGTGGGTTCCGCATGGCGTGGTCGACAAGGAAGTTATCGAACGAGTATTTCAGAGTCTGGTCTTCGAGACGAGGATCTACGCCCGATGGAAGCAAACCCTGGAATGTCGCATAATCGACGCCGTTTTGGAGTGCTTGCGGGATAAGCGCCGCCAAGATCGACTGACCTGAGATCCGCATATGCATTCCGGTGAGATTGCCGTCTGCATCGAGAGAGCCTCGCACCCGCGCTTTCGTCGTCGGGTGGAAGTAGCCATGCATCATGCTCTCTTCTCGGGTCCAGAGGAGCTTGACCGGCGTGCCTGGCATTTCCATGGCCACAAGAACAGACAGGTGGACATAGTCCGGCATACCTCTGCGCCCAAAGCCTCCGCCAAGGTGGATCTTATAGACCTCGCACTGCTCAATCGGCAGACCGGAAGCTTCAGAGACGGCTGCCAGAGCGGACTCGCCGTTCTGGGTGGGACACCATACTTCGCAGCGATCTTCGGTGTAGAGCGCTGTCGTGTTCATAGGTTCCATACAAGCATGGTTCTGCAGCGGCATATTGTATGTCGCCTCAACCATCTGAGCGGCGCTGCCAAAGGCGCCTGCGAGATCGCCGCCGCCATTACCAACAAAGGCTTCGTCAGCGGTTAGGCCTTCATCCAGTTCGGCTTCGAACTCAGCTGTGGAGAAATCCACGCCGCCTTCCCATTCTACGGGCAAGGCTTCCAGCGCCTTATTGGCTTGCCACCATGTGTCCGCAATCACGGCAACGGCATTAATGCCTTCGCCGAATGGATTCTTGACCGAAACGACCTTTTTAACGCCGGGCATGCTTTCGACAGCGGACGCATCGAAAGACTTAAGCGTCGCGCCAATCTTCGGCGCTTGTTTGATCGAAGCGTTGAGCATGCCATCCAGCTGGATGTCAGCGCCATAGACCTGAGCCCCAACGAGCTTTTCAGCCGTGTCGAGGCGTTTCTTGGCTTGGCCAATGATCTTCCACTCGCTCGGGTCTTTGACCTTAACCTCGAGAGGAGGCGCTAATTGTGCCGCCGCGTTTGCGACTTTGCCGTAAGTGGTTGTCTGGCCTGATGGGCCATGGGTGATAACACTGTCAGCCGACGTACATTCGCTGGCGGGAACACCCCATTCATTTGCAGCCGCTTCGATGAGCATTGCTTTAGCAGCCGCCGCACCTTCGCGCACATAGTCTTGAGATCCGCGAATGCCCTGGCTGCCGCCGGTACCAAAGTCGCGCCAGACGCGCTCCCGTGCGAGGTTCTCGCCCGGTGTTGGATATTCGGCTGTGACCTTATCCCAATCAGCATCAAGTTCATCAGCGACGAGTTGGGAGAGACCTGTAAGTGTGCCTTGCCCCATTTCAGAGCGCGCGATTCGCACTGTTACCGTGTCATCGTGATCGATATGGACCCACGCATTCACTTCCGGGTTTGGAGGTAGATTCGAATAATCAGGCTCAGCTGTTTCAGTTCCTGATGGGGAACAGCTTGCCAAAATACCAATGGTTAGACCGGTCGCGCCAGTGCCGACGATAAATCCGCGGCGGGAGAGTAATCCTGTATCAGCCATGATCTTTCCCCTTATGACTTCTCGACGGCGAGCTTGATGCCTTTGCGAACGCGCGCGAGCGTTCCGCATCGACAGATATTTGTGATCTCTGCATCAATGTCTTCGTCGGTTGGATTAGGGTTATCATTCAGCATGCCGGCAACGGCCATAATCATGCCGGGCTGGCAGTACCCGCACTGAGGAATATCCAATTCGGCCCAGGCTTGCTGCACGGGGTGGCTCGCGCCTTCAGAAAGACCTTCAATCGTGGTGATTTCTTCTTCACCAGAGAGGGCGCCCACCGGATACACGCAAGAGCGGACTGGGCTTCCATCGACGTGAATTGTGCAAGTCCCGCACTGTGCGATCCCGCAGCCATATTTGGTGCCGGTCAAGCCGACTTGTTCACGGATCACCCAAAGCAGCGGCGTATCGTCCTCTGCATCTACTGTGACCGTTTCCCCGTTTATCTTAAGTGTCGCCATTGCGTGCAACCTCCAGCACTTGGCGCGGCAGTCCCCGATAGAACAAACCTTCGCGCATTAACCTAAATAATGAGCGAAACGTTCAGGGAGTAAAGTCAAAAGAAAGCGAGACGAGCGATTATCTTTGCAGTTGCGCCTCATTCGCAGAACGTAGTGTCCGTTACAGGATAGAGCCAATCATCAAGGCTTCTACGCTCGCTCCAGACGTCGCAGCCAGTGCATTTGGTTCGCGTCGAAGCAGAGCATTGCAGGATAAGAAGGGACGGAGCAGGGAACTGTCTTGATTGATGGCCGGATCAACCTCCAATTCACCGCGGTCCGACACTGACAAACGCGCGCGCATAAAGTGTTCGCGAGGCCCATTCGCCGGGATGTCTTTCAAGAGCTTTCCTTTGACCAAGGCATTGGCCCAATCATGCCCCACAAGTTGTGACAGGAAGAGATGCGCGCAGACCATCGCTGAAGCAGGGTTTCCTGGTAAGCCAAGCACCAGCGAATCTTTTGATTGAGAGAACCAAGTGGGTTTGCCGGGCCGCACCGCGATCTTCTCAAAAACCCGCTTGAAGCCTTTGTTCTCAAACGCCGTGCGCATGTGGTCGTGATCCCCAACAGAAGCTCCACCGATCGGAACGAACAGATCAATATTGTCAGCATTTGTGATAATGCTCTCGATCGCCTCAACACTATCCGTGGCGATGCCGAGATTTACGGCTTCACCGCCCCAACGCTCCACCAAAGCGCTTAAGCCAAATGGATTGGAGTTGATGATTTCACCCGGCCCTAACTCTGATCCAGGCGGGCGAAGCTCGTCGCCATTGGCAAGCAAACCGACCCGAAGTTTTCTTTCGACCATGACGAATGCATTGTTACTCGCCGCTGCGATGGAGAGATGCTCTGCGCTCAAACGCGTGCCCGTTTCGATTAGGATATCATCTGTCTTGAAGTCCAATCCGGCGGTGCGAATATGTTTCGGCGTATCATAGGCTTGCAAGCTAAGAACGTCGTCTCCCTCGCGCGTCACGTTTTCTTGGATAATCACCATATCTGCGCCATCCGGGATCACAGAGCCGGTGAAGATACGCACGGCTTGTCCAGATGCGACTGTGCCCTCAAAAGGTCGACCTGCGGGGGCTTCACCGATTAGACGCAATGACGCGTTCGGCGCGCGCACATCATCGAGACGAACCGCATATCCATCCATGGCAGACATCGCCGCTGGCGGATGCGTTCGCATGGCTATAACTGGCTTTGAAAGACGGCGCCCTAATGCGTTCTCAATCCGCACGCACTCTTGATCGGGCTGGGGCCGATGCGCCTGTATTCGCGATAGGGCGTCCGAAACGCTAATCATCCCGCTCACGCATTCGGCTTTCGATATAGTCCAGACTTACCGCCAGTTTTTTCCAGCAGTTCAACGCCGTGAATGACCATGCTCTTATCCACCGCTTTGAGCATGTCATAGATCGTGAGACACGCGATACTGACGCAAGTGAGTGCTTCCATTTCAACGCCCGTTTTGCCGGTAGTTTTAACGCGGGCCACGACCTCAAAAGCGCTTTGATCCGAATGCGGGACGATATCAACTTTGGCGCCCGTGATCGGAAGCGGGTGACAGAGCGGGATGAGATCTGCCGTTCGTTTTGCACTCATAATCCCAGCTAGCTCAGCAATTGCGATTGGGTCGCCTTTTTTGGTGTCGCGTCCAACCGCTAGAGCAAATGCCTCGTCAGACACCGTGATAAAACCGTGGGCAATCGCGACACGATCGGTATCGTCTTTATCCGATACATCTACCATTCGCGCACGACCATCAGGTCCAATATGCGTTAAATCACTCAATTAGGTCTCCATGAGGCGCGGCATGATCTCAACCAAATTGCATGGTTTATGGCGGCTATCCAGTTGATATGAAATGACTTTATCCCAGCCATCCTTCACGGCCCCATTTGATCCAGGCAGACAGAAAATGAAGGTTCCTTTCGCGAGACCTGCAATGGCGCGTGACTGAAGGGTTGATAGTCCAACGCTTTGAAAGCTCACTTGGTGGAAGATTACGGAAAAACCTTCAATCGTCTTCTCGAATAACGGTGAGACCGCCTCAGGCGTCACATCCCGGCCCGTGAGCCCGGTACCTCCGCTTGAGATCACAACATCGATGTTTGGATCATCAATCCAGGTTTTTACGGTCTGTTGTATGAGGGCAGGGTCGTCTTTGACGATCTTTCGGTCGGCTAGCTCATGCCCAGCGGTTTGAAGTCTCTCCGCCAGCAGGGCACCTGATGTATCCGTCTCCAGGGTTCGCGTATCGCTCACCACCAAAACGGCAATTCGCACCGGCACAAAATTCAAGCTCTCATCAATTCCTGGCATGCTTAGTCTACCTTCTCCGTCTGCCACCGCGCGGCATCTTGATAATCATCTTGGCGTGGCTCAATCCAAGTCGCTCCGCCAGAGGTTGTTTCTTTCTTCCAAAACACGGCCTCTGTTTTGAGGTAATCCATCAGAAAATCAGCAGCCTCAAACGCAGCGCGCCGGTGTTTGGACGCTGTCGCAACGAACACGATGGTGTCCCCCGCGCGCATTTCACCTGTTCTGTGTAGAATGTGTACGCCCGCAAGGGGCCATCTTTGTTGCGCCTCAGCGAGCGCGTTTTCAATGCCATTTTCCGTCATCGGGGAATAGGCTTGAAGAAATAGGGCGGAGACCTCACCCGCCGATGATTGCGGGCGAACCTGTCCCGTGAAAGAGACAATTGCGCCAGCATCTCGCACACTCAGCTCAAACTCGCGAAGCGCTTGCGATGCATGGATCTCTTCATCGGAAACCCGGATCATATCAGCCCCCTCCAACAGGCGGCATGAATGCAATCTCGGTCGCGCCGCCAATCGGGGTTTCATCGAAGCTAATCTCACTATTAACAGCGATACGAACGGTCGGTTCCAGTAGCGCGCCTTCGGCCTTAAATCGGAGATCCAGCCAATTACGAAGGGCCCCAGCGGTATCGATCTCATCTGGCAGCTCTAACACCTCCTCAGCAGTCCCCGTGACATCGCTTAAGCGGCCGAAATAGATCACTTTGACCATTCTACCCTCCCGTCACCGACATATGCCGCGGCAGAGAAGGATCCTGACCGCGCCGATCAATAGCGAATTCGTGGCGCTCAGGCTTTTTTTGAAGCGCTCGGTTAAGGCCGGCATCCAAGGCTTTATGCGGGTCTTCACTATCCCTCAAGGCGCTGCGCAGATCGATATGATCGTCCTGCCCAAGACACATATAGATCCGCCCTGTACACGTAACGCGCACGCGATTGCATCCAGCGCAGAAATTATTTGTCAGCGGAGTAATAAACCCGAGCTTTCCGCCGGTCTCTGCAATCTGGACATAACGAGAGGGGCCCGCATTGGAGAGACCCGCATCAATATCGCTCAGCGTCCACGTTTGTTCGAGTTGATCACGCACCATGGGCAAGGGGATGTATTGATCAATCCGATCCTCACCGGTTTCACCTAAAGGCATCACTTCGATCAAGGTCAGATCCATGCCCTTGCTGTGCGCCCATTCAATCATCCGGGGAAGCTCTGCAACATTCTCATGCTTCAAAGCGACTGTGTTGATTTTGATCTTCAATCCAGCGTCTAAACCCGCTTCAATTCCCGCGAGGACTTGATCGAGCTTCCCACGACGGGTGACCCGCGCAAACGTATCTGGATCAAGCGAGTCGAGCGAAACATTGATCCGTTTAACGCCGTTTCGAACGAGCATCTCCGCATTCTGTTCAAGCAGTGTTGCGTTGGTAGTTAGGGTCAGTTCATTCAAACCGCGTCCAAGATAGCTGCCGAGCCGCTCGAACAGTTCGGACATACCTTTGCGTACCAAGGGCTCTCCACCAGTGATCCGGATCTTCTCAACACCGCGCTCAATAAAGGCGCGCGCGACCGTATCGAGTTCCTCAATCGTCAGCAGATCGCGTTTCGGCAGAAACCGCATCTTCTCGGCCATGCAATAAGTGCATCGGAGGTCACAGCGGTCTGTCACGGACAGCCGCAAATAGGTCACGCGCCGTCCAAACTGATCCACCAGCGGCGCTGATCCTACGGTCGTCAAATCATCAGGCATGCGTCATCTCCGATGCTTGTCTCAGATCCGCGACGACGTCGATGTCACGGCCATGCTCAGGCGCGAGCTTGAGTGTCACACCCCCAGTTTTGAGCGATTTGAATATCGACTTCGCCCCTCGATCACCTTTGAGTTTTAAAAGATCCTCAAAGTGTTTTCGCTTGAACAGGGCAGGGGGGCAAAGGACCCCATCACACTCACTCATAATCGCCGTCACCCGGTTCTGTTCAGCCAGCTTCATCATTTGTGAAAGATGACCGCTTGGAACACGCGGCATATCGCCAAGAAGCAAGATCATTTGATCGATATCAGGGTCACTAATGATCTTTTCCAACCCACACACGAGAGACGTCGCTTGCCCTTCAGCCGTGTTCGGATTTCGAACAATCTCCCAGCCTTGTGCTTCGAGAACACTTTCCCGCTCTCCACTATCTGCTGGCGTGACCGCCATTCGTCGAACAGGAATGGGCGACAGAGTGTGTTCAGCGACATGCGCAAGAACGGATTTGTCATCTAATTCAGCGAGCAGCTTGTCACCTTTCTCGAAGCGACTGGAAGCGCCGGCGGCAAGCACTAGCAAAGCCGTGTTTTGACGCGCAGCCGTTTCAGCGCCCGGAAATGCCTCAATAATCTCTGCCAAGGCCGATATTGCAAGAAATGAGGCGTCTCTGAGCGATGGAACCAAGCCAATAGGGCCGCGAATACGTTGTATCTGCTGATCCGTGCAGTTCGCCGTCTGAAGTTCCTTGCAGCGCTTCGCATGAGTCGTTCGTCTGTTTCATGATCAAGACTGGGAAATTCCGCTGCTTAAACAAGCTCTAGACGGACCAGCCTTTTACATC
>JBCBGS010000003.1:0-56698 GCA_038526515.1 Pseudomonadota bacterium | reverse complement strand
TGCCTTTGGTGAAACATGGCTAGATCAGCAGCTCGCCGGCCAAGCGGTTGAACAAATCGGAGGTGCTTGCCTGGGTGGAGATGAGCGATCCGCGATGGATGAGCGTATGAAGCGACATTTCCAGCGCGGGATTGTGAACGACCGAGATGCCATTGAGCTGAACGATAATCATCTGAAGTTCCTCCAAAAAGAAGGCATGCTTCATGCCTCTTTGGATATCGCGAAAGAAATGGGCCTGACCTATCGCGCAATTAAGCCTGGGGATCGGATCGAAGGGACATTCAAACGCGTCCATCAGACCGAGCATGCAAAGTTTGCGGTCATCGATCGTGGCCGCGAGTTTTCGCTGGTGCCCTGGAAACGAGGTCTCGAACGTATGAGAGATCGCCCCATCGAAATTACGATGACGCGTTCGAGAAATATTGCGTGGACGCTTGGGCGAAGCAGAGGTCTCAGTCGCTAATCGACAAGTGCTCTGCTGCGCGTATTCAAGTGTCCGGAAAACTCTCTCCTAAGACACGAAATCCGATTTCGAAATTCGCGTTCGTTTCAAAGAAACGGTGATTGTCGCATGCTTAGGCGCCGTTGGAGCGACTCTTTCACATTGCGCGGATTGCAAATGGCGGTAAAATCCGGCAAGTCACCGCAACGGGCAGCAAGTGCTTGTAAAAGTTCACTAAAGTTCACGATCGTTCACGATTTTCAGCCTTGACGAGGCGATGTCTTAATCGGCAGACTTAGTCCTATGAGAGTAGAGTATTTCATAGAACTGGTTGGGCGAAGCTGATGAAACCCCGCTTAGTCGCATATGTGCCGTCCCACGTGCATGCCAAAGTCGTTGCGCTGTCAAAGAAGCAAGGCATGACGCAATCGTCCGTTATCGAAGATGCGCTGAACGCTTACTTTTCGATATCTATCCAACACGAACGAGATGCGGCCCTCATCAAGCGACAGGATGAGATAATCCGGAGTTTGGCTCGAATTGAGCGCGAGCAAAATGCCGTCATCGAGATGGTAGATATGCAAGTCTGGTATCAACACGCATTTGCGCCGCCTATGACCGGGGACCAAAAACGGGCAGCTAAAGCGCGGGCGTCCTCGGCGGTCGAAGGATTTAGAGCTCACGTTGCGGACAGGCTAAACTCCGGACGAAAGCTGCTTGGTGAAGCGCTCGCAGATGCAGTGTTTAAAGAAGACGATTTTCTGCAGATCGACCAACACCCAGTGGCTGCGGAGTAACATCGATGTTGGAGCCCCCGGAGCTAACGAAGTTTCATCACCGAATGGCAGAGGCTCAAGGGCTGGACCTGTATGGCAAGTATTCCGAGAAGGAGGCGGCGAAGGCTCTGGATCTCTCTATTGTTTCTCTCAGGAGGCTCCGATCTAGCGGTGAAATTGAGTTTGTCCGCGTTTCGCCCAGAAAGATTTGCTTTTTTGGATTTCAGTTGATTCAATGCCTGCTCAACGCAGTGGAGAGCGCACCATGCCCAGATATAACTCTGACAAACCGTTCCAAATCGGAGAGTTCTGGCTTTCAAAGCGCCCCAAGAGTGAAGCGTGGTACCGAACATGGTTTGACAGCGAAGCTCGACAAACACGCCGCATTAGCCTCGGCACATCGGATTTTGACGAGGCCAAGCAAGCATTAACCGATTGGTTTGTGCTTTTTCACACCAAAACTGAAGAGCAACCCGAGGACGCCACACTGGCTGAACTATTTGCTCGCTACTACGAACAGTACGGATCCAAACTTCGCAGCTATGACAATGTTCAAAGGTATTTGAGATATTGGTTAGACTTTCATAAGACAGCTACGGTCAAGGAGGCATGTGCCCCCGCCCGCCAACAAGGGTTTCGAACTTATCTCGAGCAAGAACTGGGGCTGAGCAAAAACAGCATTCGACAAATCCTTACGATCGGCAAAGCTGCGCTGAACTGGGCTTGGAAGCGGGGAGAGATCACTTCTGTTCCGTACATTGAGTTGGTGAGAGTGCCTAGGCCTCCGCCGAAGGGTCGACCCATGGAGGTCGAAGAAGTAGCGACTCTGATCGACAATGCGGAGTATCACCTGAAAGCATTCATCGTCTTGATGCTTTCCGCGACCGCGAGAAACCGGGCGATCTTGGATCTGAAATTCAGCCAAGTCGACTTTCGTAACGAACTGATCGATCTGAATCCAAAGGGGCGAGAACAAACGCTCAAGTTTCGGCCTCAAGTAAAGATCCCCCAAACGTTGAAACCCTGGCTTCTTAAGCAGCATGAATTGTCCCAGACCGGTCACGTGATCGAGTTCAAAGGTGGGCCAGTAAAGAGCATTCGAACTGCGTGGCGCACTTTGCGGAAGACGATTGAGTTAGATGATGCCGTTCAACCTTATGGGCTTCGACACACAATGGCTCGGTGGCTCAGGAAAAGCAGCGTTCCGGCATGGGAAGTCGCCGCTCAACTTGGTCACAAATCGCCGGACGTGAGCACGACCGAGATCTACGCACCGTTTGATCCATCCTACCTTTTCAAATCGACAGCAGCGATCGATGCATTCCTCACGGAGGTTGCGTTACAATTGCGTTACAGTTCAATATCGGAGTTGATGCTTGCCGAGATAAAAAATATTGAAAATCAAGGGGGTAAATGGTGGTTCGGGGGAGACTTGAACTCCCGACCTCACGATTATGAGTCGTGCGCTCTAACCAGCTGAGCTACCGAACCATTAGAAGCGCGCTCATTACACTGCGCTCGGCCATGCTGCAACCACTGATATGCGCCGAAATTCAGTAGGGTCGATGGGTCGTCAAATGTGCCGAGACGAATTCCTGTTCCAGGGCAGGACTGGCGAAAAAGAAGGTCGCTTCCGTAATCACTGCGCGATAGTTTTGGCGGATCGTGCGGAACGGTGCTTTTGCTTCGAAATTCAGGGCAAATTGCGAGATGTAGGTGAGGCCCCATTCGGGCTCGGTCTCGAGCAAATAGGACTGCTTGAACTTCGTGAGGCGGCCGCCTTTTGGGCCGCGAACAGGGCGGGGTAGATTATAGTCGATGCGCAGGAAGCTGCCATCTGTCGGCTCAAGCCAGGCCTCAGCCTGCAGGCGCTGCGTCGCCCAAACATCAAGAGCGCTATCATTGGCGGACGGCGCGTGTTGAAATTTCAAGCGCCAGGCGGGACCAAAATCGTCGACATAGACGGTTTCGCCGAGGCTTGCCCGCAAATCGTCGGGAAATAATCGCCCGTCCGGCGCGACTTCCGCGCCCCAAGCGGCACCAGCTTGATCTAGGTCGCCGTCTTCACCAGACGCCAAGATTAACTGCCAACGTTGGCCTTGCGGTTCTCTCGGATCGTAGGCGTAGGTTCGACTGGCTTTTGCACTGGTCATTTCGACCGTGAACGCAGCCCGCAGCGTGTCTGGCGCCTCTGTGGCGCGCAGCGCCTCATCCATCGGCCCGCTACCGGTGATCAAAGGAAAAGCAAGGCTCAGGAAAAGCGTCATTGGCAAGCTGTCTCAAGTAAAATTACGTCTGGTTTAAGGCAGACAACATTAACTCTGAGAGCTTGCCGATTTTAGGTTTATGGGGCGTGAACGTTTTACTTCACGGTGCCTTTTGAGAGCAGTTCGATAATGCTGGAAAAGTCCTTATGGCCGAGGCCTTGCTCAGACAGCATTGCATAAAGCGCTTCAGCATGGCCGCCCATTGGCGTCACCGCGCCGCTCGTCATTGCGGCTTCTTTAGCGAGGCGCAAGTCTTTCAGCATCATGTCAGTGGCGAAGCCGCCTTCGAAGTTTCGATCGGCCGGGGAAGCAGGCCCAACGCCTTCGACGGGGCAGTAAGAGGTCATCGACCAGTTTTGCCCAGAGCTTTGACTGGAAATTTCAAAGAACCGTTCGGCCGAGAGGCCCAACCGGTCGGCTAGTGCGAAAGCCTCACACGTGCCGATCATTGAGATCCCAAGCAGCATGTTATTGCAGATTTTCGCCGCTTGGCCCGCGCCGCTATCGCCTGCATGAATGGTCACACGGCTCATCGGGTTGAGCGCGATCTCCACATCAGTGAAATCTGAGTCGTCACATCCGACCATGAAAGCCAATGTGCCTCCATCTGCGGCCGCGGTGCCCCCGGAGACAGGCGCGTCGGCGGTCCGAAACTCTTTTCCAGCAGCCTTGGCAAGAGCTGCCGCTTTACGGGCGCTATCGACATCAATGGTCGAGCAATCGACGAGGAGCGCGCCCGACGTCGCCATGGGAAGGATGTCCTGCTCATAGAGGCTAAGCACATGCTTTCCGGCCGGCAGCATCGTGATCACGGCGTCCGCGCCTTTCACGGCTTCTGCGGCGGAACTGCAGGCCATGCATCCAGCATCAGACGCCTTGGCAAGCGCGCGGTCCGACAAGTCAAAGGCCCGCACGGTGCGCCCGGCTTTGACCTGGTTGGCCGCCATGCCGCCGCCCATATTGCCAAGGCCGATAAAAGCGATTGTCTGCATGTCGGATCTCCCTAAGTCTTTGCGCAGACTTCTGGCGCAGCTGTGAACTGAGCGCAAGAACAAGCACAACTTGTCGCTTTACGAGCGACGCCTGAATGTGGGATTTACTCTCATGACTTCGTTTCTGATCCCGCCATTCGATCTGTCCACTTGGCCACCCGCTTTGGCGCAAATCGCGCCGCAAGTCTGGATTGGCTTGGTGTTCTTGGCACTGTTGATCGTCGCTTATTTTTCAGGCGCGATCTTTAAGAGCGCTGTTCGCGCCTTTGGACGACGAACCTATCATGATCCTGATCAGTTTACCGGATCGAGTTGGGACCTCGCCGCCCCAGTCGCTCAGCTGCTTGTGTTCTTAGCTGTCTTCACGGGCGGCGCGGAACTCATCGGCTTTAACTTTGGCGAAACGCTCGTAGATTTCTGGCCGAAAGCGGTCGCGGGGCTGATAATTATCGGCGGCGCTGTCCTTCTGGCGACCTGGCTGAACAAATCGCTGCGGGCCTATGGTGAACGCGCGAATGCGCGCCACCGGGTCGATGATACGCTGATCAATTTCTCCGCCTCTATCATTCGATATGTCATTTTAGGCATCGCGATTTTGACGGCGATGATGCAGTTCGGCTTCGCTCCAGGGTCTTTGATCGCCATTGTTGGTGCAGCTGGATTAGCGATCGCATTGGCGTTGCAGGATACGCTGAAGTCCGTTGCGGCAGGCGTAATGATCGCTGCTTTCCGTCCGTTCAAGATCGGCGATTGGGTCGAAATTGGCGCGCGCGAAGGGGAAGTGTTCGACATCACGCCGTTCAACACAGCGATTAAGCAAGTCGACAATAAAGTGGTTCTGCTGACGAATGATAAAGTCTGGGGCGACGCGATCGTGAACCACACAAAGTTCGGGCGCCGGCGCCTGAATCTCTATTTCGATGTCCATTACGATACGGATTTGGATCGCGCTTTGGAGATCTTGTCGGATCTGGTCAACGCGCATGACCGGGTCTTGATGAAGTCAGAGACCTGGGCAGGCGTCGATCAACTTGGAGATTGGTCCATCTCGCTGCGACTGCGTGCTTGGGTGCCCGCTCGCGAGTTTGTGCAGGTTCGCGCAGATATTACGAAATCAGTGAAGCAAGCCTTTGATCAGGCTCAAATTGAGATCCCATACCCGCACCAAGTTGAACTGGTGAAGGAAGGGATCTCATTGAAAACCGGTGAACCGGATAAGGCCGATTAGGCCGTTGGCAGCGTGTAGTCTTTGAAGATCTCACGCAGTTTAAGCTTGTTGATTTTGCCGGTTGCGCCGAGTGGAATTTCGTCGATGAACTGGACATCATCTGGTGTCCACCATTTCGCGATTTTACCCTCAAGCTGCGCCAGGACTTCCTCTTTGGACGGCTCTTCGCCAGGGGCTGACTGAATGATCAAGAGCGGACGCTCGTCCCATTTCGGGTGATAGATGCCAATCGCAGCAGCATTGGCGACCTTTGGGTGGCCAACCGCGATGTTTTCAATATCGATTGAGCTGATCCACTCACCGCCAGATTTGATCACGTCTTTGGCGCGATCGGTGATCTGCATCGTGCCGTACTGGTCGATGTTCGCGACATCGCCGGTATCGAAGAAGCCATTCTCGTCGAGGACGTTGCCGCCATCGCCTTTGAAATAGCCGCCGGCAATTGCAGGGCCGCGAACGACCAGACGGCCAGCAGTTTCGCCATCCCACGGTAGGTCCTTGTTCTCGTCATCCACGATTTTGAGCTCAACCCCGAATGGCGGACGGCCTTGCTTGAGCTTCTGGCCCATGCGGGTGTCGATATCTGCATCCATCAGGTGCGGCGGCAGCGAACCAAGCGTTCCGAGCGGGCTGGTTTCTGTCATGCCCCAAGCATGGATCACGTCGACTTCGTACTCTGTCTCAAACGCGCGAAGGATCGCGTCTGGGATCGCCGAACCGCCGATCAACACTTTGCGCAAGTGCGGGAGCTTCAGATTGTTCTCACGAAGATAGGTGAGCAGGCCAAGCCAAACGGTTGGAACCGCGGCCGTGATTGTCACTTTCTCGGTATCGAGCAGTTCATAAATGCTGGCGCCGTCCATTTGTGCACCCGGCATGACCATGTTGGCGCCAGTGGCTGGGCAAGCGAAGGCGAGGCCCCATGCGTTCGCGTGGAACATTGGCACCACAGGCAGAACAACATCGTCTGCGCCCATGCCCATCGCGTCTTTCGACATGGTAATCAGCGTGTGCAGCACGTTTGAACGGTGCGAATATAGAACGCCTTTTGGGTTTCCAGTTGTGCCGGATGTGTAGCAAAGCCCACATGCGGTTTCTTCCGGGAAGTCGCCCCAGCTGGCGGTCATCGGCTTACCGGAGATCCATTCGTCGAACGCAATCGCGCCAAGCGTGTTCTCCGGCATATCGTCTGCGCCAGCGAAGATCACAAAAGTCTTTACGGTCTGTAGGTGGTCTTTGACTGCCTCAACGATCGGCAGGAAGGTCGTGTCAAAGATCAGGACTTTGTCTTCGGCATGATTGGCGATCCAGGCGATTTGCTCTGGGTGCAGACGCGGGTTGATGGTGTGTAGAACCGCGCCGATACCCATTGTCCCGTACCAGGCCGCCATGTGACGGGCTGAGTTCCAGCCCAAGGTCGCAACCCGGTCGCCGAGGGAAATCCCGGCTTCTATCAGGGCGCCAGAGACTTGTTTCGACATGTCGAACAGCTCGCCATAGGAGGTGCGGACGATGTGCCCCCCGACGCGGCGCGTGATGATTTCGCGCGTCGGATTGATCCGTTTGGCGTGCTCAAGAATTTTATTACTGGTCAGCTGCCAGTCTTGCATGATGCCTTGCATCGGGTTCCTCCATAAAACTGTAGTCTTTTCGCCCCTTACAGGGCCTGAGAAGTGTTGTAGGTTGCCGGGCAGAAATCGGCAAGAATCGAAAGTGCTTATTGATGAAAACTCTCCTCCCATCCGTCGCAGCCGCTGCAGCACTACTGACTGCCTGCCAGCCCGAAGCAGGTGAATTCAACCCGCCCGCAAGCAGCGAGCCTGCGGAGGCGGCCGATCAGATTTCTGAACCGACTGAGACCGAAGCGGGCCTTTCGCTTGGGCCACTCCCCGCCTTTTTCGATTGCGTTCGTGAAAGCGGCGGCGTTCTGATCGCGTCGCACCGGGCGGGTCCCGCGCCCGGTTATCCGGAAAACGCGATTGAGACGATGGAGTATGCGACGAGCCAGGGGATGCTCATCCACGAAATCGACGTGGCTGAAAGCCGCGACGGCGTGCTCTTTTTAATGCATGACCGCTCTCTTGGGCGCACAACGACAGGGGAAGGCGCTGTCGCGGATACGGACTGGGAAACGATCCAGACCCTCAACCTGAAAGACAATAGCGGTGCGATTACCAGCTTCACACCACCCGCTCTGTCCGATGTTCTCTTATGGGCGAAACAATCCGGTGCGCTCGTGGAGCTGGACAAGAAGCCGACCACCAGCTTCCGAAATATTATCAGCATGGTGCGGGCCGCAGGGGCCGAGGATAATGTCGTCCTGATCACCTATAATGATCAACAAGCGATTGAAGTTGCCAACCTGGCGCCGGACCTGATGATGACCGCGAGCGTCAATAGCCGTGAGCATCAAGAAGAGCTCGAAGCGGCGGGTGTGAACTTCGATCATGTCGTCGCTTGGATGGGAATCCAAAATCCAAATCCACGGGCTTTCGCGGCTTTGGGGCGGCGTGGTGTCGAGGCGGCTTTTGGCACGCTCGGACGGCCCGGCGAGCGCCTCGATGATCAATACATCGCCGACGGTGATCTCAGCGAATTCCAAGACCTTGTCGACGGTGGCTTGACGCTTCTAGCAACAGACGAGCCGTACAAAGTGGCTGACTTCCTCACCGCGGACGACGATGTCGCAACAACTTGCGGTGTGGGTTAGAGAACAAACCGAGCTTGTTCGTTGGAACTAATGAACTCGACCATTTCGTCGTAAGACGCACGCTCAAGCATGCTCATCGCCTCAATCCGTTTGCCATGTGAACGCGCAGTGTCGAAGCTGTTCTGAGCGTGATTGAGTGCGCTCGCATAGAATTGCATGCGGCGGATTTCGCGCTCCGGGCGCAAGCCTTCCAAGGTTGCACGAACGCCGACCGCAATGATCGCGAAGGCAATCGCCAAGGAGCTCAAGACGCCGGGCCAACCTTCCAACGGCTTGGTCCAAATCGCGCTGATCAAGGCTGCGAAGTTTGCCAGGAAGGCGAGAATAACGAGGACATAGCTGAGATTGCCCAAAATATGGATCTGCTTTGGCGGCGAGGATAGGAATTTGCCGTCCGCTGACAGCACGTAATTTGTATATTGAATTTGCCCGCGCAGGCGCGTTTCCTCAAAGGCGCGATAAAGTTCATCGAGACTGTCTTGCAGCGACTTGTCGGCTTTTGAGGCTGCGTCCTTTGCCCAAGCTTCTTCGATCCAAAATGCGTTTTGAGCGCTCGGATCGGCTACACTTTGTCCGGAAAAAGAGGCGGCAGCCGAAATCGTATATTTTGCATACTCGCTGCCAATCTGATCGATAAAGCTTCGTTTGAAACGTTGGAATGCCACAGATCGATTGCTCAAGAACTCGCTCTCGCCGTCTCCAGTATTCATCACTTTCGCAATCTCAACCGCGTGAGAAATGAGATATTGCGCATGCCATTGGCGGAGGCGTTCGGTGATTAAACGCTGTTGAAGCCAGTTGCGTTTGAACTTCCCAAACCCCAAGCCAAGGTTCCCGAAAAAGAGTGCCAAGAATCCGATAAAAGCGCCGAGAATTGTGAGATAGCGGAAAGCCGTTTGGTATTCGTCTGCGTTCTGCCAAATTCCTTTCACGAGCGGTTCGATCGGGAATGTCAGGAGCGATACTGTCGCGAATACCAGAGCGGCGAAGCCTATCCTGCGAGACGTGTTCTTGGCTTTTACGGCTTGGCCATCGACGCGTTCAAACTCCGCGCGCAGTTCCGGATTGTCCAATGCAAAGAAGACTTTTGGGAAGGTTTTTTGGGCGAGCTCACGATCTGCTTCTGACAGCAATAGCTCATCATTGAACCGAAACGTCATGCCCGTTGATCCCCAACTCCTGTCGCGAGAGAAAACACGCAAGCTCGCCGCGATGCAAGAAGTTATCGGGCTTATCTTCTGAAAGATAATGAGTTTTCATTGATGCGATGAACGTCCAACGAGGAATATTCTGCTTTTGCTCGGCGGTTTTATGTGCGAGGTCTGAGGTGTGTGGACGCATTAACCAAGTTGATTGGGAGCAGCCGGGGACAATGGCGGACATCTTTCTATCGTACAGCCGGGCCGATCGGCCGGTGGCACAAACTATGGCTGAAGCTTTGGAAGCTGAGGGCTTTTCCGTCTGGTGGGACAAAATTCTTCGGGCCGGACAGACCTATGACGAGGTGACCGAAACGATGCTGCGCGATGCGCAAGTGGTCATCGTTTTGTGGTCGGAGACCTCCGTGCAATCAAAGTGGGTGAGGGCGGAGGCGACGCTCGGACAGCGTAAGTGCGAACTCGTGCCAGTCATGATCGAAGACGCTGAACGCCCCATCATGTTTGAGCTGATTCAAACCGCCGATCTGATCGGCTGGTCTGGCGACCGAGGCGAGCCACGTTGGACAGAATTCGTGGCGGATGTTCTAAGGTCTCTCGAAAAAGCGAGGGCGGGCAGTGGAACCGAAGCCGTCCCGGTGGCTCCGGCAGCGAAGCCGGCGAAGCAACCCAAACCCAAACCGCCGGTAGCTGCAGCACCACCGAAAGCGGAGGGAACAAAGCCTTCGGCGAAGAAAAAGTCATATGGCCTCGTTCCGATCCTGCTCGGCGGATTAATCGTCGTTGGCGGCGGCGCCTGGTATGGGCTGCAGGTGATGAACGACGACGGCGTTCTCAGTACGACCGAGACCGCGCAAGTGTCGAAAGATTCCGCGCCTAATTGTGACGTTTGCCCTGAAATGGTTTTGATGGCGGGCGGCACTTCGCTGCTTGGCTCATTGGATGATGAACGCGGACGCTCTGGAAACGAGGGGCCGCAGGTCGAAGTGTCGCTCGCCTCGTTTTGGATCGGAAAAACGGAAATCAGCCGCGCAGAATGGCAAGTCTGTGTCGAGGACGGCGCGTGTCGCCCAGCACAGGGCAGTGGTGAAGACGGACACCCCGTCACCGGGGTCAGTTGGAGCGATGCTTCGAGCTATGCCCAGTGGCTCAGCGAAAAAAGCGAGCATACGTTCAGGCTTCCGAGTGAGGCAGAATGGGAATATGCGGCGCGCGCCGGAACTGAGACCTTATTTTGGTGGGGTAATACATATCCTGGCCCCGGCGTGGCTCAGGGAGAGCCTCGCGCAGTTTCTGCGCTTCCGGCGAACGGATTTAGCGTTTCGGGAATGCTCGGAAACGTTCGGGAGTGGGTCGCAGATTGCTACGTGAATACGCATGCGGGGGCGCCGACCGATGGTAGCGCGGTCTCAAGCGGCGATTGCGGTCGCCGGGTCGTGAAGGGTGGCTCCTTCCGGCTCGATGCCAGCGAGCACCGGCCTGCCAACAGAGCCCGATATCAGCAAAGCGTGAGAGACAGGTCCCTTGGGTTTCGCGTGGTGGCTGATAAGAAATAGGGCCTAGTTCGCGCTCTGAACTTCGATTTCGACGAACCGGTTGAGAGGTTGCTCTACTTCCTCGCCGGTTTCCATATTGAGCTGGCTTTCACCGAGACCGATCGCTGTGATCAGGTCGGCATCGACCCCTCGTTCAACAAACCAAGCTTTGACAACATCTGCGTAGCGCTGGGTGCGGGCGAGGTTCTCTTCATCCGTTCCAACAGTGTCTGTGAAGGCGCGGATTGTGATCGCGGTAATCTCTGCGTCTCCCTCAAGCGTGCGTTCCAATACACGTGAATAGGGTGACAGGTCTAAGTCGTCATAGTCTTCGACATAGAAGAAATCCATGAACGGCAAGGATTGCGGGACGACAATTGGTTCAGGCTTCGCAGGCTCTGGCGTCAGCGACCGCGAGCCGGGTTCTTTTACCTCGATAACAGGTGCGGTGGTTGGGTAGGCGGTCCGGCGCAGCTTACAGGCCTGCTCATTTGGAGAGAGATTCGTGTTCACGCGGTAATATTGCTCGCCGTCCGGCAAATCACCGAAGCGAGCGACTTCTAGAGCCCGGTCCTGCGGGTCCGTTTCTCCAATCGTGCACATCATATCCCAGAGAATGGTCGGATTGTCGGAATAGTAATTGTGACCAATGCCGAACAGCTGCGTGGTCACAGCTGTCGCGTCGATCGTCTGATAGTTCTGCGCCGCGCGGATATAGGGCTTGTTGGTATCGGTATCGCCGAGGCGCTTGGCTTGATTGACGAGGCCGGAAATGTGCAAAGCGCGATCCGTGTCGGAGGTATAGATCGTGACATTGGCATCGAGATTGTCGAAGACGCCATTCGCGGCGGCGAAGATATCGCGCTCTACGTCCGCCGCGACAAGCAGGATCCGAAACTCAAGATCATCGCCGCGATCATGCCTCTCAAGATAGTCGCGGGCATAGTCTTCGAGCGCTTTCGTTAGCACGCGATTGCCCATCGAGTGGGCGATAATATTTATCCGGCGAACATCAATGTCTTCCGTTAGGATGTCCAAAAAGGCTTCGAGGTGAGGCGCTGCATCGAGGGAGCGCTCGCGGTCACCGCGATAGTCTTCGAGGGAAAGCGCGCCCGCCGATGGCCAGCTGTACAGGACTGGGGCACCGACGCTGAACTCTGGATTTCGAGACAAGTCGTTCGACAATTGCGCGGCCCGAACAAGGGCGTCATCAAACTTCACATTGAACCCGTGCACGAAGAGCAGGATGGAATCCATATCATCTTCATAGATCGCGTTCTGCAGCGTGGATGTGAACGTCTCTCGTCCGTTCTTGGTGATCCGGGTGAGAAATACAAATTCAGCGAGTTTGTCAGTATCACTTGGCGCGGCGCCTTTGACATGAGGGGTTTCGCCTAGGGCTCGGCTACCGCCCTCATCGACGAGCTTTGGCAGCCAAACATCGGCGCGGCCCAGATGAAGCTCATCGGCGCTTCTTCCAAGTCCGCCAATCACGTCGGTGTTTGAATCGTTAGAATTTGTCAGGACGAGCTCTCGATTGGTGCCATACCAAACACGAACGCAATCAACTTTTTGGTTGAGATCTGCCTCTGTCACCAGCGTGGTACAGTCTGTTCCAAAGTCTGGGTGGCGAAGGACGAGGGGACGGTTAAACCACCACCATGCTGCAACCGCAGCGGCGGCGATGACTACGAATGCTCCGACAAACCACTTAAACATACGTCCACCTCAATCCACACACGCGGCGCCATCTAAATCAAAAGATGAGGCAAGAACAAGCATCTGATCACGGCACAAATATGGAATAACTTCTATGTGGTCGCATTCGCATGAAATCCGGTTATATCGGGCGAAACCTTCTCTGCGGAGTACATTCCATGTCCGATTTTCTGATGCTTGCCTTCATCCTCTTGGTTGCGGGGATTGTTGCCGTTCCGATTGCAACGCGCCTGAAGCTGGGGTCCGTATTGGGATATTTGATCGCCGGGATTGCGATTGCACCCATCTTGGGCGTGCTCGGAGTCGATGTCGTATCGCTTCAGCATTTCGCCGAATTCGGGGTTGTGATGATGCTCTTTTTGGTCGGGATGGAGCTTGAGCCAAAGATCCTTTGGCAAATGCGCGCCCGGCTCTTGGGGCTTGGCGGCGGCCAGGTTCTGATGACGATGATTCTAGTGATGTCTGTCGCTATGGCGTTCGGTCAGTCCTGGAACACAGCCCTAATTATTGGGATGATCCTGTCGCTTTCCTCCACCGCGATCGTTCTGCAAACCCTCAATGAAAAGGGATTGATGAAGAGCGATGGCGGCCAGGCGAGCTTCTCCGTGCTGTTGTTTCAAGACATCGCCTTCATCCCAATGCTCGCCATCATTCCGTTGCTTGCCTTCCCGGAAGTGGCCAATTTGACGGCGGGCGGTGGCGATGATCACGGCCACAGTTTCAGCCTCGTTGAGGGGCTCAATGGCTGGCAAACCATGCTCGTCACCCTGGGCGCAATCGCGTCGATCATCTTGGGTGGGAACTATTTGACCCGTCCGATCTTCAGATTTGTCGCTTGGGCGAAGCTCCGCGAACTCTTCACCGCAGCCGCACTTTTGATGGTGATCGGCATCGCATTGCTGATGACGCTCGTCGGGCTTTCACCCGCGCTTGGAACCTTCCTAGCTGGCGTCGTGCTGGCCAATTCTGAGTATAAGCATGAGCTGGAAGCGGACATCGACCCGTTCCGCGGTCTACTGCTCGGATTGTTCTTCATCACGGTCGGGGCAGGGATCGACTTCAATCTTTTATCGGAGAATTTCGGCGTTGTGGTCAGCATGACAATGGGGCTGATCCTGCTCAAGGCGACCGTCCTGTTCCTGCTTGGAACCCTGTTCAAGATTCGCGGCGCGCAGCGTTGGTTGTTCACGCTCGGCATGGCGCAGGCCGGTGAGTTTGGCTTCGTGCTACTCGCCTTCACGACAACGAACGCCATCTTGCCAAGCGGCGTCGCTGATCTGCTCTTATTGGTGGTGGCGCTGTCCATGCTGGTCACGCCATTGCTGTTCATTCTCTACGATCAAATCGTGGCGGGTCTGTATGCCCGGGGACAGCAGCAAGAAGCTGACACGATTGACGAAGAGAACGGGATCATCATCGCGGGCCGAGGCCGCATGGGCGGTATTGTTGACCGCATGCTGCGGACCGCCGGCTATCCCTCCACTGTGATCGATTTCAGCGCGAAACAGCTCGATATCCTGCGCAAGTTCGGCGTCAGTCACACCTATTTCGGCGATGCGACACGGCCGGACCTCTTGCACGCAGCGGGGATTGAGAAAGCCAAGCTTTTGATCGTGACGATTGATGACAAACATCAAATCACCGAGCTGGTCTCCTATGCAACGCGGAATTATCCGAACCTACACGTGATTGCTCGCGCGGTAGATCGGCACCATACCTATGAGCTTTGGGCGCACGGTTGCCGCGATATTATTCGTGAAACCTATGACAGTTCACTTCGAATTGGACGGTCTGCTTTCGAAGCGCTCGGCGCCCCGCGCGCGTCAGCCGAGGAGATGAAAGAGGCGTTCCACGAGATGGATCAGAAGTCCATGATTGAGGTCGCGGATGTGTTCGACATCAACATTCCAGGGCACGAAAACGAAGCCTATGTCGAACGGGTTCGCGAGCGTGCTGAGTCCTGGGAAGCTGAGCTCCATGACCGCATGATGGAGATCATGGAGGATGCGCCGGAGAAGGCTTAACCCGTCTGCGCTCCCAAAAAACGTTTGACGCTGCGCCGAGTTTCGGGCACACGCCCGTCTCGGTTGAGGCGCCTGCTGCTCGCGGGACATGTTTGTCCTTGGTGAAGACCTCCCAGCATAGCTGGACCTAACGCAGACCTTTTCACACCTGGTCTGGCGGCAATGCGAGCCCCGCCCTTTGCTAGACCAAAAGGACTTGTGAAAGGATCTTGCGATGACCTCGCATATTTACACACGCGTGCAGGCCAAAGCCCGCGCACGCCAATTGAAAGCCGAAAGCGGCGCCACGATGAGTTTGGCGGCCGCGCTTGAAATCGTCGCCAAAGATATGGGGTTCCGAGACTGGAACACCGCATCGGCCCGCCTCTCGAATGCGCCAGATACGAACTGGCAAGTCGGAGAGCGCGTTAGCGGGCAATATCTTAAGCGTCACTTCACTGGCCGCATTCATGGGGTGCGGGAACTTCAAGCCGGCTCTGGCTATGAGGTGACCATCCACTTTGATGAACCGGTTGATGTCGTCGATTGGGAAAGCTTCTCGGCCCATCGCCAGCGTGTCAAAGCACTCGTCTCGCCGGAAGGTATTTCCTGGTCAAAGACGAGCGACGGAGTCCCACACCTGATTGTGGCCCCTGAGTCGGCTTTGATCGTTTAGCCCATCTGGCCTCCGTCATGTCCTTGCATGCCTTGTCGATAGGGTGTGGAACATGGCGGATTGCGACCTTGATAACCCCAACACAGCGCTATTGACGCGCTCCGCGAAATCTGGCGATCTGAAAAAGAGAGAGGCGAAATCGCCCATAAGCGAAAGCAATCCGGCATGGCCGGATCCTCACAAGAGCCATTCATATCCGATCAATCGTACCGCGCACGCGAGCTTTGCCGTCTGCGCGCGGACAAAGAGATGGCATGTGATGCTCAAAACCGTTGTTTGTATGAAGTGGGGGCGCCGCTACCCCACAAAGTTTGTGAATCGTCTTTATAAAGCTGTCCGCCGGAATGTGAGTGGCGACCTACGCTTTGTCTGCTTCACGGATGATGCCAGCACCTTGATTGAGGGCGTGGAAGCGCAACCCTTACCCGATATTGATTTGCCGGATCAATTAAAATGGACCCCATGGCGCAAACTGTCTCTGTGGCAGCCGGGATTGGGAGGGTTGGAAGGGGATATCTTATTCCTGGATATTGATCTCGTCGTCACCGGGAACCTGGATCCGATTTGGAATTATCGCCCGGGAGACATGTGTGTGGCTGAAAACTGGACACAGCTCGGGCAGGGGATTGGCAATACCTCCGTCTATCGTTGGCGCGCCGGCACGCATACGGAGATCTACGAGCGATATCAGCGCGATCGCGACGCTATTCATGCGCTCTATCGCGTTGAGCAGCAATTCGTTTCTGCGATGATCGATCCAATGTTCTATTGGCCAGCAGACTGGTGTGTGAGTTTCAAACACTCTCTCTTGCCGAAGTTTCCAATGAATTGGGTGCAAACGCCGCCTCTACCGGAGGAGACGAAGATCGTGGCCTTCACTGGTCGACCTGATCAGGATCAAGCCCGCGACGGAACATGGCCTGCGCCTTGGTACAAGAAGGCCTACAAGCACACCAAACCAACGCCCTGGATTGCAGAGCATTGGTGTGATTGAGCTTTAGGTTTTCGAGCGGTAACGCCGGATTTAGACCTTTTCAGGCTTACCTTTGCCCGGGGTCTTTGGCTTACGCTTGGCAGGCTTGTCCTCGACATATTTGAAGGTCAGTTCGTCCTTCTTCTTGTCGTGGCCAATCTTCACAGTGCCGCCTTTGGCGAGTTTGCCGAATAGCAATTCCTCGGCCATTGGCTTCTTCACATGCTCTGAGATGACGCGCGCCAGCGGACGGGCGCCAAACTCTGCATCGAAGCCGCGCTTGGCGAGCCAATCGCGCGCGCCCGCTGCCAATTCGATTGTGACATTGCGATCCGCCAGCTGAATTTCGAGCTGCAGAACGAACTTCTCGACCACGCGTTCGATGATCTCTGGTGTGAGTCCACCAAATGTGATGACCGCGTCCAAACGGTTGCGGAATTCTGGCGTAAAGAGGCGTTTCAGCGCTTCTTCCTGTTCGTCGTCTTTCCGGCCTCGTCCGAACCCGATGGAGTTCTTCGCTGCATCAGAGGCGCCCGCGTTGGTGGTCATGACCAGGATGACATTGCGGAAGTCGACTTTGCGGCCATTCGCATCGGTCAGGGTGCCATTGTCCATCACTTGCAGAAGCACATTGAACAAATCTGGATGGGCTTTCTCGATCTCGTCGAGCAGGACCACAGAATGTGGATGCTGCATGACGGCATCGGTCAGGAGACCACCTTCATCATAGCCAACATAGCCGGGAGGCGCCCCGATCAGACGAGAGATCGAGTGACGTTCCATATATTCGGACATGTCGAACCGGTGCAGCTCGACCCCAAGGATCGACGCCAGCTGACGCGTAACTTCCGTCTTACCTACGCCGGTTGGACCAGTGAACAGGTAAGAGCCAATAGGCTTGTTCGGTTCCCGGAGACCCGCACGCGACAGTTTGATCGCAGAGGACAGGGCGTCGATCGCATCGTCCTGGCCGTACACCACGCGTTTGAGATCCGTTTCGAGTGACTTGATCGCTTGCGCGTCGTCTTTCGAAACTTGTTTCGGGGGGATGCGCGCAATCTTAGCAACGATAGCTTCAATCTCTTTGACGCCGATTGTTTTGCGGCGCTTGCTGGCAGGCACCAGCCACTGCGTCGCGCCAGCTTCATCGATCACGTCGATGGCTTTGTCCGGCAGTTTGCGGTCTGTCATATAGCGGGCAGACAGCTCTACCGCTGAGCGGATGGCATCATTGGTGTAGCGAAGACCATGGAAGTCTTCGAAAGTCGATTTGAGGCCGGTCAGGATCTTCACCGCGTCTTCGACATTCGGCTCAACCACATCTACTTTGCGGAACCGGCGCGATAGCGCGCGGTCTTTTTCGAAGTGCTGCTTGTATTCTTTGAAAGTCGTGGACCCCATGCAGCGCACTTCGCCATTCTGCAGCGCCGGCTTAAGCAGGTTAGACGCATCCATGGCACCACCTGAGGTCGCGCCCGCACCAATAATGGTGTGGATCTCGTCGATAAAGAGAATGCCTTTTTCCTGCTCGCCAATCTCTTTCATAACCGCTTTCAAACGCTCTTCGAAGTCACCGCGATAGCGCGTTCCCGCGAGCAGGGCGCCCATGTCGAGCGACCAGATAATGGCATCGTTCAAGATTTCCGGAACTTCGCCATTGGTGATCATGCGGGCGAGGCCCTCTGCAATGGCGGTTTTCCCAACGCCAGGGTCACCGACCAGGATTGGGTTATTCTTAGAGCGGCGACACAGAACTTCGATGCAGCGTTCAATCTCCAGCTGGCGACCGATCAGCGGATCAATTTTACCCTGCTTGGCCTTTTCGTTCAGGTTGACGCAATAGGCATCTAGCGCCTCGCTTTGCGGGGCATTTGGCGGCGTCTCTTCTGCTTCAGCGCCGCGCGGCGTTGAAGGACGGTTTTGTCCCGGTACTTTGGAGACGCCGTGACTGACATAGTTCACCGCATCGTAGCGGGTCATGTCTTGTTCTTGCAGGAAGTAGGTCGCGTGGCTTTCCCGCTCTGAGAAGATTGAGATCAAAATGTTTGCGCCCGACACTTCATCGCGGCCTGAGCTTTCAACATGTAAGACAGCGCGCTGCACGACCCGTTGGAAGGCGGCGGTTGGTTGAACGCGGCCAGAAGGCTCGTCCGTGATCAAGCTGGACAGGTCTTCGTCGATATACTGCTCAAGCGCAGATTTCAGGTCAGGGATGTTGACCTTACACGCGCTCATGACTTCGACCGCATCATCATCTTCGGTCAGCGCGAGCAGTAAGTGCTCAAGCGTTGCATATTCGTGTTGGCGTTCACCCGCGGCGGTGAGGGCGCGTTCGAGTGCGGATTCTAGGCTAGGGGTTAAGCTTGGCATGTTGTTTTTTCTCCTAGTCCTCTTTTTCCATCGTGCATTGAAGCGGATGCTCGTTGCGGCGGGCCATGTCCATGACCTGTGCGACTTTCGTTTCAGCCACTTCGTAGGTGTAGACGCCGCAGACGCCGACCCCTTTTTGGTGAACATGCAACATGATGCGTGTCGCTTGTTCGCGGCTCTTGTTGAAGAACCGCTCTAAGATCAGAACCACAAACTCCATTGGCGTGTAGTCATCATTCAAAATCAACACACGATACATGCTCGGCTTTTTCGTGCGAACGCGGGTCTTGGTGGCAATCCCAAGGCCGCCATCATCATCTCTGCCAGGATCATTCGGGCCTTGTGGACCTTCAGGATCTGAGAGTGTTATGCGGTCAATTCTGATAGACATGAGCTAGAAGATAAGTGTTCCTTTTCGTTTGTGTAGACTGACGCTGCGTCGCTGAAGGATCAAGCCTGAATTTGATCAATTTGCGGTCACCCGCTCAATTAATTTTCCCACGCGTTTCCGATTGGCGCCAAGATCCGAATATCCGACCCGTGAGCGGGAGTAGATTGCAAACGTCGCACGCCCCTCATCGAGCGGGATGATCTCGATATCAACATCATCCTTGAACCGCATCAGACCTGTGGTGGCGACCAATTTGATCCGTAATGCCTCAGCGTCTGTCTGGATCTTTCCGAAACTGCGTTCAGACGCGACGATCTCGCTGAATTTAGACAGCAATCCTCGGCCGGTCATCGCAAGTTCGGGCGGCGCGAAATCTGGCTCTGCAGCAAGACAGTGATCATCCGGCGCGACCAAACACGTGTTCGGTTTTGGCGGGCGTTTGAGCGTTTTAAAATTGATGAAGTCGGTCATGGACAAGACTGTGCCCGCACTTTGGTCGTTTGTCAGCGCGGGAACAGCAAAAAACCAGGCCGCTGAGCCTGGTTTTCTCGACTTCTATTTGGGAGGGGCGACCTGCTACGCCACTTTCGCGGTTTTTGCGGCTTTCTTCGCCTGCCTCGCGATTGGGGAGAACGCCTCGCGCATCGTGTCAGCGTAAAGTTCAGATAACTCGCTGAAGCCCTTGAGATTGTTCTCGAATGCTGACTTCACGAAACGCGTTTGAATTGTCATCGCATCTTCTAGGGAGCCTGCTTCCGCAAGCTTTTTTCCTGTTTCGACAGAAAGCGTCATTTGCTCTTTGAAGTGCGTCATCATGGTTTGGCCTGCGTCCTGCATTCCTTTGACGGACGCGCGAGTGCTGGCCGTAGAAGCCTCCATCGCGCCGCGTGCAAGCGCGCTCATTGAATCGCTTTCTGGGAAGAAGCCAGAAAAAGCGTCGGCATTGAACGCGCTAAACGGGAAAGAAAAAGGGGAGGCAGTTGCAGACGTCATGGTCGAATCCTGTGAGTTTTACCTAACGGAATATAGCCGAAAAATTCGCGCACGCAACAAAATATTGTGCAGCGCACAATATTATCAACTTGGTAACGTTTGGCCCACAAATCCTAACAAAAATGCCATGTGCATTTACCAGTAGCTAACCTTATGAATTGATCTTAGGGTTTCCTCGGGTGGTCCGGGGCAACCATTTTTGGAGACCCCCGAATGCGTGCACGAATCCCAGCGCTCTTTGCAAAATCAAGTCTCGCCGCCGCTGCGATCTTTACGCTTGGATTCACGCCGTCTGCCACTGCTGAAAAATATGCTTCGATCGTTGTCGATTTAGAGCGCGATGAAGTTCTTCACGCGCGCCACGCTGATGCGCCGCGCTATCCGGCGTCGCTCACCAAAGCGATGACCTTATATATGCTGTTTGATGCGATGAAAGCCGGGGAGGTTCGCCTCCATGAAGAGCTGCCCGTATCTCGCGCCGCTGCTAACCAGCCGCCATCTTCGCTTCGCCTGCGGGCCGGATCGACGATCACAACCAAACAAGCGATCAACGCACTGATCACGAAATCAGCGAATGATGTTGCCGTTGTTGTTGCCGAACGTCTCGGCGGGACCGAAGCGCGCTTCGCCACCCTGATGACGGCTAAAGCCAATGCGATGGGCATGGAAAGCACGACCTTCAAGAACGCGTCTGGCCTGCCAAACTCTCAGCAGCTGTCTACAGCGCGGGACATGGCCGTGCTGGCTGAGCGGTTGCTCGAAGATCACGCGGATTATTACGGCTACTTCTCAAACAAGAAATTCTCTTGGGGCCGGGCCACTTACAAGAATCATAACCGTTTGATCGGAACCGTCGAAGGCGTCGACGGGATCAAGACCGGTTATACCCGTGCGTCAGGGTTCAACCTCATGACGAGTGCGAAGCGCCGCGGCCGTCGCGTCGTTGCGATCATGTTTGGGGGCTCAACAGCCCGCTCGCGCGATCAGCATGTCACAGATCTGGTCGAAGCTGCGTATAAGAGTTTTGAGCCAACCGATCTGGAGCCTGAGCTCCGCCTGCGCATGTCATTCAGCGAAGTTCAGCCGCCGGTTGATCCGAATGGCGCGGCGATGCCGGTTTTGAACGGTAAGATTTTTGGAACAAACACCGTGGTTGCCGAAGGCGATGAAGGCTCCAAATCAAACTAAGCCCATTGCTTTTTGAGGAGCTAACCCGTCGTGTTTCGCCCGTTTAGTCTTATCGTCCTGTTTTTGAGTTTTATGGTTGCCAGCGCACACGCCGCGCCGGTTGATCATGATGTTTTGGACGCTCGGCTGAAGCGTTTGGCCGATGATGCCGGTATTGTTGGGCTCGCTGTCGCGGTCATTGAAGATGGCGAGATCACCTTTGCAGAAGGCTATGGCGTCACCGCATTGGGCGGAGATGCGGTCACGCCGGACACTGTGTTTCGTTGGGCCTCTTTGTCGAAAGGGGTTGCCTCCACGGCCGTCGGGAAGATGGCGTCAGACGGACAGCTCGCGCTCACGGATACAATCTCAAAGTTTAAAACCTCGCTGCGGCTTCCCTTGGGCGGAGAAAAGGTCGGCACGTTAGAAGACCTGCTGGCGCACAAGATTGGCATCGTCCCAAACGCCTATGATACGCGCCTCGAAGACGGGCGCGACCCAGCCGAAATTCGCAAGAGCCTAGGTAGCTTGAAGCGAACCTGTCCGGTTGGCGAATGTCACACCTATCAAAATGTTGCTTTTGACGCGATTGCAGAAGTTGTGGCGGCAGTACGGGGAATTTCATTCGAGGAAGTTGTGCAACTCGACCTTTTCCAGCCGCTCGGCATGCGGGACGCGAGTTACGGGTTAGAAGCGCTCACCAGTTCGCTGTCTTGGGCCGAGCCTTATCGCAAGCGCCGCGCCGATGTGCGCCCGGTGCGTCGTCCATTGAAGCGCTCTTATTACCGCGTGCCAGCGGCCGGCGGGGTTAACGGCTCAATCTTGGACTTGGCGCGGTTCGCGCAGGCTCAAATGGGATTACAGCCAGATGTACTTGATGAGGCGACGCTTACAGAGCTGCATTCGCCGCGCATTTACACACGGCGTGAACAATCCAGCATGAGCCGTCGATATGGCGGTCATTTGCGGGATGCGCGCTATGCGCTTGGCTGGCGCGTTTATAAGTACGGCGTGCCTGGATATCGCGTTGTCGGGCATCGCGGGGCCGTCGATGGCTACCGGTCTATGATCCTGTTTGATCCAGAGCGCCAATCCGGCGTGGTGGCGCTCTGGAATTCAAACTCGCGGATGCCCGTTGGCGTCCAGTTTGAAGTTATGGACATGATCTACGATCTGCCCGCGAAAGACTGGATTGGCCTTGATCGCGACCAAGGCTAACCGGGAGCTCTAGAAGGGTAGCTCAGCGAGGTCTGGGGCTTCCCAAGTTCGCCGCGCTTCAACCGAGAACAAACGCTCGCGAGACCAATGCTCCAAGAGCCAATTTGAACGACCATAGCGGCTGCTCATGAGTGTCTCCAGCGTGTCCTCTAGCGGCGTTTCCGATGAGGCGTTTCTCAAGAAAGCGCTCGCGACCCGCAAAGACGCGAGCGTGATCGTTTCATGGTAACCTTCGGTGTCCGTGTTTGCGACGCCGGTGGCCTCATTATAGGCGCGGATCATTTGCGGCATTTCAGCGAACGCATCTACTTCCGCGTCTGCAAGTAAACCGAGGGCGACGGCAAAATGAGCGCGATGCGTCCATTCTGCTTTAGGGAGGCTTCGGTCTCGGAATCGCTTTGTGAGGCGATTGATATCGTAGGTTTCATTTCGGGGCATGACATATTCCTTTGAAGTCCTTGGCGAGCGTCCAAAAGAAAACCTCGCCAGGGCGGCGAGGGTTGGCGTTTCGTAAGGGAGATGGGCTGAGCCTAATTCACTGTTCGAAACATGCGCCAACGAGCGCCACACATTGTGTGGAGCTGGTTTGTTGAGAGATGATCGATCTCGAGCGCATGGCACAGCGCTACTTATTCAAGGCGCCGCTTGCAAGGGCTTTGACGTGTCGGAGGCCCAAAAAAATTGCGCCTTGGTCGACTGCGTTAAACGACCAAGGCACACCTATTGATTACGTGAGTACTAGGGGACGTTAGTATTTGCAACCAATAGGAAGTTAAGAGCTATTCAAATGCACAAGAACCTAGAGAAGCCCTCGTACGAGTTTTGTATATGCGATGGTTTGAGGCGGATCATTACCCTAGCGTCTCAATTTTCGGGTTTGAGAACTTTCTTCGTAAACGAGCCGTAAATTTATATACTTGTCTATTTTGTAAGTTTGAGACGTCAGGAGAATTTCATTCTGGTCGAACGTGCGTACCTAGAATGCATGCAAGATGTTCTTCACCCGATTTCGCAAACCCATGACGTTCCAGAGCACTGGCGCCTCGAGCCGGTCCGACAGGATGTCTGGGCGGCCATATGGTCACCGGTCCATGATATGCGTATTCAGCATCCTCGATCCTTTGATTGAATGAACTTCACGCGCGATACTGTTAGAGGAGAGTTCGCTGGCATGCGTTACGCAACCGGCTGGCAACTAAACCAACATTCCAATCACAAGTTGTCGGCGCGCCTGGGGGTGGTTTCGATTTCAAGAGTTCACTCCGGTTACGCGACTATGGATTTTGAACTTAAGAGTTTCGTGCTCCGCCCGGGGCAAATTCTGATCAATGATCATTTGCAGAGCTATCGCGGCAGTCAACATGAAGTGGTGGGCGAAACGATCTATGTTCCGCGTCACTTGCTTGGTTTGCCTGAGGGCTCCGCCACGGGTCCCATCCTCATAGAGGAAGATACAGTCTTCGGAGAGACGCTCGGCCTAGAGATGACGCGATTCTTCGATGAGCCCGCGACTGCAGATTTTGAGGGAGATACGCTTCTTCACACGGTAAACTCAATCATCGTGCGAAATCGCCACCCCGTTTCGGAGCGGGCAGGTTGGTGGCGTGCGAGGAATGAGATTATTCGCAAATACATAGAGGCCAATCTGGGTGACCAAACGCTTTTGCCAGCGAAAATCTGTAGCGTGTTCAATCTTTCGCGGGCGACGCTTTACCGAATGTTTGAAGCAGACGGCGGCGTTCGTCGCTATATTCAGGATCGCCGATTGCACGTTGCGATCTGGGACCTTGCGGATGGTGGTATTAAACGTGGCCGACTGACCCATGTCTCGGAAAAGCGGGGCTTCTCGTCTAACGCCAACTTTAATCGGGCGGTCAAACAAGCCTTTTCAATGCCTCCGGGGTCACTGTTCGCCGAAGGCGCCTATGTTCCGCCGGCACGGTTCGGGTCGATGCGAGAAGCGTTCCCAACGTTTGATTGGTTTGTCCGACTTTCAGAAGACGCATCGTTGCGCCGACTTCGCGACTAAGTCGCCTCCGATAGATGCGCGTAATTTGGCGCTTGGTTATTCGTTTCGAAATCGAATAGATGCACTCGGATAACAAACTCGAGATGCTCGGATAATGACTAATCCTAGTATCTCAACTCTAGATTGAAAATAGAGGGGCTCGAGCACTCGGGCCAATAAAATTCAGATTTGGCTTCGGGTCTCAAACAAAGTTGGGACTTCCAGAATGAACGCCAATTTGATGTGCAGAACCGCCATCGGTCTATTTATTGCGACGATCACCATACCATCCGTTGCGGCGCAAGATTGCGATCAGAAAGCATCGACCCGCCAAAACCTAATCTCAGAAATCTTATCTGATGCGCCGAAACTGCTTGAAGTGCCTCCGGCAGACCCCTGTGCGAAATCCATTCTAATGCGTGGGTTGCTCAAACAGCCGACGGAACGTCCGGGAAAGTACATACTCGCAGATGCTAGTGACGTGCTGCGATCCCATTTCAACGTGAATAGCGGCCTGGCAAGTTCCACGGCGACTGGAATAAACTCAATAGCGATCGGGGGTGTGGCCTTGGCTGATGGCATAAACGCGATTGCTCTCGGAACACAAACGCAAGCCAGCGCAGCAGCGTCAATTGCTATCGGAAACGGCGCAAATGCAAGACAGATTGGTACACTCGCGATCGGTTCAGGCGCGAGTGCGAGGGCGGATGGCATTGCTTTAGGAGTCGCCAGTTTAGTTCAAACCGGGGCTGCACAGTCGATGGCGATAGGGCCTTATTCGTATGTCGATACCACGCGCGGTCTCGCGCTTGGTTATGCTGCGCGAGCATTGGCTTCCAATTCGGTCGCTCTCGGCGCGTACTCCAGAGCCGAAGAGAGTGATACGGTTTCAATCGGGCGTTCGAGAGGGGCAAACAGTCTGGTCGATGAAACCATTCTTCGGCGCCTCACCAATCTGGCGCCGGGAACAGCCGACACCGATGCGGTCAATCTTGCCCAGCTGCAAGCTGCTTTGGACGCGGTCGATTACAGCTCTGACTATATTGCGATTAATGCCACAGGACCAAACGCGAGAGCGCAAGGGATAAACTCAATCGCGTTTGGGGCAGATGCGGTCGCAGGCGGCAATGGATCGGTTGCGTTCGGCGCGGGCGCGAAATCGCTGTTCCACAACGCCTACGCCATTGGCGCGAATGCTCAAACCTCACGTGAGTCGCAATTCATGATTGGTACGCGCCTGTCGAACTATACACTTCCCGGCCTCACCAATCCCCAGTCGCGGAGGCTGCAAACTGGCGAACTTCAGCTGGTAACTGTTGATGAGTCTGGAGCGCTCGCGGGAGATGGAGGGGAAACCGTTTCGAACTTACGTTTGAACATGGCGGCGATGAATGAAGGGCTTGGTTATCTTGGTCAAATGATCTCCGATCATGCTTTAGGTCTGGAGCGCGGAGAACAAGACCGGGCTGTGCTGTCAGGAGGTTTGGCGCTTCTTGATACGCGCGTCACACAGCACTCGACAGGGCTTGCGGATCTACGAAAGAGACTCACCGATTTCGCCAGGCTTCCGGAAGAGGTCGACGCGCTCGGCGAGCAAGTCACTGAAAATACGGCAAGCATCGCAACGATCGAACAAACCCTCGCCGGTGGGATCGTAAGCCCGCAGGATATCACTGGTCTGGATGACAGGATCACACAAAATACGACGGACATTGCGGGCCTTGGCGAGGATGTCTCATCGCTTGGTCAAACTATCGATGATCACTCGATCAGCATCGCTGGCCTGGAGCGCAGTCTCGCTGAAGGCGCCGCCATTTCGGAAGAAACCGCGCAACAATTGGGCGCGCTCGATGGCCGGGTTGCTTCAAACGCGCGCGAGATCAAGCAAAACGCTGGGTCGATCCAAGAGAACCGTTCCGCCATAGCGGGGAATTCGGAGAGTATCGCACGATTGGAGGAAACGACCGCGAACGGCGCTGCTCGGTTTGACGAGTTCGAAGCATCGATTTCGACTCAGGCAAGCCGTATGGACGATCTCGATCAATCGATCTCAACGCATGCGGATCAGATCACAGAGAATGTGGAAAACATGCGGACCGTGACATCGATGGCCAGTGAGAACCAGGCGAGGATCTCGCGCAATCAAGCAGGCTTGGCGGCGCAGGGGGAAGCGATTTCCATGCTTCAAACTGATTTCGAGCAACTCGGGTTGAACGTGTATGGGCTGGCGCAAACCGTGGCCCATCAAGCCGGCGAAATCGAAACCAACAGAAGGGGGATTGCGATTGCCAACGCCCTTGCTGGGGCGTCTTGGTTGCAGGCGAATGAGACAACCGCGCTGACCCTCAATGCAGGCTACTTTGAAGGCCGCTCTGCACTCGCGTTTTCGGGGACGCGCCGGTTGCACAAGCATTGGTCGGCTAACCTTGCGGTTGGAACAGATACCAAGCGCGGAGAGATTGGCGCGCGAGCGGGACTTCGTTTGGGCTGGTAGGTGCTTAAAAGGCGATTTCGACGCCAGCGAGCTCCGGGAGCTGCATGATGATGACCAAGTCACGCAGCTCTTGGCGCGCCGCAACATGGCTCATCGTGAAGGAAACATTCGATCCGCTTTCTGTGAGATCGAGTAGCGTCAATCCAGCCGGGAACAGTTCGCGATAGATCACACGCTCAGACAAGCCTGGCGCAAGCCGGAAGCCGATCCGCTTGGACAGATTAGACAGCGCTTCACCAACTTTTTGTTTGTTGCGCGCTTCCAAAGGAGAGACCCGGTTGCGCATCACGATCCAATCGATGGGTTGGCGCGATGTGCGGGCCTTATTCTTGCGGCACTGCCAAACCATTTCGGAGTAAAAGCTCGGGCGTAAGACTTCTAAGGTCTGCGGGTTCACATCCCCCAGAAGATCGAAGTCGACAAATGAGTCATTTAGCGGCGTGATCAAAGAGTCAGCGGCCATGTGAGCAATACGAGACAAATACGTGTCGCCGCCTGGGGCATCGACAATCACGATCTCGCAAACAGCTTTCAAACGCTCAAGAGACGTATGGAACCGTTCGGTTTCCTCTTTCTCAGCGATGTCGAGGTCGCGCTCCGAGCTCGCATCAACGCGGATAATCTCCGGCATAGGAAGCTGCGCGCCTGTCGACTGCATCCAGCGCATCCGGTTCTCAAGATATCTTGTCAAAGTGCGTTGGCGAACATCAAGATCGATCACGCCGACCTTGCGCCCCATACGCATCAAGGCAATTGCCATATGAATCGAGACGGTTGATTTGCCCGCGCCGCCTTTTTCATTGCCAACAACGATAACCCGGCACTGTTTCTGTGCCGGGGTCGAAAGCGTTAGCGTGTCCGCGCCGTCGCGGGGAGGTTGATATCCATCGGCCATGTCGGCACCGGATCTCCTTTAGGTCATCAGGCAGCGTGTTGCTGGGCTTGGGCGACGAGTTGGTCTTCGAAACTCGGTGCATCATCGAATAGGAAGACTTGCTCTCCGCCGGAGATTTCTTCTTGGGCAGGAGTATGCGGGGCCATCGGCTCGCCATCGAACAGCATCTCATCATGGTGTGTGATGGCGCATGGCGCGAGCGTCGTGGCTTCGATTAGGAAGGGTGTCTCGCCGTGGATCAGCGCGAGCGTTTCGCGAAGCTCTGACAAATTATCAGCGATAGAATTCATATCGTCCGAAAGTTTGGCTCGGACAGTTTCGATTTCGGTCGCGGGCTCAAACAACCAAGAGTCGTTTTCCGGCCGAATTTGATCAGGATCGGGTTCAAGGCTGAATTTCGACGTGGCGGGGCGCGTCTGCCTTGTGTAGAGGGTTGCACAAGCTGCAGTGAGCAGCGCTTTAAGGCGGGGAAGGATGTGCTTTCTCATGCCTTAAAGAATCTACGCAAAAGGTTAATGACACGTTTACGAATTCCCCTGAGGCGCGAATGTAATGATTAAATCTCCGATCAGAATCCGAACGCTCTCAGAGCTTCGATCCGTTCTCAAAGATCACCGCATGGCGGGCCGTTCGATTGGCTTCGTGCCAACCATGGGCGCGCTGCATGATGGACACGTGTCTTTGGTGAAAATCGCTCGCGCGAAAGCCGACGTGACCGTGGTAAGTATCTTTGTGAATCCGACCCAGTTCGCGCCTGGTGAAGACTTGGACACCTATCCTCGGACCGAAGAGGCTGACATCGCGCGGCTGACGGAAGTCGGCACGGACATCGTCTATTTGCCAAGCGTTGAGGAGATGTATCCGGACGGTTCAAAAACCGATGTCCGCGTTGCTGATATGTCTGATCTTCTCGACGGGATTTTTCGTCCGCACTTCTTTTATGGCGTTGCAACCGTTTTGGCGCGTTTGTTCGTGCATGTTCAGCCGGATGTCGCGGTGTTCGGAGAGAAAGATTATCAGCAGCTACAGATTATCCGCCGCATGGTCCGCGATCTCGGTTTTCCAATCGACGTTGTTGGCGGCCAAACCTATCGGGACGCAGATGGTTTGGCGCAATCCTCTCGCAACGCTTACATGAATGAGATGGAGCGCCAGAAGGCGAATACGATTAGCGCCGCCTTGCATCGCGCGCGCACACGTATCGCGATCGGAACGCCAGTTTCTGAAGCGCTGGATGAGGCAAAAGCGAGTATATCTGCTGCTGGATTTGAGCGCCTAGATTATGTCAGTGTGGTCGATCCGGAAACGTTAGAAGATTTGCCGGGCGGCGCTCTATCAAAAGGGCAGGTTGCCCGAATCCTCGCCGCGGCTTGGATGGGGCCAACGCGCTTGATCGACAATATGGGGTTTGAGCGCCTCTAATCACAAAACCTCGACTTCGCGACGGTAGGTCTTGTCCATTCCGGGCGAGTCCCGCAATGAAGACAGTCGAACCTTCGGAGGGCGCTATGCTAAAGATCACTCACCCGCGGACACTACTGGCCGCAGTCTCAAGTTTTGCACTGGTTGGCTGCGCCACGGTCGTGCCAGAAACAGAACCGGTCGTCGCTGACGCGCCGCCAGTTGTTGAGAAGGTCACTGAAGTCGAAGTAGAAGCGCCCGCCGCGCAGCCCGCATTTACAGCGGAAGGCATCGCGGCATTGGAGCAGGCAATGGGCCAGTACGTCGCCGACGGACGCCTATATGGCATTCACACGCGTCTCGTTCACAAAGGCGAAGTGGTTAGTGATTTCAAGACAGGCCTGCGTGGTCTTCAGAGCCAGACGCCCATCGAAGACGACACGATCTACCGCATCTATTCGATGACCAAGCCGGTCACAGGCGTCGCGATGATGATGCTGTACGAAGAGGGTAAGTTTGAGCTCGACGATCCTGTCACCAAACACATCCCGGAATTTGAAAATCTGAAAGTGCTCGCCGGCGTTAATGAAGACGGTTCGGCGATCCTGGTAGATATGGAGCGCGCACCAACGATGCGTGAGGTGATGTCTCACACGTCCGGATTTGCCTACGGACTTGGTGGAACGGACCCAGCCAATTCAGCCTTCCGTGATCAAAAGGTTCTTGAGTCGCCAGACTTGCAAACTTTCATCGATCGCACGGCCGACATCCCGCTCCTGTTCCAACCGGGCGAGCACTGGTTCTACAGCGTCGGCATGGATATTCAGGGCTACATTATCCAGAAGCTTTCTGGTCAGACCTTCGGCGAATTCCTCCAGTCACGCCTGTTCGGACCGCTCGGCATGGAAGATACCGGCTTCTATGTTCCGGAAGAAGATTATGGCCGGTTCAGTGAAGTCTACGGCTTCGATCCGGAGTCCGGTGCAATGGTCCCGGTTCCTTTCCCAGGCGTGATGTTCCGCAAAGAAACGGTCGCGTTTGAATCTGGCGGCGGCGGCCTTGTCTCGACCATGGATGATTATGGCCGTTTCTCCCAAATGCTCGTTAATCGCGGTAGCTTAAATGGCGTTCAAATCATCAAGCCAGAAACACTCGACCTGATGACGACAGA
Organism: Pseudomonadota bacterium; assembly: GCA_038526515.1. Classification (GTDB taxonomy): domain Bacteria; phylum Pseudomonadota; class Alphaproteobacteria; order Caulobacterales; family Hyphomonadaceae; genus Henriciella. Next base: position 26,112 of record JBCBGS010000003.1, on the reverse strand, counting down.
CGTGCTGCCAGAAGGCGCGATGCTCTCCCAAGCCGGGATGAATATGGGGGAGGTCTATCCAGGCTTTGGTATGGGCCTGACGGTTGGGACCGTGCTCGAACCAGAAGCTGTTCCAACGAAAATTCCAGCGGGCTCTTTCTTCTGGAGCGGCGCAGCCAGCACATGGTTCTGGGTTGATCCTGTCAACGAGCTTTACTTCATCGGAATGGTGCAGGTCTTTGACAATAACAATCCGAACGGCCCGCTCGAGCTGCGCGAAGCCTCAAGCACGGCTGTCTACAGCGCGTTGAGCGTTGAATAGGAACTTATTCGGCGCCGTCTTGGTCCTCAGGCCAGGCCTCGACGGTGCCCTTTAGTTTCAAGGTCAAAGGATTGCCTTTGCGATCGACGGCTTTGCCGGCGGCGACTTTGACCCAGCCTTCTGAGATACAATATTCTTCGACATTGGTTTTGAGCTCGCCATTAAAGCGGATCCCAACGCCGCGCAGCAGCAGCTCTTCGTTATAATACGGGCTCTTCGGATTGACCGAGAGACGGTCAGGCATTTGATCAGTCATGAGCGCGCTTTAAACCGAACTCGCCAGACTATTCAAGCAAGTCTTGAAGTTTTGGCGGAGCCGCATGCCGCCATGACATTTTCAGCGCTGAAAGAGCGGTGGTTTCATCCGCCTGTTCAAGCGCGATCGTTGTGGCGCCTTTATCGCCCCACTTATTCGGAACTTTGGAAAAAATGGATGGCTCTGCTGCGATCAGCATCTCTTGTTCCTCCACGCTTAAAAAGACGTTTGCGGTGGCCGCGGCCTCTAACATGGTCGCGATGGTTTTCCCGCGCGGGGCGTCGACCCTAAAGCTCGCGCGATCGAAGTGCGGCTTCTCAATCGCCATTGGCAGCGACAAGGCGAGAATTCGAAAATCGTCCACGGTCATTGATTTAGCCTCGGGTTTCTAGACCTACAGCATACAGGAAAGAGCCGCCTTTGATGAGAGGGATGATCCTTTCGGCATCGGCGCGCTCAAGGGCAGGGCATCCCCAACTCCGTCCGAGGATACTGCGATTGGGACTGACATAGTCAGCGCCATGGATGACGATTAGCCGTTTTTCAGCCAGGTCATTCTGCGGACTAAGCCCTTTCAGTTTCAGGGACAGGCCGTGCTGGCCGTAATAGGTCTTGCCGGTGACGAACGCGCCGAGGGACGTCATTTTTGAGCCCTCAATGTTCGAGAATTGGTCCGCCATACCATCATGATCGAGATCAGAGCCTTTGCCGTGCGCAACGAGCAGCGCCTCGGCGCTCATGTCCTTCGTATCGATGAGGAAATATCGCGGAACGTTCGAGGGCGCTCGATAGTCAATTACGCTGAAATATCGATCATTCTTGATCTCGCTGGCCGCATCGGCCTTCGCGCGAAGCGCTTCAGCCAAGAGAGTGTCGCCGAGCAGGTCAGCCGCGGGTTGGGGCTGGGCGCTCGCAGCGCTCGACCAGAACAGTGCAACAAGTATCAGACGCAAAAACGCAGAAAGCATGCTTCAGATAAAGCATGCTTTCCGGCAAAATTATGATGTTAGAACGTCCGGTTAGAAAACGCGCGGACGCTCGCTTTTTTCGATGTGTAGGCCGCATTCGCTCTTGTCGCGACCTGCCCAACGGCCAGAACGAATATCGTTCGGATCTTCTGCGGGCTTGGTGCAAGGCCAGCATCCGATGGACGGATAGCCTTGTGCTACCAATGGGTGGCGCGGAAGTTCGCGGCGCTTGAAATAGGCCTGAACATCTTCCTGCGTCCAACCTGCGAGCGGGTTCACTTTAAAGCGGCCACTCGCGTGTTCGAAGACGGGAAGAGACATCCGCGCGCCGCCATGGAAGCGTTTGCGCCCTGTAATCCAAGCATCAAATCCTTCGAGAGCCGGCTCAAGCGGACGAACTTTGCGCAGGGCACAACAGGCATCCGGATCGGTTTTCCAAAGCGTATTCTTAGGGTCTTCCGCGAGACGCTCGTCTTCCGCTGGCGGAATGTCGCGAACATTGGTGAGGCCTAAGCGTTCGATCAATTCCTCTTTATAATCGAGCGTTTGCGGGAAGTGCATGCCGGTTTCGAGGAACACAATCGGAAGGTCTGGCTCAACATCCGCGATCAGCGCAAGCATAACTGCGCTCTCAGCCCCAAAGCTTGAGACGTAAGTCAGCTCACCCATCCACTCGCGCAAAATGGATGCACGCAGGATTGTCTGGGCGGAGGCATCACGAAGTTCTTCGTTCAAGCGCGAAAGGCGCTGATCTACGTCTTCGTCGATCCGCAGTTTGATGTCTGAATATGGCATGCGCCTCAGGCTTTCGTGTGGCGCCTCGAAAAGACCGAAGTCTGGCCGTCCGCGGCGGGTTGATAGAACGCTGAATACTCTTCCAGCGCTTTCACCACATTAGGTAGGTCGGCCCTGGAGGTCTGATAAGCGTCAAACCCTGAACGGTTCATATAGAGAATCTGATCTCTAAGGACGTGCCCCACTGCGCGCAGCTCTCCGGCATAGCCCAATCGGCGTCTCAGCAGCTGTGCCTGGCTGAATCCGCGGCCATCCGTATATTTCGGAAAATCTATTTCTATCAAGGCGATACGGTCGAGATAGGGCGTCAGATCATGCGGATCATCTGCTGGCGACAAGCGCACGCCGATCTGCTGGTTCCGCGCCAAAAGCGCGTCCGCATTTTCTGTTAGTTTATCTAAAGGGAGTGTTACACATCCTGAAGTCGGAAGGTCATTGTCACCTTCGAGGAAGGTCCATGTGTCTTCGATTTCAGCGCCATCTTTAATCAGCGGCATAGATCGCCTCCTGGAACGGTTCGACGCCTAAACGCTCAACCGCTTCGATAAATTTCTCGTCTTTGGTGGTACGCAGGTCGCGATACGTGTCGACAATTGTCTTCACAGCGCCTGGGACTTCCTCATGGCGCAGTGCCTTACCGATAATCTGACCTACCGCAGCTTTTTCATCCGCGCGGCCGCCAAGCGAGATTTGGTAATACTCCTCGCCTTTGCGATCCACGCCGAGAATGCCGATATGTCCGACATGATGGTGACCGCAGGCATTGATGCAGCCAGAAATGTTGATGTGGAGCTTGCCAATGTCTTGCTCATAGGCCGGGTCAGCAAAAACCTTTTGGATCTCTTGTCCGACCGGGATTGAGCGTGCGTTTGCGAGGTTACAATAGTCGAGGCCCGGGCAGACAATCATGTCCGTGATCAGGCTTTCATTCGCAGTCGCAAGACCTGCTGCATCAAGCTCGCGATAGACATTGTACAAATCATCCAGCGCGATGTGCGGTAGGACAACGTTCTGGGCGTGGGTCACGCGGATATCATCAAACCCATACGTCTCAGCCAAGTGGGCCATAACTGCCATCTGGCTGTCGGTCGCGTCTCCCGCCAAACCGGCGATGGGTTTCAGGCTGATTGTGACAGACGTATAGCCTGCAACCTTGTGTGGATGCAGATTGACGCTCGCCCAATTCGCGAAGGCTGGATCGGCGGCTTTGGCGCGTTCGAACGCATCGCTGGTCTCTGCTTTGTCTTCAAAGGCTGGCGGCGCGAAATAGGCATTGATGCGATCGATTTCTTCCTGAGGAAGCGCGATTTTCTCGCTGGTCTGCTGCGCCGCATACTCTTCTTCAACGAGGCGGGTGAACTCTTCCGGACCGGTTTCGGTGACCAGAATTTTGATCCGCGCTTTGTACTTGTTATCGCGCCGACCGAAGCGGTTATAGACCCGCATGATCGCTTCGAGATAATCTAGGATCTCGCTCTCTGGAACGAACTCGTTGACCATGGCGGCAATGATTGGTGTCCGGCCTTGACCGCCGCCAACATGAACCTCGAAGCCGACCACACCGTCGCGCTCACGCATGTGTAAGCCAATATCGTGCACGCGGATCGCCGCGCGGTCATGCTCCGCCGCCGTGACAGCGATTTTGAATTTTCGCGGCAGGAATGCAAATTCCGGGTGGAAGGTACTCCACTGGCGAATGATCTCGCACCAAGGGCGCGGATCCATAATCTCGTCTTTCGTCGCGCCCGCAAAATGGTCAGACGTCACATTGCGAATGCAGTTTCCTGAAGTCTGGATCGCGTGCATCTCGACTTCGGCGAGCTCTTCGAGCACGTCCGGAATATCTTTCAGCGCGACCCAATTGTACTGAATGTTCTGGCGCGTCGTCATGTGGCCGTAGCCGCGATCATAATCCCGTGCGATCTTAGATAGCTTCCGCATCCGCGCGGCATTCAGCTGTCCATAAGGGATCGCAACGCGCAGCATGTAGGCGTGCAATTGCAGATAGACGCCGTTCTGCAAACGCAGCGGTTTGAACTCGTCTTCCAGGATCTCTCCAGACAGGCGGCGCTCCACCTGACCTCGGAATTGGTCCACGCGCTCTTTTACGATCTGCGCGTCAAATTCATCATAGCGGTACATTACAAAGTGACCCCTTGTTTGGGCATAGCGTGGCCAATGGAGAGCGCGCCTTCGACGCGGCTCACCCAGCGTTCCACATTCGGGAATTGCGCGAGGTCGAATCCGCCTTCGTGGGCGACACGGGTATAGGCGACCAAGGCTATATCGGCGCAGGTCATGGTATCTCCCACCAACCAATCGGTCCAAGTCAGCTGCATCTCCATGACGCCAAGCGCCCGGCGGCCTTTGACCATCAATTGTGGATCGATCTCTTCGTCCGGCAGTTTCAGATAGTGTTTCTTAAACCGACGCACCGCGATCGAAGTTTCGTGCGAATACTGCTCCCAGAACAACCAGGAATTCATCTGCGCGCGTTGAAATGCATCGTCTGGGATAAGGTCTGATCCCTCTGCGAGATACAACATGATCGCGTTTGATTGCGGCAAGACGCGGCCATCAGGCCAACGTGCAATCGGGACCTGACCAACTGGGTTGAGGGACAAAAATTCTTCGGTCTGCGTGCCGCCATCTAAAATATCTACCTCGACCCAATCATGGTCGATATCGAGATAGTCAGCGGTCCAGCGCGGCTTTTGGCAATTACCAGAAATGCTGTCTCCATAGAGCGTAAGCTTGCTGATTTCGCGATCGGTCATTGGATGATCACTCCGTATGGAACAGTGGGTCCGTTTGCACGAATAGTTTCGCGAAGTGTTTCCCGGCCAGCGACTTTGCCGTCCGCTGTGACTTCCATGAAATAAGGGTCCGTGATCGACCCTTCTTGAGTTTTCGCATGCTCTAGGGCGGCCTCGGCGGCGTCTCCAGTGAAGACCCCGATCTCACTGGCGTCTTCGGTCCAAGTCTTGTCAGACCGCATCCAGACCACATTGCCGCTGGCTGTGTTCCAGGCGGTGACGGTCTTGGGTGTATCCGGTTTCAATTTTGGGCGCACAGATGTCATGCGGCAGCCTCCGATGAGAGTTTTGCAAGCGCTTCAGCTGGGATTGCGCTCACCTCGCCAATAACAAGCAAGGCAGGGCCTTTGATCCCGGCGCCCGTGATAAGTTGTGGAAGCTCGGCCAATGTGCCGAAAACTTTGATTTCGTTTGGCCGCGTTCCGTTCTCGATGACGGCGACTGGCGTGCTCGTTGCCCGGCCAGCATGGATCAGTTTATCTGCAATGGTCGGCGCGGTCCCAACACCCATAAAGACGACGACGGTTTGAGCCGGTTTGGCGAGCGCGTCCCAATCAAGGTCTGGGACTTCACCTGACTTTGCATGCCCGGTCACAAAAGTGAGTGTTTGTGCGTGATCGCGATGGGTCAGCGGCAATCCAGCCGAGGCAGCGCACCCAAGCGCCGAGGAAATTCCAGGGACAACGCTTGCGTCGATCCCGGCTTCGCGCAGAGCTTCAACCTCTTCGCCGCCCCGTCCGAAGACGAATGGGTCGCCGCCTTTAAGGCGCACAACGCGTTGACCTTCGCGGGCGGCTTCGATCATGAGTTCGTGAATTTCGGACTGCGGGACGCTGTGATTGGACTTCGCTTTGCCAACGGAAACGCGCGTCGCATCCCGGCGCACCAGATCCATGATCTCGTCGCTCACCAGGCGATCATGAAAGACCACATCCGCGTTCTGGATGAGGCGGAAAGCTTTTAAGGTCAGCAATTCTGGGTCGCCCGGACCGGCACCGACAATGTGCACGGTGCCGACTTGGTTGGTTGGGGACGCGATGTCCTGAAGCAGGGCTTCCATGGCCGCGACGGCTTCGTTGAACTTACCCGCCACGGCAAGGTCAGCTGGAGCGCCATTCAGCGCGGCTTCCCAGAATTGGCGACGTTTGGTGCCATCGTCCAAGACTTCATAAACACGTGGGCGGAAATCTCGTGCGAGTTCTGAAAGCGGGCCCATATTCTGAGGCATCAATGCTTCGAGGCTGGTTCGAACGCGCTTGGCGAGGACAGGGGCTGCGCCGCCAGAGCCAACCGCGGCGACGATTTCACCGCGCTCCAAAATACTCGGGACCGTGAAGTCACACTCTTCGGGCTGGTCGACGACATTGATCGGAATGCCATACTCGCGCGCCCAGACGATCGACTGGTCGCAATTCTCTTTGGTGCGACAAGCGACAATCGCGAATTTAGAGCGGTCGAGCGCTTGTCCCGCCATGTCGCGCGGCGCAATCGTAATGCGGCCTGCGAACTCTTCGGCGAAACCAGGTTCAATCTCTGTATCGATGACGACGGTGATGTGCGCGCTGGTTTTGGCCAGCAAGCGGACTTTGCGACGGGCTTCCTCGCCACCACCGAAAACGGTGACGTGAGCATTGTCCGTATAGAAAAACGCAGGGAAGAGACGCATAGGGGGATGTATTCCGTTGGATCGATCGTTGCCGGAGAAATGAGTTGACGAGGCGCTTTCAGCAACCGTATGAGCCTTATCCCATTGTTTAGAGAAACTACAATCAAAATCTGGTTATAGACGTGAACTATGTCTGACACGAATGATCGCCTCCCTCCGCTCAACGCTCTGCGGGCTTTTGAAGCCGCGGCGCGTCGATTGTCTTTCACCAAAGCAGCTGACGAGCTGAACGTGACGCCCGGTGCGATTTCACAGCATATCCGCCAACTTGAGGATTATGCCGGAACGCCTTTGTTCAAGCGAACCGGGCGCAGTGTCTTGCTAACTGATGCGGCGCAGGCCGCGCTGCCATTGGTGCGCGAGGCGTTTGATCAGATCGCAGAAGCTGGGCGTATTATGCAGGCTCCAGCCCGGAAGGGCCGCGTTATGGTGAGCTCCGCGCCGAGCTTCGCCGCGAAATGGCTGGCGCCAAGACTGGATGGCTTCCATAACGCGCATCCCGGCGTCGAAGCCTGGGTCAGCGCCGATAGCGGCCTCACGGATTTTACCACCGCAGATGCCGACTTTGCGATCCGTTATGGAGCTGGTGACTATGACGGTTTGAAAGCAGAAAAACTGCTCGATGAAACCGTTCTTCCCGTCTGCTCGCCGCGCCTCCTGGAAGGCAGCGAAGCGATCCGGAAACCAGCTGATCTCGCCAAACACACGCTCATCCATGATGTCAGCGCAGAGGTCGACCCATCTTGCCCTGACTGGACGAGCTGGCTGAAAGCGCGCGGCGCAGGCGCGGATGTCGATGGCACCCGCGGCCCGCGCTTCAATCAGTCTGCCCTCGCCATTGAGGCAGCCGCGACCGGACGCGGCGTTGTGCTTGCGAAGCGCGCGATTGCGTCAGCGGATATCGCTGCTGGTCGGCTCGTGGCGCCGTTTGCGGACGGATCAATTAGTGTTGATTATGGCTATTGGTTGGTTTGGCCTAAGGGTCGTCATCTGACCGAAGACGTCCGCGCGTTCATCAAATGGGTGAAAGCCGAAGCGGCAGCCAGTGAGGTTGCGGGCGTTTAAACCCAGCCGAATGGAGGCCGTTGGAAATGCTGACCGAAACGGAGCAATCGCTTTCCGAAGCGCGTCCAAACACAATCGATTTCAATCGTATTTCAGGGCTTCATTATCTCGGAAATTATGTCCGGCGTTTGCCCATCAACCTCGCGCGAATGATGGAGAACGCCTATGACTGGGAGCATCTGCCCTACGTTCATTCCTCGTCGTTCTCGTCTATCGACCTGATCGATAGCGGTGCTTGGGGCTGGCGGGCCAAAATCGGATTGCCAGACGGGGGCCCCGCATCGCATCAACTGCTCGATCTCTTGGTTGAAAGCGACCGGCATTATTGGGTGTCGACCGTCTATTCAGGCCCTGGGACGGGTATTGAAATCCACACTCAAGCGACGAAGATCGCGGATGAAGAAATCGAGGTCGATGTCCGTTTTTACCTCCCGGAGGCCCCTGAAAACGAGACCGGCGCCGAGATGATCCTCGCTTATATGCAGCAGCAGTACGCGACCCTGTATGATGAGGATCAGGATCTGATGCTCGGACGCCAAGACGCTCTGAACGATCGCCAGCGATGGGGGGCGAGCATGCCCGGGGCGGAAGATGTCTTGGTGGGATTTGTTTCAGAGCTGGATCCGGAAATTGTGCACATAGTCGAAACGGACAATGGCCGCTTCTGTATTCGCCGGTATGAAGGGGCGTGGGTGGTTCACAGCGCCGTTTGCACGCACCTTCTTGGGCCGCTCGATGGTAGTGAGATCAATGCACAGGGGCAGCTAACCTGTCCTTGGCACGGCTATCATTTCGATCTTCGCAGCGGCGAAAACACTGAGCAAAAATGTCGGGCTTTGGCGACGGCGCCAGAGCTTATCGAGCATGAGGGGCGGCTGTATTTGCGACCTGCTTAAAGCGGTTCGAAACAGGCGGCGACATCCGCGAGCCAAGCGCGGACATTATCCTTTCGCGCCTCTGACATACCATGCCGGACCAAGATGAGATCCTTTTCAGGAACAATCACGATATACTGCCCGTCATACCCATTGGCAGAAAAGCTGCCGGGTCCGGCGAGGTCTAACCACCACTGACCGCCATATCCCATCGGCTCTTCTGGGGGCACGTTGGGCGTCGGCGTCCGTGCATGGTCCACCCATCCTTCAGGAAGAATGCGCGTGCCATCCCAAACGCCATCGCGCAAATAAAGAAGGCCGAACCGGGCGAAGTCTTGCGCGGTGCAAAAACAGAAACTCGACCCGATAAAAGTACCCGCCGCATCAAACTTGGGGATGGCGGACCGCAGACCAATAGGGTCTAGCAAACGCCCACGTAGAAACCCTTCAAACCCGGTCTGATCCACCTCAAGCATGTCGGCGAGGAGGCGGCACAGGATATTCGTGGTGCCACTTGAATACGACCAAAACGACCCGATCGGGTGTTCGAGCGGCATTGCGGCTGCAAAGTGCGCGACGTCTTCTTTGCCTGATCCAAACAGCATCTCAATCGTGTGAGAGATGCCGGAGTCTTCGTAGTCTTCCGTGAATTGCAGGCCGGAGATCATGCGTAGCAAATGCTCGATCGTGATCGCCGCGCGGGGATCATCTTCGCCTTGCCATTCCGGTACTTTGGCGGGCGCGTGAATGTCGAGATGGCCATCTCCCATCGCGATGCCGACCAATGCATGTGTCATCGATTTGGCCATCGACCAGGAATGGTAGGTCTCCTCTGGCCCGAAGCCTTCATTATAGCGCTCCGAGACGATCTTCCCGCCTTGAACTGTGAGAAAGGCGGAGGTCTTCCCGAGATCGTCGGGATTAGAAAAGGCGTGATCGAGCAGCTGAGTTAAAACAGCGTGATTGGTTTGCGCGTGCAGATCGCCCATGGGCCACGTATCGGTTGGCCAAGGAGTGTCTGCCGGTTGGTTCGGAAGGCGAGGGAGACTGCCAGTGTCCGCCATGGTTGATCCCTTTTCGTTGGATTAGCGCTCGTCGACCGGCACATTCTTGATCCTTGCGACATGGGCTTCAAGATCTTCCTTCGAGTAAGGCGAATGAACTCGTTTATCGCTCGCGGGGTGATGCTCCAGCCCGAGGCGTTTGCCGTCTCGCCAATTCTTTTTTGGACGGATAGGACGCGGTACAAAACCGCCGCCACACGTCGGGCAGACATTGGACAGCGGCCCGTTCACACAGTCGGAGCAATATGTGCATTCATAGCTACAGATCATGGCTTTCGCGGAGTCTGGTGGCAGATCACAGTCGCAAAGCTCGCAATTTGGTCGAATTTCTAGCATTCTGAACGCCTCCTCGAGTGTTGTTTTTTACATCAAGAATCATCTAAGCCCGACACATGTCCAAACTCTATTTTACTTATAGTGCGATGAATGCGGGAAAGTCCGCGATTTTATTGCAGGCTGCCTACAATTATCGGGAAAGAGGTATGGCGGTGATGCTTTGGACGTCCGGCCATTATGGCGTGGATCAAGATGCTATCCTGGGAAAGATTGAGTCTCGGATCGGGTTAGAGGCGGACGCCCATCTATACCGAGGCGACACAAATCTGTTTGAAGCCATCGAGCGAGAACACGCCGCAAATCCTTTGAGCGTCATCTTTTTCGACGAGGCGCAATTCTTAACCAAGGACCAAGTCTGGCAATTGGCGCGGGTTGGAGACAAGCTCAAACTTCCGGTGCTCTGCTATGGTCTAAGAACCGATTTCCAGGGCGAATTGTTTGAAGGCTCTGCTGCTCTCTTGGCGATTGCAGATGATCTGAGAGAAGCCCGCACGATCTGCCATTGCGGGAAAAAAGCCACCATGACCGCACGGATGGACGAGAACGGCAATGCGATCAAATCGGGTGAACAAGTGAGCGTTGGCAAGGAGGTCTATGTCTCTTTGTGCCGCTATCATTGGGAAGAGGCATTGGGGCGCTAAGATCGAATTTGGTGCGCAATCCTGCCACAAAGGACCGTTATCCAGGGCGCGGGGCAGAGAATGGAGCCCAATATGCGTGCCCGAAGAAACGGTGTTCGAAACAGTCTGATTTGCGGTCTCTTGGCGATCGCGACCTTTATCGGGATTGGCCTCGCCGCAAGCGCCCAAGAAGAGCTGCCACCCGCCGAGGTCGACTTTGGCGGTTTTCTCGACCTAACCGACGAAGTGTTTCAAGTGCGCGAGGAACGGCTGCTCAGCTTGGAAGCGTTTAACGATATGGCGGATGCGCCGAATACGATCATCCTGGATGCGCGTAGCCGTTACGCCTTTGAGCTTGGGCATATTGAGGGCGCCGTGAACCTGCCATTCTCCGATTTTACCGACGAGAAACTTGCCGAAATCATCCCAAGCAAAAGCACGCGCGTTCTGATCTACTGCAACAATAATTTCAGCGACGATGCTGAGCCGATCCCGCTGAAACGGGTTTCGCTCGCTTTGAACATCCCGACCTTCATCAATCTCTATGGGTACGGGTACGAGAATATCTATGAACTTGGCGTCCTAACCGAGACGACAAACGAAGATGTGAACTGGGTGGCTGGCGAATTTCCACTCTAAGGACTTCCCCGGATAGTTTTAGCTCTGCTAATGCGTTCATACGAACCCTTGCAATACGCCGTCAGATCATACATCTGCGGCGTTTGAGAATCGTTCTTAGGAGATCGCGATGACTGCAGCTGCTGAAGCGCCCGCGAAAAAAGTGAACCCAAACGCACCGACGGAAGAGACGGTGCTGTCTGTGCATCACTATACTGATCGTCTGTTCAAGTTCACGATCACGCGCCCCTCTAGCTTCCGGTTTCGGTCGGGCGAATTCATTATGATTGGCCTGATGGGCGATAATGGCAAACCGCTCCTTCGAGCCTATTCTGTCGCGAGCCCAAACTGGGACGACACGCTTGAGTTTTACTCGATCAAAGTGCCGGACGGTCCACTGACCTCGAAGCTTCAAAAGATCCAAGTCGGTGACAAAGTTCTGCTCGGGAAAAAGCCGGTTGGGACGCTGGTCCACGATGCGCTCGTGCCCGGTAAACGCCTCTACTGTTTCTCGACCGGGACCGGGTTTGCGCCGTTTGCGAGCATCCTGCGCGATCCAGAGACCTATGAGAAATTCGAAGAAGTCATCATCACACATACCTGCCGCGATGTGGCTGAGCTCGCCTACTCCCAGGAAACCGTCGATACGTTCCTGAACGATCCGGACATTGGTGAAATCGGGCAGGGCAAACTGCGTCTCTATCAGACGTGTACACGCGAAGATTTTGAGCGGTCTGGCCGTGTGACGGACCTGATCCGGTCCGGGAAATTGTTTGAAGATCTTGGCGTCCCGCGTCTCGATCCTGAGACCGACCGCGCAATGATTTGTGGTTCGATTGAGATGACTAAAGAGCTGAAAGGCTTGATGGAAGAGCATGGTCTGAAAGAGGGCTCAAATTCCGAGCCTGCAGACTTTGTTATTGAACGCGCCTTTGTCGGGTAGCATATAACTGGGCATGATTGTCCGGGACTATACACTAAACGATGCCGCCGCTTTCCGCGATCTCAACCTGGCTTGGGTTGAGGCGTTCTTCACCGTTGAGGATGAGGATCGCGCGCAGCTAGAAGATCCAAACACGCATATTCTCGATAAAGGCGGCGCAATCCTGATCGCTGAGTATCAGGGTGAAGCCGTGGGCACGGTCGGCCTGGTCCCCGGACACCATGAGGGTATGCTAGAGCTGATCAAAATGTCGGCGCGTAGCGATATTCAAGGCAAGGGCATTGGCCGCGCTTTGATGGATGCGGCGATTGAGAAAGCCCGCGAGATGGGCGCGTCTCAGATTTGGCTTGAGACGAATACAAGTCTCGAGGCCGCTTTGGCGCTGTATCGGAAATCTGGCTTTCGTGAGCTGACCGGGGATGAACTCACCCCGACGCCCTATGATCGTTGCAACTGCCAGATGTTGCTCGACCTCTAAAACGCACCGCCCTCATCCACGAAAATTGTATGGACGAGGGCGGTACAGATCTAACTTATTTGCCGAAGCCGTAGACCAGCGAAACGCGGCTGATTGTGTCGGTGGCTTCGAAGCCGTCGACCGGATCGGTGTCGTGGCGAACTTCAAACGAAACGCGTGCCGACAATGTGTTTGTCAGAGAGGCGGTGATCGCAGCCACGTTGCCGATCTGAGTAGACGTCTCGGCGTAAACGACGGTCGTGTCGTTCGTGAAAGCAACATTGTCGTTGAACTGGTGCGCGAAGTTCGATGCAGCGGTGGCACCGAAAGACTCTTCCGTCGTTGCTTCGCTTAGAACCGTTGGAGGCACAGTGCTGGCGTCGAGGACTGCTTCGATCTCGTCGATCTTCAAACCTGGACCACCGCGAACGGTCCACTGAGTGGCGTCGCCGTTCAGAACTTCATAACCGAGACCGGCGCCGATAAAGGCGCGCGACTCAAAGCCTGAAAACTCATCACGCTCATAAGTGAGCTGACCAAAACCGAAGAGGCGGTCATTGATCTGGCGGTCGAGATTGGTGCCGAGGAAGATCCGGTTTTTGGTCTCATCGCCATCTGTTTCACCATAATCGGCGCTGGCCTGAAGGCCGACTTTCCAGAGGTTCATCGTGCGGGTCGCGTCGACTGCGAGACCGAGATCGGTGGTTTCGGTGTTGCCGGTGGTCACACCTGCGCTGAGCGAGCCTTCGCCGCTCCAGCCGTTCTCGTCCACGTCTTGTGCGTGGACTGGGAGGGCGATTGTGACAGCGCCTGCAAAGGCTGCAAATTTGAGAAACTGGGAGAATGTCATGTCTAGCTCCTGTCATTAGACGCGCGCGACATGCTCTCAAAAACCTGAATCGGATATGAACCAGCGCAGTTCTAACTGCCGATCTGCCCGCGGTGTCGCAATTTTGCATCGGCGAGGACACAGGCCAGCATAGCCTCCGCGACAGGGACAGCGCGGATACCTACACATGGGTCATGACGGCCTTTGGTGCGCACATCCACCTCGGCGCCATCGCGCGTCACAGACTTGGTTTCCGTCAAAATCGAGGAGGTCGGCTTGATGGCGAGGCGAACGACGACGTCTTGCCCGGTCGAGAGGCCTCCGGCGACACCGCCATTATTGTTAGACAGGAAACGAACGCCGTCACTCCCCATCCGCATTTCATCGGCGTTTTGCTCACCAGAAAAAGCGGCCGCGTCAAACCCTGCGCCGATTTCGACGCCTTTGGCGGCATTAATGCTCATCATTGCCATCGCAATCTCGCTATCGAGCTTGCCATAAATCGGCGCGCCCCATCCGGCCGGAACGCCGGAGGCTTGGACTTCCACAACGGCGCCAACCGAAGAGCCCGCTTTTCGGACCTCGTCGAGATAGGTCTCCCATTTGGCGGCCATATCTGCGTCTGGACACCAGAATGGATTGTCGCTGGTAATGTCCCAATCCCACTTGTCGCGATCGATTTTGTGTTCACCGATTTGAACAACGGCGCCGCGAATTTGGATTTCATCGCCAAGAACCCGGCGCGCGACCGCACCAGCCGCCACACGGGACGCCGTTTCACGCGCTGAACTGCGTCCGCCACCCCGATAATCGCGTACGCCATACTTCTGATCATAGGTGTAGTCCGCGTGGCCTGGACGATAGCGGTCGCGGATTTCGGAATAGTCTTTCGAGCGTTGATCGACATTCTCGATCATCAAGCTGATCGGTGTGCCGGTTGTAACTTGCCCATCGGTACGGTCATCTTCGAACACGCCGGATAGGATTTTGACCTGATCCGGTTCGCGGCGCTGGGTCACAAAGCGGCTGGTGCCAGGACGGCGCTGATCGAGAAACTGCTGAACCCAGGCTTCATCAAGCGCCAAGCCGGGCGGGCAGCCGTCCACCACACATCCGAGAGCAAGCCCGTGGCTTTCTCCCCAAGTGGTGACGCGAAATAAATGTCCAAATGTGTTATGCGACATAAGGGCTGATCCGTGGTTGCGACGCTCGCGGTCTCCTATATGCAAATGCGACGCCTGCCAAACCCCTAACGTCTCCTTTGGATCGAATTGAATGACTGATGTGCCCGTTTCCATCCCGAAATCCCCATCATCTGCTGATTACGCAGCAGAGGGCGACCGACCGCTCATCCCGGACGCGAGCAATCCTTTTGAATTGCTGGATGCTTGGTTGGTAGAGGCGAATGCGCACGAGCCGAACGATTCCTCAGCCATGTCCTTGGCGACCGTCGACGCGGATGGAATGCCGGATGTCCGGATCGTGCTGCTACGCGGTTTGGATGATCAGAACGGGCTTCAATTCTATACCAATTACGATAGCGCCAAGGGCGCGCAACTGGCGGCGCATCCAAGTGCCGCGGTCTGTTTCCACTGGAAAAGCCTCAGACGCCAAGTGCGGGTGCGCGGGCGGATTGAAAAGTCCACACCGGAGCAGTCCGACACGTATTTCCAAAAACGCGCCCCGCAATCCCGCATTGCGGCGATCGCCTCGGATCAATCGCGCCCGCTTGAAAACCGTGACGTGTTTAATCAGCGCGTCGCCGAAATCAGCGCCATTTATGGCGACGATGATGATATTCCGCGTCCAGAGCACTGGGGGGGCTATCGTCTGATCCCAAGCGAGTTTGAGTTCTGGCAAGATCAAGCTTTCCGTATGCATGACCGCCTCAAGCTTAAGCGGGACGGATCGACTTGGACGAGCTCACGCCTATATCCCTAAACAGATACGTTCAGGGAGGCGGCCATGACGCTCGTAAGCGACTATGCAGGAAAACTCGCCATTGTGACTGGGGCCGGCGATGGGATTGGCGAAATGCTGGCGCGTCAGCTGGCGCATGCCGGTATGCAGGTGGGCGTTCAAGACATTCGAGCGGAAGCTGCTGAAGCGGTCGCGAATGAGATCGGAGGCGGCGCCTTCCCGCTCGTCTTCGACGTCTCAGATCGCGAAGCTTGCTTCTCTGCCGCCGAAACAGTTCGGGCGCGCGGACCCGTTTCCCTACTATGGCTGAATGCTGGCGTGGGTGTGGGATCACCCATACTCGCCGGCAAACAGAATTTGATTGAGTGGGCGATGGACGTGAACGTGCGCGGCATCATTTGGAGCGCGCAAGCTTTCGTACCACTGATGGAAACTGCAGAGGGGCCGCGGCATGTTGGAATCACGGCCTCCTCAGCCTCGATCCGATCCCCGGAAGGGGACTTCCCGCTCTATGCAACGACCAAGCACGGCACGTTCGCAGTCGGTGAGGCGCTCCGCGGTGAACTTGCAGGGCAGGGCATTGGCACGACCATTCTGTGCCCAGGCCTTTTAAATACAAAGATCTGGGATGGCGCTAAGGCGCGTCCAGACCGATTTGGCGGCGCACGGCATATGGATCCTGCATTCTCCAAAATGTGGGACGAGGCCAAACGGCCCGATGTGATGTGGCCAGAGATTGCGCGAACCATTGGACAGGGCGGGGGTTATCTGATCTGCTCGACGGATGGAGGCGAGACCAAAGCGGCGTTCGAGGCGCGAGCGAAAGAGATCTCGTCCAACATCGTGGAGGTCTAAAACATGAAACGCGGACTGCAAATCGCGCTTGGTATTTTCTCATTGATCCCGCTCTATTTCGCGATCCTCGGGATTGTGACAGGTGCGGCCAATTTCATGCCCGACGGCGGGTATCCAGCGGCGATCGACAATCAGTTCAGATATCTCTCGGCGATTTATCTGTTGGTGACGATGCTGCTCTGGTGGACCATTCCGAATGTCGAAAAGCATGGGAAAGTACTCGCTTTGGTTTGCGCCGCGATCTTCATTGGCGGGCTCGCGCGCTTTCTGTCTTACTCGACTGTAGGCCCTGGGTCGGACGAACAGTTCGCCGGGATGATTATCGAACTCTGTGTTCCTGTCTTCCTGATCTGGCAAAGACTGGTTGCGAGGAAGGCCGCCGCCGCCTAAACGGCGGCCATGACTCTTAAACTCGCCATTTGGGATATGGATGGCACCATCGTGGACAGTCGCGAGGTGATCCAGAACGCTATGGTTCGAAGCTTCGAAGCTTTGGATCTCGCGCCGCCACCTTACGAAGAAACGCGTAAAACGATTGGTCTCGGGCTTGCAGAGGCGTGCCAAATTTTGGCGCCGGACGTGTCCGGTGCAAAGCTGGACGCACTGGTCGAAAACTATCGCCAATCTTTTGTTCAGCTGCGCGCACAGGGCGATGGGTTTGAACCGCTTTATGAGGGTGCGACCGAAACCCTGAAACGCCTCGCAGAAGACGGATGGCTGCTCGGCATCGCAACCGGAAAAGCGCGGCGCGGCATTGAAGCCTTTTTCGAGCAACATGGTTTGCGCGATCTGTTCGACACCACCTGGTGCGCTGATGATGGGCCGGGCAAGCCGCATCCTTTCATGTGCGAGCAAGCCATGGCGGCGCTCGGCGCTGCGCCCGAGCAGTCGCTGATCATCGGCGATGCCGTGCATGATATTCGTATGGGCCTCAATGCAGGTATTCACACCATGGGTGTGAGCTGGGGCTTTGGTGAGGCGCAGGAGCTGGAAAGTGTCGGCGCGCACGAAGTCCACCACGATTTTTCGACGCTGAATGCCAGCCTGGATCAATTTGCGGAGCGTTTATCCTGATGGACAAGGTCAATTTGCCAAAACGGTTTTACAAAGAGGCGTCTGTCGCGAACGGCGAGGATGGGTTCGCCGTGGAACTCGACGGCCGCGCAATTAAAACGCCGGCGAAAACAACGCTAAGCCTTCCGAGTGAAGCGCTGGCCAAGGCAGTTGCCGAGGAATGGGCTGCGCAAGGCGAGACGCTCGACCTACAAGGCATGACGCTAACGCGCCTTGCCAATGTCGCGCTGGACCGCACACCTGACACGCGCGCCGACCTGGCGGAAGAACTCTCGCGATATGCCAGCACGGATGTCACCTGTTACCTAGCGGATGCTCCAGCTGCACTTCGCGAGCGTCAAGAAGCGGCGTGGCAGCCTTGGCGCGAATGGGCGGGGAAAGAGCTGGGCGTGGTCTTGGTGCCGGTTGTTGGCCTGATGGCGAGCCCCCAACCACAAGCCAGCCTTGATGCGGTTCGAGATTATGCCCTCGGCCTGGATGATTTTCGCCTCACGGCGCTGACTTGGGGCTGCAGCCTGTTAGGATCAGCTGTTCTGGCGCTGGCGGTTGAACGCGGCGCGTTGAATGCCAGCGAAGCGTTTGCCGCATCATGCGTGGATGAAACCTGGCAGATCGAGCAATGGGGCGAAGACGAGGAAGCTATGGCCGTCCGCGCAGCGCGCGAGAAAGACGCCGCCGCTTTGCAGGTCTGGTTCGAGGCGCTGCCTTAGATTTCTCCCGCAAAGCTCTGTAGTGCTTGACTAAATTGCCAATCTCGCGTCCTGTCAAAACTGGAGGAGGACGTTATGCGACGCATCGGTATAGTAGTGCTGAGTGCCCTGAGCCTTTCAGCTTGCGCGATTGGGAACATGGCCGCGGTCAATAAGAAAGAGACCATCGGGTCTGGCTTCGGAGGCGGATCCGCGCCAGCAGGTGTCTTTATCGACGCAGAGCAACGCGCCGTCTTGTCGAATAAACGCAGTGACCGTGATCTTCGCGTCGTTTGCGCCGAGCCCTCGCCGGACGCGCTTTCTGCGATTGCAGCGCAAGCGGGCGTTAGCGTGTCCGACATTTCTAATGCGGTCTCAGCTGAAGGCGGCGTCTCTCAAGCCGCGGCGAATATCGGGCTGCGAACCCAAACCATCCAAACCCTCCGCGATGGATTTTACCGGGTATGCGAGGCCTATATGAACGGGCTGTCGCAAGAACAGTATTCAATCATGCTGCGCCGGTTCCAGACGAATATGATCGCGCTTCTGGCGATTGAGCAGCTTACGGGTTCGGTGAAAGGCGGGGACGCAGTGGTCAGCGCTTCGGCCGGCAGTGGTATGAACTATCGCGAGCAATATTTGCAGCGCGCTGCTATTGCATCTGCAGAGCAAACGCGTCTGGGCAATGAGATTGCCTCCATCGATGAAGAAGTGATTGTTCTCGAAAATGTCCAAGATCAGTGTTTCGGATCGCCTGATGCGCCAGGCTGTTCCGGGGACGAAGTTGAGCGACGCGGACGGGAAATCAGTGATCTGCGATCTCGTCGACGCGCGCTCTCAAATGCGCAGGCGTCTGCTGCGGCGACGGAGCAAACCAGCAACCGGCTCGCCGAAACAGCGCCATCAGCGTCAGACTCTACGGCGGGCGGCGTGACCGGATCGTGGCCAGCCACACCGGCCTATCCGCCTTCCTATGCCGTAGCCGAAGCCGTTCGGGATATCACGATGGCTCTGGTCCAGAATGATTATGGCGTGCAGCTTTGTTTCGAGCACTTGCGGCATGCACCCGTGGGCGGCGAGACCGCGCTGTCTGCTCACTGCAACAATGTGATGGACGCGTACGTGACGCAGCTTGAGAACGCCAACGATATGCGCCTCGAGTTCCAGCAAGCCCGTGTTGGTTTAATGGAGAGTGTCGCCAGCGGATTTGTATCCATTGACGACGCCAATCGCCTCGTCGCGGGTTTCGATACGAGTCTTCTCAACGAGATTGCGCCGGCAGCGGGGGCGAGATCATTGTCGATCGAAGAGCCGCCAATTGCAGCTGCTCCTCCGCCCCCACCAACGCGGCAATAGAGCCTAGCGGATCACCGCGCAGGCCACGCGCGGACCTGCGCCGCCAATCGGCTGTGTGATATGATCATCGCGATTGGCGTGAATGATCATGGCTGTGCCATCTTCATCTGCCAGATCAGCGATCGTAACGTATGGCGTGAACGCTTCGTAGCCGGCGGATCCATCCGCAGCAGCCCAAATGTTCGGGACATCGCCAATCTCTGGGCCGAGTGGGTTGAGGAGGCCATGTCCATTAGGGATCAATCCGAGATGCCCGCCGGATTTCTTGAACACGCCGAGGTCGCTACAATCACCGACTTGGTGGAGGTGTAGACCATGCCAGCCCGGCGTCAGGCTGCCGGGTTCGAGCAAGGCTTCAAGCATGGAACCGTGCGGGCCTTCGACAATCTTAAGCGTTCCGATCACAGCGCCTTCGCCATTGATGATCTCACCGCTCGCCGTAGGCATATCATTCACAATGCTTGGGTCTGGAGCGCCGCTTGGGTCCCCATGTGACATGTGGTCTTGGGCGTGTGCGCAGGCCGCCAAAGGCAGGCAGGCCGCGAGAAGGGCTTTACGGATCATGAGACGGGCTCCATTTGCTTGTCAGGAGAGACTGTAGAGCGTTCGGTGGAGAAGTCAGCCGTGATAGAAAAACTTGATCGCGCCGATAAAATTCTTGTGGCGCTCGGGCACTTTGACAGTCGCTCTGCGGCGCAAGCTGCGATTGCGGCTGGGAAGGTCCGTGTCCGCGGCCGCGTGTTGACCAAACCGTCAGAGAAAATTTTGCCCAGCGCCGCTATTGAAGCGGAAGCGGAGCATCCCTGGGTCTCGCGCGCAGGTCTAAAGCTCGCGTATGCGCTCGACGCGTTTGACGTCGATCCCCAAGGCTTACATTGCCTTGATGTTGGCGCCTCAACCGGTGGGTTCACGCAAGTGTTGCTTGAAAAGGGTGCGGCGCATGTCGTTGCCGTCGATGTTGGTCGTGATCAGTTTCATGCAAGTCTGCGCGATGATGAGCGGATCACGCTTTTGGAAGGGACGGACGCGCGGGCGTTGACGCCGGACCTGGTTCAAACACCACCAGCTTTGGTCGTGTGTGATGCGAGCTTTATTTCTCTGCACAAACTGCTCTCGGTTCCGCTCTTGCTGGCGGCGGAGCAGGCGACCCTGATTGCGCTCTTTAAACCGCAATTTGAAGTCGGTCGCGAAAACGTAGGCAAAGGCGGCATCGTCTCCAGCAGCGAGGCGACGCAGCGCGCAGAGGCGGCGTTTATAGACTGTTTAGAGGAACAAGGTTGGACTGAGCGCGCAGCTGCCGACAGTCCCATCAAAGGCGGCGATGGGAATGCGGAGCGTCTAATATTTGCTGAGAGGACTTAACCAGCTGGACCGCGCGGGGTTGGCCCCGATTGGCGGCGGTTGAGAAAGGCCAGGCGCTCGAACAGGGCTACGTCTTGCTCGTTCTTGAGCAGGGCGCCGTGCAGAGGCGGTGTCAGCTTTTCAGGATCCTGCTCACGCAAAGTCTCCAGGTCCACATCCTCGTTCATCAGCAGTTTGAGCCAATCAAGTAACTCAGACGTGGACGGCTTCTTCTTCATGCCAGGTACTTCGCGCATGGAGTAGAATGTGGTCAGCGCATCGGAAACGAGTCTCTCTTTGATGCCCGGATAGTGCACGTCGACAATGTCTTTCATCGTCTGCTCGTCTGGGAACTTGATGAAGTGGAAGAAACAACGGCGCAGGAACGCATCCGGCAGTTCTTTCTCATTGTTCGACGTAATGATTACGATCGGGCGCTGTTTTGCTTTGACGGTCTCATCTGTCTCGTAGACGTAGAATTCCATGCGATCGAGTTCTTGGAGAAGGTCGTTCGGGAACTCGATGTCGGCTTTGTCGATTTCGTCGATCAGCAGGATTGGGCGCTTCTTCGCGGTGAAGGCTTCCCAAAGCTTACCCTTCTTGATGTAGTTCTTGACGTCCTTGGCACGCTCTTCGCCCATTTGGCCATCGCGGAGGCGAGACACAGCGTCATACTCGTAAAGGCCCTGAGCGGCTTTCGTGGTTGATTTGATGTGCCATTCGATCAGTTCGCAACCGAGCGCTTTGGCAACTTCGACCGCCAAGACGGTTTTACCCGTGCCTGGCTCACCTTTGATGAGAAGCGGGCGCTCCAATTGGATCGCGGCGTTGACGGCCACCCGTAGGTCTTCGGTTGCGACATAGTTCTCGGTGCCTTCAAAGCGCATGGGAGGGGCCTCTTCGTTTACGTTTACGCTAAGGATAAGGCCGAGCCCTGTAGAAGCAAGGACTAACGCGGGGGGAGGGGTGCGATTCGCGATTCAACTATGGCGGTGCGGCATCGGTCATTCGGTAAATCCCTGAATTCGCGGCGCTTTCACAGCAGTGTTACCAATCTGAAAGCCCGCGTTAACCATTCGCGCGTAAACCAGTTTACGACTGGGAGCGTTAGGAATGCCACTCAAACTGTCATTGAAGCCCAAAGAAGCGGTCGTCGTGAACGGCGCCGTGCTGCGCAATGGCGACCGACGTGGCACCATTCTCCTGCAAAATCGCGCGCGTGTGCTGCGTCAGAAAGACGTGCTCCAACCTGAGGCCACAGAGAGCCCGGCAGAGCACCTCTATTTCGCGGTCATGCAAATGTATCTCACGGGGCAAACAGAAGGGCAGCTATACGACCAAACCGTCACCGCCATCGCAGCAGCAATGCAAGAAGCGAAGGATGATGTGCAACGAGACTTGCTCATCCAGATATCGACGGCGTCCGCAGCAGCTCAAACTTACCAGGCTCTGTCTCTGTGTCGCAGACTTCTAAAAGCGACGGGGGCGGAGAATGGCTGATCGGTCAAGCATGATAGAACGCCCTGAACCTTCTCCCATTGTCTCTCTCGATGAGGGCATTTCTCTGATCGAATCCGGCGAGGCTCCAGACGATATTTGTGTCGATATTGGCTCAAATACCCTGCTACGCGCGGATGGGGCAAAAGGACTACCTGGTTTGCTCCAGCGTTTGCGAGGGCATCGCATGATCCTTTCTTTATCGTCTGGGGAGATCGCGCCGAGCGTTGTGCCTATGCGTTCCGGCAAACCCGACATGCATCCGGATGTGGCCGCGATCCTCGACGCCCTGAAAGATCAAGGCTAGAGGCCATCCTCTAATCTGATTGAGGGAGCCGAAAATGTCCGGCGAGTTCATTTCCATTTTTACCGCGTCTTTTGTGACGTTCTTTGTTTTGATCGATGCCCTGGGCGTCGCGCCCGTTTTTGCATCGCTGACGGTTCGCGGTCCCGCGAGCTATCGCCGGTCAATGGCGGTGCGATCCGTGCTGGTCGGAACCCTGATCATCTTTGGGTTTGCGTTCTTCGGTGCTTGGCTTCTAGACAAGCTTCACATCACAATTGACGCTTTCCGTGCGGCGGGCGGCATCTTGCTGTTCATCATTGCGCTCGACATGGTCTTTGAGAAACGGACAGAGCGACGGGAAAACCGCGCAGAATCCGTTCTCGCGGATCATGAGGAAACAGATGAAAAACTAGACGATGTGTCTGTCTTCCCGCTTGGAATTCCGATGCTAGCTGGCCCAGGATCCATTGCGACAGCGATGCTTTACATGTCTCAACACGATGACTGGATTGGCAAGGGCGCCGTGTTGAGCGCCATTGGCGCGAACATGGTCATTTGTTTGCTGATCTTCCTGGCCGCTGGCCCGCTTGTGAAAGCGATGGGCGAGAGCATTGCCGGGGCGATTACGCGGATCTTTGGCGTTATCCTCGCGGCGCTGTCCGTGCAGCTTCTGATCGATGGGATTAAAGGCGCGTTCGGGATCTAGGATCTGAACCGAATGGTCTCGGCTTGGGTTAGGGCTGACAGGGTCGTCCAAACCAGCGCCATGCCGAGCGCCATCAAACCCATGACCTGCAGAACGAGCCCGTAGCTCCATTTCACGCCGATTTGGGCGAGGCCGAGGACATCCGGACCCAGCTCTCGCGCTAAGGCGACAGACCGGTGACCGCCCGATTCAGACAGCAGCCTTGCACGGCGCATATCTTCGGGTGTACGCGCTTGTTCCACAAGTCGTATGGCGCCAGACGAGCTTGTGAGTTCAGCGATACGGGCAACGATTTCCATATCGCTTGCTAAGCGCTCGCGCGCAGCCGGTTGCAGAGCCGTCTCATAGGCTTTCAGAACTTCGACCGTTCGTGCTTCCGTGGTCATCACGGGTTCGAAAGCCGTCACCAGTTCAGCGCGTAATACGTCTTCTGGCAGAGCGTCTTCGACGCGGCTGGTCAAATATCGAACGAAGCGATCATTCAGTCGGCCAGCGCGATGCGCGGCCCGTAAAATCGAGGCGGCTTCGAAAACAGCTTGAGATTCGGGGCTTGGATCGTCCTGCGTCATCAAACCAAGCGCGCGTAATCGAAGTTGAAGACTATCAACTTGCTCTTGTGCGAGCCAACGCTGAGAGCGGCGTGTCAGGTCAGCTGGGTCACCGAGCAGGAAGAACGACCCTTGCTGCGCGAACGGCTCATCCATGGGCGAGAGTTGAACGGCGTTCCCCGTCGCGCGGGGCGTGTCGGCCTCTGGCTCAGGTGTTTCAGTGGCTTCAACCTCACCCTCGTCATCTTCAGATTGTGTTGGTTCAGGTGCGGGAGGCGGGGCGGTGGAGCGTTGATAGCTGGCGCGCAGCTCCTCGGGCAGGAAGAGGAGCGCAGCACGTGCGAGACGCTGATCGCGGCTCCCTGAACTCTCAGCATCAGCGGCCGCGAGCACGGCGGCGGAGTCCTGCTTGTTCAACATCAGCGGTGCGGCGAGTAAGTATCCGCGTGCGGCTGAGAAGTCTCTCTCATCCAAAGTAGCTTCAATACGCTCGGCCCAAGCTCGTCGCTCTGTGCCGTTTGGAATCACCAGCGTTCGAAACTCTTCATCGATTTCCTGGCGCGTCTCGGATAGCGCTTCCAAGCTCAACGAGTCGGTTGCGATGTCAGATGTGTAGGCGGCGGTGATGATTTGTGATGCGAAGATAGGCATCAGGAGCATAAGGCTATTGAACAGCAGAGATTGCCGCCATGTAGACGGGCGTTCGAATTCTCGTTGCCGCCAACGGGAGGTCATATACTCGGCCTGGTCCTGTTCTCTGTCTTACGCAGACTGCCCATCTCTTTAGCGCACGAAGGAGGGGCTGAGATCAAGTCTTCGTTACGTGATAAACTGCAAAAGCCCTGTATAAGCCCAGCCAGCGCCACATTTCGCCGTACGGTTTCCAACCAGTTGGTCTGATTATTGCGATTGCGTATCTAACGTGTCCGCAGTATAGGGCGCGCAAACTCGGTAGAGGATTTGATTCCATGGCTGACTTTGATCTCAACGGTTATACGCCGACTGACAAAGAAGACTTCATGAACGCCAAGCAGAAAGCTTACTTCCGCAAGAAGCTTGAAGATTGGAAAGATGAAATTTTGGATGGGGCGAAAGTGACCATCGGAAATTTGCGTGCTGAATCTTCGAATCATCCCGACCTCGTGGATCGCGCATCTGCTGAAAGCGACAAAGCGCTTGAGCTTCGTACGCGTGACCGTCAGCGCAAACTGATCTCGAAAATCGACGCAGCCATTCGCCGGATTGATGACGGCACGTATGGCTATTGCGATGATACGGGAGAGCCAATCGGCCTACGCCGTTTGGAAGCCCGTCCAACCGCGACCCTCAGCCTCGAGGCGCAAGAGCGTCACGAGCGCAACGAGCGCGTTGTCCGCGACGATTAGACAAACGATTCTCGTCAGACGGACTCGAAAATCCTAACGCTTCATTAACCGTGTTAACGCACTGATAAGCTTTCATTGGTGACAGGTGCAGAATGCGAGACGGTCCCGCCAACCCGAAGACACTCGATCGACAGGGCCCTGTCGAAGAGGATTCGGCTGCGGAAACGGCTGAGGAAGATCACGTGTTTCCAACCGCGCGCGGCGTGCTGTCTGCAGCCGAGATCGAAGCGCTGCTTCGCCCAGAAACACTTCAAAACAAAGCGCTATCAGACCTACCAGCGCCAGAGTCGATTGAGCCCAAGGATACGCCCGTATTCGAAGACGTGCCGCTGCAAACGGATACGGCCGCGAGCGAACACTACCGCGTTCTCGGGGCGCGTATGTCACGCGCCCTTGCGGTCGGCACAGGCTTGAAAGCAGCTGTAACCCTCAGTGACGCCGCCTCGATTGCACGCGGGGACCTGGCGGGACTTTTACATGGGAAGTCGAGCGCGATCGCCTGTCTTGGTCCGTCCGAGAATGATATTCACGCTCTGGTCTGTTTGCCGCCAACATTGGCGGATGCGATCATAGCGAAAGCTTGCGGTGCGCGAGGGTCGACCGGGCGTATTGGCGACGGTTGGGTGCTCAGCGCGATCGATTGCGCTCTGCTGGAGCAGCTCTTGGCGCCGCTCGGCGAGACGGTTGGGGATGGTCTCAAACTCCAATCGATTGAAACTGATATTCCTTACGTGTGCAGTCTTCTGTCATCGACAGAGGTATCGATCGGTGATTTCGCGGTTGAGGCGCCAGGGCTGCACTCAGAGCGCAATCGATCGCGCTGAGCACCCAACCGTCGCCAATACG
>JBCBGS010000002.1:0-59697 GCA_038526515.1 Pseudomonadota bacterium | reverse complement strand
CTGGGCGACGAAGACCACCTCGGCGACATGGACTTCAAAGTGGCGGGTACTGAAAAGGGCCTAACCAGCTTGCAGATGGACATCAAGATCGCTGGTATCACCAAAGAGATCATGGAAACCGCGCTAGAGCAGGCCAAAGGTGGCCGCGCTCACATTCTCGGCGAAATGGCCAAAGGTCTGGACACGGTTCGTGAGAGCCTCGCGGACAACGCGCCGCAAATGGAAATCATCAAGGTTCCAGAGGACAAGATCCGTGAAGTCATCGGGTCTGGCGGTAAAGTCATCCGCGGCATCGTTGATGAGTCTGGCGCCAAAGTGAACATCGATGATGATGGTACGGTTCAGGTTTCTGCAACCGATCGCGAAAGCATCGAGAAGGCCCTGAAGATGATCAAAGAGATCGTCGCGGAGCCAGAAGTTGGTGAGATCTACGAAGGCAAAGTGGTCTCAATCAAAGACTTCGGCGCATTCGTGAACTTCTTCGGTCCTAAGGATGGTCTGGTGCACGTTTCGCAGATGGCGAATGAGCGTATTGGCCACCCGAAAGATGTCGTTTCTGAAGGTCAGCAAGTCTATGTGAAGCTCATGGGCTTTGATGACCGCGGCAAGGTTCGCTTGTCGATGAAAAACATCGATCAGGAATCTGGCAAAGAAGTTGAGCCAGAAGCGAAAGACTAGTTTTTCGCCATAGAATCCAAAAGCTTAGAAAAGCCGCTCCGGAATGGGGCGGCTTTTTTATTTGCGATTTGTCCGGTTAAGGATCATTAATGATCCGAATTCGGACCAATAAACTTGACATATAACTGTCACATAAGTTACATGACGGTTATGTTACAAAAATATGACAAACTAAAATCCTCCCTGCTGCTGGCTGTTGCGGCCGCTGGAGGAGCAGCATTTTCTGGGACCGCTGTTGCAGCTGAAGAAAATTGCAGTCTTGAAAACGGCTATTCAATCGACCTCGCATCTTACGTTGAAGAGGCTTCATCCTGTATCGACGCGGCTGACAATATTGAGCACAGTGTTGCAGACGGTCTGATGGCTGAGATCAATGCCGATCGCGTCTCAAACGGCCTCGCGCCGCTCAATCGACGCGCGTCTCTAGATAAAGCCGCCATGGCGCACGCACTCGATATGTCTGTTCGGATTTACGCAGATCATGTTGACCCTGAAGGCCGTGACCACTTGCACCGAATTCGTGCCTTTGACCGCACTATGCTGGTTGGTGGTTCTGGCGCTAACGTTACCGTAAGCCTCGCCAACGCTGACGCGACCGCTGTGCATGAAAACGTCAAAATGGACGCGTTCAATGTCGACAACATGATGCGCGCATCCTTCACAGATGTTGGCATCGGTGTCGTCGAAGAAGCTGGCCAGTATTATGTGGTCCAGGTTTTCGCGGCAGCTGAAGGCGACTTGAACGAAGCGGTTCCGATTTCTGTGGCTGGAACAGCACCTCTCAAGGCGAAACTGTCTCGCGGCGACCAGCGTATGGTTGCGTGGGGCCTCGTCGATACCAAATCAGGTGAAATGCTGGCGCGCAGTTCTATGCCGCGTATCCGTTACAGTGCCTTGGACGGAGCAGATGCAGCGATCAACGTGCTCGTTGGTCTGCACAATAGCACCTATGTCCTCAAAGGACCCTTGGTGAGCGGCCGGAACTAGGCCCATCAACACCCAATAAAAAGAGGGCGCCGGATCAAATCCAAGCGCCCTTTTTTGTGTCTGCAATCCGGAGCTTACCTGCCCCATTCCATGCCCATCGTCTTTTTCATCCAATCGGCGAAGGTTGCAGGTTTCTGAAGCGCTTGCGGATCAAGCGAACCATAGGAAACGATCGGTCCGTCTTTTGCTTCCAAACGGATGCCGCTAATGCGCTGAGAGTCACTCCAATTGCCATACTCTGTGCTTGGATCCAGCAGGAGCATCACCTGGGTGCCGCCATTTCCATTCTCATCTGCGCCGAAGACCAGACCGTAGACTTTCTCCCGACCAAAGAATCCGGACGAGTGAGCTTGGCGCTTTCCGTCCAGGAGTACCTCGTCCCACATCATATTCCGTCGCCATTGCAGGACATGCATACTGTCGCCATTGACGACTTTAATATCGACTTGGTGAAGTCCGAGGCGGACGATTTCTGCATGCATGGGAGGCTCCTTCTTATTGATAAACAATAATATCAGGTGAGGTGAGAGTCAATAAAAAAGCCCGGAGCTAAGCGCCGGGCTTCTCTCGCGAGCTTTTAATGCTCTCCTATTCGGCCATAGCTGTGATTGTCGCGGTACCAGTACCGCCCGTTGAAAGCGTGTAGCCAGCGCTTTCACCAACCGCCTGAGCAACACCATCAAAGGTCGCGCAAAGCTCGCCTTGCTCTGGGATGTCAGCGCAGAGGACGCCAGCCTCTTGGTCGAATGTATATGGAACGCTCAAATCGCCGGTGGTTGCCATATTAGTGGCATCGTCAAACGTCCATTCCTGTGTGGTGCCATCGTCGTTTGCAAAAGACACAGTTACAGTTGCCGCCAATGCTGGCGCGGCGAGAAATCCAGCAGCAAGCGCTGCAGTGATAAACTTTTTCATGAGTCCGTCCTCCCAAAGGTTATGTATGTCGGCGGTTGTCCGCTCAACGGGGTATGGTTAACGCAGCCGCACTGATTGGGCAAATGACAAGCTAAGAACGTTCGGAGACGGACAGAACATTTCCATCTGGGTCTTTAAACCAGAGGATGCGTGCCCCGCCATCAGGGCTCACCCAGATCCCTTTTTCGTCCTGTCCCATGCCCTCATAGATCGTGAATTCGATTCCAAGCGCCGCGAGCGTGCCATGAGCCGCACCGATGTCGGGGACTTGCCAGTCGAGAACCGTGAATGGAAGCGGTGTATGGTTTGGGACCTTAGACAGCCGCAGCTCGGTTCCCGCCAACTGGTAGACCAAAGCAAACGGGTCGTCTGAGGCCAGCGTGAGCCCAAGCTTGCCCTCATAAAAATTTCTCGCCGACTCCGGATCCGAAGTGGCGAGAAAAATCGTTGGTTTCGCAGTTTGTAAGTCCATCTGACCCTCCACACCTTCACCCCATCATCGGGCAAGGCGGCTTTGGGTCAATCGCTTTATTGGCCTGCGAAGCGAAGGAAGCGGTTACGCAGGTCTTTGTCGGTCTTAAAGACGCCAGTGAACTGCGTCGTGATCGTCGCAACATTCTTATGGTGCACGCCGCGTGTCGTCATGCACTGGTGCTTGGCGTCGATCAGGACCGCAACGCCAGCCGGCTGGAGCGCTTCAGTGATACAATCCGCGACCTGCGCAGTCATGGTTTCTTGCGTTTGTAGGCGCTTGCCGAAAATCTCGACCACGCGAGCAATTTTAGAGATGCCAACAACCTGGTGGGTCGGCATATAAGCGACGTGAGCTTTACCCAGGATTGGCACCATGTGGTGCTCACAATGGCTCTCAACATCGATGTCTTTCAGCATGACGATATCGTCATAGCCTTGAACATCTTCGAATGTTCGGGACAGTTCTTTGACTGGATCCATTTCGTATCCAGCAAAAAATTCTTGGTAAGCTTTTGCAACGCGCTTTGGTGTGTCGATCAGGCCTTCGCGGCGTGGATCGTCCCCTGCCCAGGCGAGCAAGGTGCGGACAGCGTCCATTGCTTCTTCCATGCTTGGGCGTTTGATTTCGTCAGCTCTTTCGATCTGATCTTTTGGTGTGATGGCATCCATGGCCATATGCGAATTCCTTAGTCTGAGGGACGGAGGTCGAGCCGAACCTGAGGTAGACCATTCAAGGACCCTGCCAGATAAGGACTTAACGCCCGCCCGGAGTGTGTACCCTCAGGGCGATGACAGTAACATAGTGGCGAATTCCACAAGTTACCAGACTCTCTCTACGGCAGACACTGCGGACTGGATTTCAAGATTTGGTGATGCGCGCAGTTTTTTTGCCGCGCATCTGAAACTCTTAATCGCCGTCCATTCTTAGAGCGGCAACAAACGCCTCTTGTGGGATCTCGACTTTGCCGAATTGGCGCATGCGCTGCTTACCGGCTTTCTGTTTGTCGAGCAGCTTTCGCTTCCGTGTCGCATCCCCGCCATAGCATTTCGCCGTGACGTCCTTGCGGAGCGCAGAGATCGTTTCGCGAGCGATGATCCGACCGCCAATCGCAGCCTGTACGGGGATTTTGAACATTTGGCGCGGGATGAGATCTTTCAAACGCTCGCACATTTGGCGGCCGCGGCTCTCGGCCCGGTCGCGGTGGACGAGCATTGCCAAGGCGTCGACAGGCTCATCATTTACGAGGATGTTCATTTTGACGAGGTTCTCGGCACGGTGCCCGATAATCTCATAGTCGAAGCTCGCATAACCGCGCGACATAGACTTCAGGCGGTCATAGAAATCGAACACAACCTCATTGAGAGGAAGTTCGTATTTCACCATAGCGCGACCACCCACGTAAGAGAGTTCCTTTTGAATACCCCGTCGGTCCTGACAGAGTTTCAAAATAGAACCTAGATACTCATCTGGGGAGTAAATCGTGGCTTCAATCCACGGTTCACGCACTTCTTCAATCTTCACCACGTCTGGCATGTCTGCTGGATTGTGAAGCTCGATCTCGGAGCCATCAGTCATGGTCATTTCATAGACCACGCTTGGCGCCGTTGCGATCAAGTCGAGGTCAAACTCACGGCTGAGACGCTCTTGAATGATTTCAAGGTGCAAAAGCCCAAGGAATCCGCAACGGAAGCCCATGCCGAGTGCGGCCGAGGTTTCCATTTCCCAGGTGAAGCTTGCATCATTCAGACGCAGCTTGCCCATCGCAGCACGCAGCTCTTCAAAGTCGCCCGCATCCATTGGAAACAATCCGCAGAAAACGACTGGTTGGACGTCTTTGTAGCCTGGCAGCGCGTCTTCTGTGCCGGCTTTGTCGGTGGTGATTGTATCCCCGATCGCGCAGTCCGCGACTTCTTTGATCGACGCAACGAGGAACCCAACTTCGCCGGGGCCGAGCTCATCCACGTCCGTTGGCTTAGGTTTGAACACGCCAACCCGGTCGACATCATAGGTCGCGCCGGTTTTCAGCATGCGGATTTTCATCTTCTTTTTCAGCACGCCATCATGCATCCGAACGATCACGACGACGCCGAGATACGGATCATAATACGCGTCCACGAGAGCAGCTTTTAGCGGCGCATCGGCCTCGCCATGGCTCGGCGCGGGAAGGCGATCCACAATCGCTTCCAGCACGTCTTCAATCCCGATGCCGGTCTTGGCCGAAATCTCAACTGCGTCGGACGCATCGAGGCCGATAATATCTTCAATCTCGGCTTTGACCGCTTCAGGATCCGCTGCGGGTAGATCAATCTTGTTCAGGACCGGTACGATCTCATGGTCCTGATCGATCGCTTGATACACATTTGCGAGTGTTTGAGCTTCAACGCCTTGGCTGGCATCTACGACGAGAAGCGAGCCTTCACAGGCCGCGAGACAGCGACTGACCTCATAGGAGAAGTCAACGTGCCCAGGCGTGTCCATCAGATTCAGCGTATAGGTCTCACCATCTTTGGCTTGATAATCCAACCGAACTGTTTGTGCCTTAATCGTGATGCCACGCTCTTTCTCAATATCCATTGAGTCGAGCACTTGCTCCGACATTTCGCGTTCGGTTAGGCCGCCGGTTTTTTGGATCAAGCGATCCGCCAAAGTCGACTTGCCGTGGTCAATGTGCGCCACAATGGAGAAATTACGAATTTTGTCGCGTGGTGTCATACGCGCGATATAGACTTGCCCGATCCTTTAGGGAAGCAGAGGTGCGGCAAGAACTGCGATAAAAGGAACAGTCGATGCGTATAATATTCGGAATGATTGGTGCGCTTGCGCTTTTTGCGTGTGCGGAGGGGGCTCCAGATCAATCTACATACCCGACTTTGTCGGGCGATGCGCCCATAGTGGTCGCGCATCGTGGGGCGTCTGGCATTCTGCCTGAACACACGCTCGAAGCCTATACGCTGGCGATCCAGCAGGGGGCGGACTTCATCGAACCGGACCTGGTTATGACCAAAGACGGTGTTCTGATCGCGCGCCATGATCGGTTTCTTTCCACCACAACAAATGTGTCTGATCTTCCTGAATTCGCAGATCGCAAACGCGTCCAAGAGACCTTTTCGGGAGAGCGCGATGATTGGTGGGCTGAAGACTTCACATTGGACGAGATCAAATCGCTTCGTGCGCGCCAGCCATATGCGGGTCGTTCGAAGGCGTATGATGATCAATTCGACGTCCCGACATTCGCAGAAATCATCGATCTCGCCGTCGCGTCTGGCATCGGGCTTTATCCTGAAACCAAATCGCCAAGTTATCATGCAGAGATCGGGCTCGATATGAGAACGCCGCTGCTTGACGCTTTGGCAGGTGTGCAAGTTCCAATTTTCATTCAATCCTTTGAGGCGCAGATTTTGCGCGAGTTAGATCCGCTTACAGACTTCAAACTCATCCAACTGGTCTCGGGTGACCCACGCGCTGTTATGGCGGGACATGAACCTCCGCTCGAACAAGTTGGCGCATATGCGGACGGCGTTGGCCCTTACAAACAGCTGCTTTGGGCCGAGCCAGGTCTCCCGTCTGATTTTGTCGAGCGGGCCCATGCGTTCGGACTCGCGGTGCACCCTTGGACCTTCAGGGATGACAATCTGCCGGAGCATTATGCCTCTCCAGACGCTGAGATAGAGGCTTATCTGGCGCTTGGTGTTGATGGTGTTTTTACGGATTTCCCGGAAACGGTGGCAAAGTACCTCGATGCTGAGGACAGACGCTAGAGTTTGACCGGCCTGTGCCCTAAGGAGCGCCCATGATCCGTCTCTATAAATCCGATGATACCGGCGCGCCCGTTGCCTATCACGAGGCATGGGTCGAGCCGCAGCATCGGCGGATTGTTGAACATTGGGGCTATGTTGGTGAGGCTGGTGAGACCGCGACGCATCGCGTCCATATATTTGGCTCTCTCGAGAAACAGTTCGCCGGCGTTCTGGACGGGGCGCGGGAACTTGGGTTTCAGGAGCTCTCCGAAAGTGCTTACGCGACCCTAATCGTCGAGTTTGCTGTGACCGGCGAAGGATCTGTCGCCGATCAGGACAAACAAGAAGACGTCTCAGATGCATTGACGGAAAAACTCGGTTGGCTCGGTCTTGGCTATTGTGAAGAGGGTCGCGTGACGGCCGAAACGATAGAGATCTGTTGCCGCGTTCTGAATGTAGATCTCGCAAAGACCACCATTTCGGAAGCGCTCGATGGATCGGTGTTTGCCGATTATTCCCGCATCTACCAAGAATAGGTATAAGGGAGCGATGGCCGATACCGAAACCCTGATTGATAATACGAAAACCGGCGCCAAAACGGGTATGACGCCCGAAGGGTGGCTGACCGATAGCTGGTATTTGGCTTGTGTTTCGGCCGAGCTGAAACCCGGTGAGCAAGTGCGCCGTATCGTGATTGGCCAGCCGATTGTTCTGGCACGCACCGAAGCAGGTGAAGTCTTTGCGCTGCGCGATATTTGTCCGCACCGCTTAGTGCCGCTGAGCGCGGGTCGGCAAGTTGAGACAGATGGCGAAGCGACGCTGGAATGTCCTTATCATGGTTGGCGGTTCGGTACGGATGGCATCTGCAAACATATGCCGTCTCTGACAGGGTCGGAACCATATGATCCGGCGAAAGTGAAAGTACGCCGCTATCCGGTGCATGAGGCAAATGGCGCGGTGTTTGTTTTTGTTTCGCACGATCCGCGGTTTGACGGTGCGCCTAATGTCCCGGCGCCGGAATTTGGCCCCCTGCCAGACAAGCCGAAATTCGTCATCGAAGATGTCTTCAACGCGCATATGGATGATGCCGTTGTCGGGCTGATGGACCCTGCGCATGTGCCGTTCGTGCATAATCAATGGTGGTGGCGTCCGCCCTCTGTTGGGTTGAAACTCAAAGAAAAGCCTTTCATTCCGGCAGAACGGGGCTGGGCAATCGATCGACATCGCCCAAGTTCCAATTCGAAACTCTATAAATGGGTGTTCGGCGATGAGGTCGAAACCGAGATCCGGTTCCAGCTCCCGGGCTTTCGCTGGGAAATCATTTCCAATGACCGCGCACGCCTCCTGACCTTAACTTGTCTGACGCCTGAGGGACCGAAGCGAACCCGGATCACGCAGCTCACCTGGTGGACCGGGGCGCCGCTCCTCAATCTCGCCATTCCGGTTGCCAAACCGATGGCGCGCAAATTCCTGCGCCAGGATGGTGATATGGTCGACTTGCAAAATCTCGGCATGGAACACCAAAAGGCGATGATGTGGATCGATGATATCGATGTTCAGGCCAAGTGGTACCAGATGCTGAAACGCGAATGGGCCGCGTCGCGGTCTGAGAACCGTGACTTTGTGAACAAGATCAAGCCAACCACGCTGCGCTGGCGGAGTTAGACCAGCACGAATCCCCTCAAAGTTCGTTGGCCTTAGAAGCTTCAGTTTGTTCTCTCGCCATCCACGCGCGTGACGACGGTAGAAACAGAAGCGCGATTGCGAGCGTTTGTGCGGCCGTTTGGAGCAAACCCAGAAGATTACCGCCATACGACGACCTGTCGGAAGGCGCGCCAATAAGTAATGCTAAACCGGCGATGTGAAGAACGATCAACGTCCACGTCGCGATCCTGCTGCGTCCTCTTGAAATGAAGAGTATGAGAGCGACCATGATTGTGAATGTGAAGATGAGAATTCCGAGTGAAAACTCTGGACTAGCCCCTTCTGAAAGGCTCCCCCAATCAAGCCAAGTCCGCACGCCTCCAATCATGAAAGTCGCCCAAAATATCCACTCGAAGATAGCGATTGATTTAGGTCTCATTATGTTTCGCTACCCCTTCGCCTCTAAAAAACAAAGAGTCGCGTCAAAAATAATAATTGCAATTGGTCAAATATAATACCAATCAAAATTTATGAAACTGAGATCGGAAAAACTAAATGGGGTGTTATCTTTTGGAGTAACCGGCGCCCTTGCAGGTTTTGCGGTATCCTATCTTATGCATGGTGACTTTCGTGCATCGCTTGCATTTGCACTAGGTTGGCTATTGGCGACTACCGCAATCATTGTTTTCTCCAAGAACGAGTCCACGCCGCAATGAATTCAGACAGAGGAAGATCGATGCGAATAGCTCTATTGGTACTCGGCATTTTACTACTTTTGCAGACGGCAACTCACGTCATCCTTGCATTGGTTGAAGGACCAATTTCTTTCACAACGATCTGTAGACAGATTGACGAAGATTTGGTTCGGCTGACGGCGGGTCTGTGTGCTGTCTCGCTGGCGCGATGGACCAAGCACAAACCCTAAGCCCGCTGCCCCCTAGCGCGTCGGCACAGGCGCATCACCGGAATAATCATAGAATCCGCGGCCAACTTTTCGGCCAACCCAGCCGGCTTCAACGTATTTTACGAGCAGTGGGCAGGGGCGGTACTTGGTGTCGGCGAGGCCGTCATGCAGGACCTGCATGATTGAAAGGCAGGTGTCCAAGCCGATAAAGTCAGCGAGTGTCAGCGGGCCCATCGGGTGGTTGGCGCCGAGGCGCATGGCGGTATCGATGCTTTCGACTGTGCCGACGCCTTCATAGAGCGCGTACACGGCTTCATTGATCATCGGCACCAGGATGCGGTTCACGATGAAGGCTGGATAGTCTTCGGCATTGGTCGTGGTTTTGCCGAGGCGCCCCGCAAAGCCCATGGCCATGTCATAGGTCTCTTGGTCGGTGGCGAGGCCGCGAATGATTTCCATCAGCTTCATCAGCGGCACAGGGTTCATAAAGTGCAGGCCGATAAATTTCTCAGGGCGATCCGTGGTTGAAGCCAGACGGGTCACCGAGATGGAAGATGTGTTGGTCGCAAGATAGGCGTGATCCGGCACGACCTTGCAGAGCGTTGCGAAGATCTTCTCTTTGACCTCGCGGTTCTCAGTTGCTGCCTCGATGGCGAGGTCGACCTCAGCGAGAGAGTTAACATCCGTATGGGTTTTGATGCGCGCTTGAGCGGCTTTCATCTCATCCATGGAGATCAACTCACGTGAGAGCTGGCGCCCCAGATTTTTCTCAATTGTCGTGACGCCCGCATCGAGCGCGTCCTGTGAGATGTCGTTCAAGACAACATCATATCCGGCCAAGGCGCAGACATGCGCGATCCCGTTGCCCATTTGCCCGGCGCCAACAACGCCTACGGTCTTGATTTCCGCCACACTCGTCTCCCGTCGGAATGTCTTATTCGTACGACATTTAGGTTGCTTGTGCAGTGCGGCAAAGCAACCATGGATTTTATTCGCAGTTGCAAAAGAATTGCGGCTGTCGCTTCAGGGACACAGGTTTTGGTTAAGCCGCTGTGCCGGCCTCATTGCTCGCCGCCGCTGCGCGGATCGTCTCCAGAAGCGACCGGCGGAGAGATTTATCGCCGATTTGCTGGAACGCTTTGATCAATTCCATGGCTTCGCCGTCCAAGACGGGCAGGCTTGGCGGATGGTCGTCTTCATGGACGCTCAACATGCCCGGTTCTTCGAGCAGGTCGTCGACGCCTTCATAGAAGTAAGTGATCGTAATGCCGAGGACTTGCGCCATTTCGAACAAGCGTCCGGCGGAGATACGGTTCACGCCTTTTTCGTATTTCTGAACCTGCTGAAACGTAAGGCCTAGCTTTTCGCCAAGCTGTTCTTGTGTGAGCTTCAGTTCTCGACGGCGCCATCTTAGTCTTTGGCCAACAATTCGATCGATACCGCTGGGGACTTTATTTTCAGACATCCGCTACCTGACTTCTCTATACAGTTTCTATTCTTCTAACGCCGCCAATTCATAAAGGCTAGTCCAGCAAATAGCACCATTGTCAACCAGTAAAAGGTCTCCCCAAATCTCTGAAATGGGGTATTTGCAAGTTTTCCGGGTAATCCGGTCCTTACAACCGAAGATCTCCAGCCCGCCGGGTCGCCAGGGGCGGGATTTCCGCGAGCGACCTCTCGGCCATAACCATCAATGACCGCTGTCATCCCGCGCGTCGCAACCCGCGCCATAGGCAGGCCGCTTTCGATCGCGCGATAGCGGTTCTGGGCATAGTGCTGGGCGGGACCTAATCCGCCGCCAAACCAGGCATCGTTGGAAATCACGACGATCCATTCCGCAGCATCGCGTTGCGGCTGCGCCTTGCGGACCATTTCCGGGAACAGGCCTTCATAGCAGATCAAGGGGATAAAGGGCGGGGCCACGCTTTGCGGGAGAAGAACGGTTGGCTCTGCGCCAGGCTCAAAGCCATTGGTCGCAATCCGCTGGATCGCAGACGGCAAAACCCCTGCAAGGTTATCCCCGAACGGGATGATCTTCGTCGCCGGCAGCTCTCCAAATGGAACCAGGCGATGCTTATCATAAAGCGCGGCGAGCTCGGTTGTGTTCGCGCCGGCGGTGAACATCACCAGGCTATTATAATCGCGGCGCTC
Source organism: Pseudomonadota bacterium (assembly GCA_038526515.1). Lineage (GTDB taxonomy): Bacteria > Pseudomonadota > Alphaproteobacteria > Caulobacterales > Hyphomonadaceae > Henriciella. The sequence continues at coordinate 48,206 of JBCBGS010000002.1, read as the reverse complement.
ACCCTCTTCGTTCGTGAAGCGTGCGGACCCGGCAATCAGGGCGCGCCGTCCCAGAAACGCTGAGACCAATTCCAGTGTATTACTATCTGGCGAGTACGGGTTCGGCAGTAGGCCGTAGGGCAGGGCGCCTTCCGGCCAAATCAGGATATCGCCCGCCTCGCTTGGGACATTTTGGAGCAGATCGATATAGCGCGCGATCACGGGCTCACCGAAGTCTTTGAATTTCTCGCGCTGCGGCACGCCGGCATCCATGAGCAGGATCGACCGTTCCGTCATGATTGTATCATTCGAGAGGCGCTGAGATCCCCACGCCCATGAGAAACCGACCAAAGCAACGGCCATAATGACCGGGAAAGCGCGTCCGAGAACACCTTTAGCGTCTCGTGTGTCCACCAGTGCGGACGGAGCAGCGGCGACAAACAGCGTCACCAAGGTCAGCCAATACACGCCGCCCAGTGAGGCGGCTTGGGACAGCGATCCGCCGGGGGCCCAGGTCGTGCCGGGCAGGTTCCACGGGAAGCCGCCAAACAGGGTGCCTCGGATCAATTCTGCGCCGCCCATAAAGATGGCGAAGATGAAAACGCGTGAGGGTGAGGATGACCAGAACGCCCCTGCCAAAGCGCAAGCGGCGCCCCAAATTAGGGCCATCCCGCCTGGCAGCAGGATGAGCGGCATCCAAAGGAAGATGGCATGCTTTTCTGGCTCAACCAGGAATGGGAGCGCGGTCCAATACATGCCGACCAAGAAATAGCCGAAACCAAATGCCCATGCGCGAAAGAACATAGCGCTGCCCCAACGCCGCTGCCCGCGCGCGCCGTCAAGCATCCAAACTAAGCCGACGAACGCAATAATAAGCGCAGGCGAGAGATGAAACGGCGCAAAACCCAACGCGCAAAAGGCGCCGAGCAGAACTGCAAACAGGCCAGCCGTCATCCCGCGGGTTCGCGCAATTGCCTCGTGAACGGCCGTGAGTACACCGAGCCCGTGGCTGCGGGTTTCTTGATGCTCGATCATGAATTCAACTCCGCGGCAGGCTTGCGAACGACCAATCTTTGAATGCGGCGCACGTCGCTCTCCAGGATTTCGAGATCAACGCCGGTTGGATGCGGAAGAACCTCTCCGCGTAACGGGACGCGTCCGGCTAGCGCGAAGGCCACGCCGCCAAGCGTATCGACATCATGATCTTCAAGTTCGAGATCGAGCCCTGTCTCTTCAGCAAAATCTTCGGTTTCCATCCGCGCGTCGACTTCCCAGGCGAGGCGTCCGCGGCGGATTAAGAGCGCGACCTCTTCATCGTGCTCATCTTCAATTTCGCCGACAATTTCTTCCACCAAGTCTTCCAGACTGACCAAGCCATCGGTGCCACCATATTCATCAACGACGAGCGCGAGATGGGTTCTCGAAGCTTGCATCTTCACCAGCAAATCGGGCAGCGGCATGGATGGTGGTACAAAAAGAATATCGCGGCGTAGGCGCTCCAGCGGCGCGTCATCTTCTTTCGGGGCGTCTCCATTTGCGCGGGCAATTTCACCGATGAGATCGCGGATATGAACCACACCAACCGGGTCATCCAAAGTTTCTCGATAGACGGGCAAACGTGAGTGAGCTTCATTGGCATAGAGCTGGATCAAATCGTCCATGCTGGTGGAAAGCTCTACCGCAATGATTTCAGCCCTCGGGATCATCACATCCTCGACGCGCGCACTCGCAAAGTCCGCAATTCTCAAGCGCATTTCCTGCTGAGAGGGCGCTTCTGGCGTTTCCGATTGGGGTTGAACCGGGTCGTCCGGGGTTTTCTTGAACAGGCCTAAGAGGCCTTTGCGTCCTTCCGACATGTTTTTCTTCGGTCCTATTTCCGCGCGTACGAATCGCTGGCTAACTATATGGATCAGGCCAACCCAGTGATGCAAGCGCAGCAATCTCCAAGGCCTCCATTTCGGCGGCCTCTGTGTCATCTTTGTGGTCGTGCCCAAGCAAATGCAACAATCCGTGGATTAACAAATGGGATAGGTGCTGATCGAGCCCGATACCGCGGGTCTCGGCATCATCCTGCGTGACGCCAATGGCAACGGCGATGTCACCCAAGAACGGCTTATCCATCGGGTCTGCCGGGAATGACAAGACGTCAGTTGGTTTGTCTTTCCCCCGCCAGTCGCGGTTCAGGTCTTGGATTTCGGTATTGTTGGTGAGCAGGATCGCGACTTCGCCTTGGGTGGCTTTTTGCGCGGCGCCAGCGTCGAGGGCGCGCCGACAGATCGCTTCAAGGTCAGGCAAAGACTTGTCCCATTCGGGCTCAGCCACGCGGAGGTCGAGATCAACCATCGCGCTTTGAATCTGAGTCTTTATCATAGGCTTCGATGATCCGGCTCACCAAAGCGTGGCGGCGGACATCGCGCGCCGAAAAAGTAACCCGTCCTACGCCTTTGACGCCCCGCAGGATCCGCATGGCATGCGCGAGGCCTGAGGTTTGGCTCTTTGGTAAATCGACCTGTCCTGGGTCTCCGGTTACGACCATGCGGCTGTCGCGGCCAAGGCGCGTCAGGACCATTTTCATTTGGGCAACGGTCGCATTCTGCGCTTCGTCCATGATCACGAATGCATTCTTGAGCGTACGGCCGCGCATAAAGGCGAGCGGGGCCACTTCAATCACGCGTTTCTCTCGCAGCCGCCCAGCTTGATCGGCGCCAAGCGTCTCGTCGAGTGCGTCCCAGATCGGTCGCAAATAAGGTTCGACCTTTTCTTCAAGGTCTCCCGGCAAGAAGCCGAGATTTTCACCAGCCTCTACAGCGGGGCGCGTAATGATCAGTTTCGAAGCGGCTTTGTTTTTCAACGCTGCGGCGCCCGCAGCCACGGCCAAGAAGGTCTTACCCGTTCCGGCTGGTCCAACGCCGAAGATCAGATCATTTTCGGTCCCGGTCAGCAGATCGAGATATTTTGCCTGCGTATTTGTCTGCGCGTTGATCGGCACCTTCAAGCCGGTCAGCGTGCGATAATGCTGACTTGGCGTGCGCGCTTGCTCGACCGCGCCTTCGAGGGCGGCAATTCCAGCGTTCGGGTCTTGTGCGAGCATGGTTTCGAATACGCTGAGCGCCAGCTCTGCCGTCGCAACGGCTTCCGCGGACCCATCCAGGGCAATCCCGCCGCCTTGGCTCTCTGCTTTGAGATTTCCGTCCGCCAACTCATTCTCGAGATAGAGAAGGTTCATGTGGTTGGGGCCGCAAATCACTGGCAGAAGTGCAGCGTCTTTCGGGGTCCAGACTTGGCTCAAGCGGCCACCTCTTTCGATTTGCCGGCGAGATCTCCGGACAGCGAGTTCAGCGTCGCGCCTTTGATCGTGACATCAATGATCTGCCCGACAAGCTCTGAGGCGCCATCAAAGTGGACGGCCTGCAGCCAAGGTGAGCGGCCATGCATCTGGCCCTCGTTGCGGCCTTTACCTGTCACCATAACAGGGATCGTCTCGCCAATCTTGGAGGCGTTGAAGGCCGTTTGCTGCTCGCGGAGCAGGGCTTGAAGCGCTTGCAGGCGCTCATTCTTCACATCTTCCGGAACTTGGCCGAACATCTCAGCCGCCGGTGTACCCGGGCGCTCAGAGTATTTGAATGAGTAGGCGATCGCATAATTGACCTCACGCACGAGATCCATCGTGTCCTCAAAATCCTTGTCGCTCTCACCTGGGAAGCCGACAATGAAGTCCGATGCCAGCGCGATATCTGGACGGGCTTCTTTCATCCGGCGCATGATGTCGAGATAGTGCTCGCGCGTATGACCGCGATTCATCGCTTTCAAGATATTGTTTGACCCAGATTGGACCGGCAGGTGCAGGAAAGGCATCAATTGCGGCGTATCCGCGTGCGCCGCGATCAGATCATCATCCATATCGCGCGGATGGCTCGTCGTGTAGCGGATGCGATCGAGGCCGCCGACTTTGGCGACGTGGCGCACCAGTTGCGCCAGCGTCCACTCATCGCCGCCCTCAAGCTTCGGCGCCGCGCCGTGATACGCATTCACATTCTGACCAAGCAGTTGAACCTCGCGGACGCCCTGACTGGCAAGATTGCGCGCTTCGAAGATTACATCATCAACCGGGCGCGAGAGCTCGGCGCCGCGTGTATAGGGCACGACGCAGAAAGTGCAGAATTTATCGCAGCCTTCCTGCACGGACAGGAACGCCATCGGTCCATCCGCCTTGCGGGCTTTTGGCAGCGCGTCAAACTTTTCGAGCGTTTCAAACTCGGTCTCGAGCCGTTCGCCAGTCGAGCGGTGCACCCGGGCAATCATTTCCGGCAGCTTGTGATAGGCCTGCGGGCCGAGCACCAAATCAACAGCGGGCTGGCGCCGCATAATCTCTGCGCCTTCAGCCTGCGCCACGCAGCCTGCAACCGCGATGGTCATGTTGCCGCCTTGGGCCTGTTTCAGCTTTTTGATTTTGCCGAGTTCGGAATAGACTTTTTCCGTCGCTTTTTCACGAATGTGGCAAGTGTTTAGAACCACCAAATCAGCGCCGTCAGGACTGTCGACGGGCGCATAGCCGATCGGGGCCAGCACATCTTTCATGCGCTCGCTATCATAGACATTCATCTGGCAGCCATAGGTCTTAATGAAGACCGATTTGCTGGACTTTTCAGGGGTCGTGTCGCTCATCGGGCGGCTTATGACTCAAAACCGCCCGAAAAGCTATATGTGCGTCCAGTTTTTGGTGTCTAAAACGCCAGATAGAGTGCTTTCACCGCAAGAACGAGGATCACAGATCCAATCGCGGTGAGCAGGGCCACATTCGTGCCTTGGCGAAGTTTTTCGCGATCAAGGATTGGGCCGTTAAATTTGTCCGCCTGATGGCCAGACTCTCTGTGCATGGGAAGTGTATTCATCTTCTTATCTCCCTTCACTTTCATACGCTAATGATGCGTTATATTTACCATGCTTCGCCGAAAATGCAACGGAATCGGACGATTTATATGTGGTAACACGGATTAATTTAAGGATTACAGGGGTCTCTGGAGCATAAACTTTCCGTCATACGCGTCGGCAGTGCTTGGCTCGCTGGACGCCGCGTTAGAAAGCAGGCATGGCAGGCGGAATGACCCGTACCATTCTCTTCAATAAGCCGTTCGACGTCCTGTCTCAGTTCACCGATAAGGGAAATGAGGGCTCGTCGCGTAAAACACTGTCGGAGTTTATTTCCGTCCCCTCGGTGTATGCCGCGGGGCGCTTAGATCGCGACAGTGAAGGGCTTCTGATCCTGACCGATAATGGGCGATTGCAGGCCCAGATCACCAATCCGCGCAATCGCACGCCAAAGACCTATTGGGCACAAGTGGAAGGTATTCCGGACGAAGCAGCCCTCAAAGCGCTTAGCAGCGGCGTGAAGCTAAAAGATGGCGTCTCGGCAGCGGCAGAGGTTTCCCGCATGGACCCGCCCGGGGATCTCTGGCCGCGCACGCCGCCCATCCGCGTCAGGAAGTCGATCCCGGATTGTTGGATTTCTCTCACCATTACTGAAGGCCGAAATCGCCAGGTACGTCGCATGACGGCCGCCGTCGGGCATCCGACTTTGCGCCTGATCCGCTACAAAATCGGCAATTGGACGATTGATGGGTTGAACACTGGCGAGTGGCGCGACGCTTAGCTTTTCGCGAGGCGGGCCTTGGTCATGCCTGCATGCGGCTTTGCGCTGGCTGGATCATCTGGCCAGTCATGCTTGGGATAGCGCCCGCGCATGTCTTTCGCCATGTCGCGATAACCGCCCTGCCAGAATCCTGGGAGATCCTGCGTTGTGGCTACTGGCTTACCCCCCGGCGATAGGATTTGCAGCGTCACGGGCAAGCGGCCTTCAGCCAGCGCGATATGCGCCGCTGCGCCATACAACTCTTGAGCTTTGCATTCGATGAGCGGCGCGCGCTCGTCCAACCAGTCAATTTTGGCTTTCCGGCCTGATGGAAGCTCGACGCTGAGCGGTGCCTTTTGATCTAGTTCTTGCGGCAATGGCCATTCGAGCTGTGCTTTCAACGCATCCCCAAGCTTTGCGGGCGTGGGCATGGTAAATGACCCGTTACTCAACATGGGTGTGAGCCACTCACGAACGGTTTCTGCGAGCCTATCTGGAGACCAATCCGGCCAAGCCTCTCCGAATAAATTGCGGAGTTTCCCGGTCCGCGCGCACATCGTGCGGACGACGTCTTCGAGACCGGTAGGCGCGAAGCCTTCCGCCTCAATATGCGCAAGGAACGCATCGTTCGCCGTTTCTGGGCTGGGCTTCGGAAGCGGTTGTTCGCTTAGAATGATCGCCCCGAGCGCCTTCACGCGGCGTGCTTTAAACGCGCCCTTGGCCGGATCGAAATCTGCGGTTTCTCGCGTCTTTTCCTTACCGATAGATCGGGCGAGCGTTTCATCCAAAGCGGCGGCTAACGTAATCCGAGCGGTTTTCGCGCTGCCAACCATATCCGCCACGATCAGCCAGTCTGATTTCGCAAGGGGGGAGCTTTCATCGACTTGTCCGGCGCGGCCTGAGGCGAGCACATATTGCGTCGCCGACCCTGGCCGCTTGCGCGCGATCATGTCCGGCCAGCCCCGCGCGAGCACCTCGGCGGCGTTGCCAGAGGCTTTGGCTTTTCCGGCCCAGCGCGAGGCTTGCTGTTTCAAAGTCTCCGCGCGCCGGCTTCGATCACTTTGGAAGCGCGTTAGTCGCTCGCCGAGGTCAGCACTATTGCCACCGATGCCGCGCTCGCTGATCAAAGCCGCAACTTGCGCCGCGAGCGCGCGCTCTGGCTCGGTTTCAGCGCGCACGATCAAAGCGGCGAGGCGCGGAGACAGTGGCAGCTTGGTCATCTCGCGCCCGATACGCGTAAGTCCGCCTGTCTCATCCAAGGCACCGAGCCCTAGCAAGTCTTGCCGGGCCGCTTTCAAGCGTCCAGGCGGTGGCTGCGTCAGCCAGTTGAGCGCTTCCGGATTGGTTTCGCCCCAATCGGCGAGTGTGAGCATTAAGCCAGATAGGTCCGCGTTCTGAATTTCGGGCTCTGGCGCTGCCGTGAGCCCGCGCGTCTCAGCTTCGTCCCACAGCCGGTAACAAATGCCTGGACCAAGCCGTCCGGCACGGCCGCGTCTCTGGTCGACATTGGCGCGAGCGGCCCGAACCGTCTGCAGCGCTGTTGAGAGCCCGCCCGGCACATAGCGCGGCACCCGCGCATAGCCGCTATCCACAACAACGGAGACGCCCTCAATGGTCAGTGCGCTTTCGGCGATATCTGTGGCCAGGACGATTTTGCGGTTGCCGTCTGCGCAGGGGCGGATCGCGGCGTCTTGGTCCTGCGGGCTTAGGGCCCCGAAGAGCGGCGCGACGAGGATGTCGCCTAAATGCGAGAGACGTTCCGCGGTTCGGCGGATCTCTCCCGCCCCGGGCAAGAAAGCGAGGATGGACCCGTCCGTTTCGCGCGCGGCCCGCTCAATCGCGCGCGCCATCTGGTCTTCCAGCCGGTCTTGGCTGCGCCCGACATAGCGGGTCTCAACCGGGTATTGGCGGCCCTCGCTTTCAATCACCGGTGCGTCCAGTTTCTCTGCCATCGCTGCTGTATCGAGCGTCGCAGACATGGCGAGCAGGTGCAGATCCTCCCGCAGTGCGCCTTGCACTTCCAACGCCAGCGCCAAGCCGAGATCGGCGCTGAGGCTTCGTTCGTGGATCTCATCAAAGATCACCGCACTGACACCGCTGAGCTCTGGATCGTTCAGCAAGCGGCGCGTAAACAGACCGTCGGTGACGACTTCAACGACCGTGTCTTTGCTGGTCTTGCGGTCGACGCGGGTGGAGAGACCGATCCGTTTGCCGAGCGGTTCGCCCAGCGTCTGCGCCATACGCTGCGCCGCCATCCGGGCCGCGATCCGGCGCGGCTCCAGCATGATGATTTTCCCAGGCAGGGCCTCAAAACCGTCAATCAAACCCGCCAGCGCCAGCGGCACACGCGTCGTCTTCCCGGCCCCTGGCGGCGCGCCCAGGATCAGCCGCCGCTTCGCTTTCAGCGTCGCAGCGATGTCCGGCAGAAGGGGTTCGATGGGAAGGTCGCTCATAAAAACAGTCATGTCCTCAGTCTTGAGGTTTCGCAATTGCTGGATATCAACTAAAGCGACCTCGTTGTCTCTTATTGGAGGACGCGCGTGACCTCATCCCCAGAATTTTCAATCTGTGTGCCGATGCATAATGAATCCGGCAATGCGGAGCAGTTGATCGACGAAATCGCCGCCGCGCTTGCCGGCCGGGCGTTTGAGATGGTGATCACAGATGATGCCTCAACCGACGATACGCGCGCCGTTCTGGCGGGCCTAAAGGCGAAATATCCGGAGCTGCGCGTGATTGCGCATCGCTCGAATGCTGGACAGTCGCGCGCCCTGCGCACCGCAATCCAACATGCCCGCGCACCAATCATTGGGACGCTCGATGGCGATGGCCAGAATGATCCAGCCGATCTGCCTGCGCTCTATCGCAGTTTGACCCGCGTTGATGCGCCGGAAGGCCTTACCATGGTCATGGGCCGCCGCGCCAGCCGTAAGGACACAGCCTGGAAACGGTTCGGGTCCCGTTTTGCCAACGCGTTCCGCAAGCGCCTGCTGCGTGATGATTGTGATGATAGTGGCTGCGGCATCAAAGTGATGAAGCGCGAGGCGTTCTTGGCTTTGCCCTACTTCGATCATATGCACCGTTATATGCCGGCTCTGATGAATGCTGAAGGCTACGGCGTTGAATTTATGGACGTAAACCATCGCGAGCGCGGGGCCGGGCAGTCTAAATATACGAATTTCGGGCGGCTCGGCGATGCGCTGTCAGATCTGCGCGGCGTGATGTGGCTGATCCGTCGCCGCCGGAATCCTGGCGGCTCCGACGAGCTTTAGGTGCGTAGACTATCCAAAATGAAACGCGCGCGCGTTTCTGGCGCCCCCGTCGGAACGCTTGTCAGCTCATATCCTGATTTCAAGTATCCCTCGCGGATTAGCTCGCCAAAGGCCAAAGCGCCGGCAAAATCGAGCGTGCGTTCATCATCGTTCTCGTAAATCTCTTCCCAGGGCGGGAAGAAAAAGACGGGCGACCGATAGCGGTGCGCCTGGATTGCTGCGCGCACGGGTTTGTCCGCCAGCTGGTAATACTGGGTGAAGGCGAGCAGGTCCGGAAGGCCGCGATCGTAAACGGTTTCTCCAGTGGCCTGATCAAAGTCTGATATGGCGAGGTTCAGCATTTGCGCGACGAAGGCTCCCGGGTCCTGGTCGCTGGTGGCGGTCCCACCTCTGCGTCTTTGCTCAGCGAGGACCCGACGGGCTGGCTCTGCCACGGTGGTGACGTGTTGGTCGAGAATGTTCAGCACGGTCGTCTTTCCCGATCCGGGCGGGCCGGTCAGGATGAAATAGGGCGGGAGATTTGTGCGGGTCACAGACATGCTCACTTTGCATTAATCCATATTACGGTTAACTGGGCGGGCGAGGAGACACGTGATGACAGTTCCATATCCAGCGGCGGTTATGGCGGGTCTCGATGAAAAACAGCAAAGGGCGGAGCGCCAGAATGGCCATAGTCCACGAAAGAGGGGAAGATTGATGCGACTCTTACTCAGCGCATTTCCGCTATTTGTGATTCCAGTCGGTATTTACTGTCTGATCGCGCTCACGACAAATGGTGAGCCAGCCGTCCTGACGCATGGCAATGAGATTTTGAGCGAAAACGTGTCGCCTCTGATGGCGATCCTCGGCCAGAAATTCTTCTCTATCGGCATGATTGGCGGCGAGATTGAATGGGTTCTGACCAAAGGCGATGCATTATTGCTGCTCTCGATTGGCGTGCTGTTCATGGAAATCTTGAAGTCGACCAGCACGGGCACAGCGACCATTATGAACCACGCGCTCTCCATGATCGTGTTTATTGTTTGCTTGATGCTGTTCCTGCTGCATCCGAATTTCGCGACATCCGTCTTCTTCATCCTAACGATTATGGCGCTGCTTGATGTCTTGGCCGGTGTGGTGGTGACGATTGTTTCAGCGCGACGCGATTTTGGCGTCGGCGAAGGCTTTGTTGGATAGTTTATCCCCAAAGCGTCACAAATCTGCAAAAACATGGGACCGGGCGCTTCACAGCGCCCGTTTCTGTTCTAGGGTAACGGCTACTGCGAACAAAAGCTTTGCCGGGGAGGCATTATGGAAGCGTTTTATGGATTTGTGGATAATCTGAGCGGATTTATCTGGGGCGGCTCATGGGGCAGCACTCAGATACTCCCGTTCGCGCCTTTGGCGGTGTTCCTGTTGGGCTCTGGCCTGTTCTTTATGATCCGTCTGGGCGGGCGACCGCTGCGCCGGTTCGGACCCGCTTTGGCGGAACTCTGGGGCAGCCGAAAAGGCGATGGTGATCCAAATACCATTACAGCTTGGCAGGCGCTCTCAACAGCGCTTTCAGGTCAGGTTGGAACCGGTAACCTGGCGGGTGTTGCGACCGCGATCACGCTCGGTGGACCGGGCGCCATTTTCTGGATGTGGCTGACCGCACTGTTCGGTATGGCCTTGGCGTTTGCGGAAAGCTCGCTCGCCATCAAGTACCGTGAGCGCGATAAGAATGGCCGCATCAATGGCGGCCCGATGTATTATATCAAAAACGCTCTGGGTAAGAACTGGGCTTGGCTCGCCATCTTCTTCTGTATCGGCACGCTGTTCTCAGCAACCGCGACTGGCGGCATGGTTCAAGCGAACTCAATCACGCAAACTGTGGTTCGAAGCGGCGCAGAAATCGGCATCGGAATTCCAACCTGGTCGGTTGGTCTTGTGTTGTCTGTTCTGACCTTTGCGGTGATCATTGGCGGGATTAAGTCGATCGGGAACGTGGCCGGTAAAGTCGTTCCATTCATGGCGCTGTTCTATGTCTTCGCGGCGTTCGTCGTTCTCGTCATGAATGCTCCTGAAATTCCAGGCGCATTTGCGCTGATCGTGAAGTCTGCCTTTGGACTTGAGCAAGCAGCCGGTGGTCTTGCCGGTTACGGTATGGCAGCTGCGGTTCGCGCCGGTGTGGCGCGGGGTCTGTTCTCAAACGAAGCCGGGCAGGGATCCGCGCCGATCGCACACGCGGCCGCGCAAACCCGGAACCCAGTGAAGCAGGGTGAGATCGCAATGATCGGTGTATTCATCGATACACTCGTGATTTGTACCATGACCGCTCTGGTGATTTTGACCACGACTGGAAACTGGGTCACCGCAGATGGCGGCGAGACACAGTACATCTGGCTCGCGGCTGATCTCGAAGCCTCAGCGATTACCAATGCGGCTTATGAAGCAGCCTTTACGGGCGGTGGTTGGATTGTCACGATCTGTCTGGCGTTGTTTGCCTTCACCACGATTATCGGCTGGTCTTACTATGCCGAACAGGCGATCACCTATCTGGTTGGCGAGTGGGCAACGAAGCCGTTCCGCTTCCTTTGGGTTGGCGTAATCTTTATCGGCGCGATGGCGCAGGTTGAGTTTGTTTGGAAGTTTGGCGACCTCGCCAATGCCTCGATGGCCTTCCCGAACTTGATTGCGATCTTGTTGCTATCCGGTGTGGTCGTGGCCATGCACAAAAAGAATGGCGATCCGGATACCGAGGATGGCGATTCAATTATGTTGAAGGGCGAAGGGGTCGAATAAGTCCCACCTTTCCAACTCTTTCCAAACGGGCGCTCCTTACCGAGCGCCCGTTTTTGGTTGGTGTTAAGGTCTATCGCTTAAGTCAGCGCCATGTCTGATCATGCGCGTATCGAAGCTTTCCTGGAAATGATGTCGGCTGAGCGCGGCGCATCTCCGCATACTTTAGACGCTTATGGTCGCGATTTGCTTGAAGCGTCTGGCTATCTCGGCGGGACGCTTTGCGAGGCGGACCCGGGTGATCTCTCTCAATGGATGCAATCACTGGCGAAGGACGGCCTCGCGGCTTCGACGCAGGCGCGCAAGCTTTCCTCGCTGAAGCGTTTCTTCCGTTTCCTGTTCGAAGAGCGCGATCGCAAAGATGATCCTACGTCTAAGCTTGATGCGCCGAAGGTGCAGCGGGATGTGCCGGATGTTCTGTCGCGCGAAGATGTTGATCAGTTGCTCCGCGCCTGTGCAGATGATCCGCGCCTGACCTGCCTATTGGAATTGCTCTATGGCGCCGGGCTGCGCGTGACCGAGTTGGTGAGTTTGCGCCTCGGCGATTTACCGCGCCGGCGCCTCGGCCTTTGGGAAACGCGCGAGATGATCATTCGCGGCAAAGGCGGCAAAGAGCGTATGTGTCCGTTGGGAGCGCCTGCGCTTTTGGCCATCCGCAATTGGCTAGAGCTCCGCGATGACGAGAAGTATGGAAACGGGAGCGGCGACTTCTTGTTTCCGTCCCGAGGGAAGTCTGGCCATCTGACACGCCGCCGTCTCGCACAAATGCTGGAGACGCTGGCCATCGAGGTGGGTCTTTCCCCATCGCGCGTCCATCCCCATGCGCTACGCCACGCCTATGCGACCCATCTTCTGCAAGGCGGCGCAGATCTGCGCAGCGTCCAAACGCTGCTCGGACATGCCGATATTGCGACGACACAAATCTATACGCATGTGCTGACTGACGAGTTGGCAGAACTGCTCGAAACCGCGCACCCGATGGCGCACTAAACTTTTCGTGGTCCGATTTACGGTTGCGCTCGTAATAAGAGCATAACCAGAAGAGGGCACTCGTTATGAAATTGATCTCAGCAGCTTTTATCGTACCGGTGCTTCTGACCCTATCCGCGCATGCGGGCGAAGCCGAGGGCTTATCTCCATCTGATCTCGCGGTGGTCGCGGGAACCGATTGGACCGGCAGTTTGACCTACATGAACTACCAACCGCCTTTCGAAGACGTCACCATCCCTGCGAACCTCGAAGTCGAAGCGACCGATACGGGTCTGAAGCTCGCTTACATCTATCCGGACGAGCCACACGCCAACTCCACCGTCACCTTGAAGGTCAGCGGGAATGGGCAGTGGATGATGGGCGCGCCTATTGTCTCCAATACGCTTTCAGAGTCTGGCCTGCGCGAGGTGAAAACCGCCTATTCCTGCGAAGATATGGGCAAAAAGGCCAGTTGCGAGATGATCTACGCGTTTGGCGCGTCAGAGCTGAATGTCACGAAAATGGTGACCTATGAGGGAGAAACGGAAGCGTTTCGCCGGAACGCCTACAGCTTCACGCGCTAGGCCTGCGACTTTCTCCCCATTGCTTCGAGAGGATTGCCCGCTAGGTTGCGCCTCAATTCGGAGGAACACCCATGAGCCAGAAAGCCCCGCGCCAGTTCTTTAAACCGCTTGCTGCGGGGGCGCCTGAGCCCATGCGTGAGCTCCCTGTTCGCGTCGAACGGATGATCCAATTCGTTCCGCCGCACTTGGACAAAGTCCGCGCGAAAGTCCCGGGCATGGCTGATACTTGCGATGTCGTTCTCGGCAACCTCGAGGATGCGATCCCAGCCGATGCCAAAGAGGCGGCGCGGGCCGGCGTCATTGAAATGGCGGGCATGCTCGACTGGCAGGCGAAGGGCACGGGCCTGTGGAGCCGGGTGAACTGTCTGAACTCGCCTTGGTTCCTGGATGATGTCACTGAGCTCATAACCAAAGCAGGCAATCAGATTGATGTGCTGATGATCCCCAAAGTCGAGGGGCCTTGGGACATTCATTATGTCGATCAATTGGTGGCGCAGCTCGAAGCCAAAGCGGGTCTGTCGCGCCCGATCCTTTTGCACGCCATTCTGGAAACGGCTGAGGGCGTCGCCCGCGTTGAAGACATCGCGCTCGCCTCGCCGCGCATGCAGGGCATCTCGCTCGGGCCTGCGGACCTCGCGGCGTCTCGTAAAATGAAAACCACCCGCGTTGGTGGCGGCCACCCGTTCTATCGCGTCATTGAAGACCCAAAAGAAGACGGCTCACCTCGCCTCGGCGCGCAGCAAGATCCTTGGCACTATACGCTTGGTAAGATGGTTGATGCTTGCGGCATGGCAGGGATCAAACCCTTCTATGGGCCGTTCGGCGATATCGCAGATTTGGAAGCCTGCGAGCAGCAATTCCGCAATGCCTTCCTGATGGGTTGTGTTGGCACCTGGACGTTGCATCCAAGCCAGATCGATGTGGCCAAGAAAGTGTTCAGCCCAGACCCTGACGAGGTGGCGTTTGCCCGCCGCGTCTTGGAAGCGATCCCGGATGGGGCTGGCGTTGCGATGCTTGATGGCAAGATGCAAGACGATGCGACCTGGAAACAGGCCAAAGTGATTGTCGACCTCGCCGATCAGATCGCTGCGAAAGACGGCTAATCAAAGCCCAAGAGACCTGAAAAGCTCCGTTAATCGCGTTAATGTCCTGATCACCCGGATCGTGGCATATTAACAGGATGCGAGTCGGACCCTCCTCGTCTTTGCGCCGAATCTTGGCGTGCACAGCTGTCTTCGCGATGGCGGCCTTGCCCGTGCAAGGACAAGATGATGTGTCCCGCGCGGACTTAGAAGCGCTTGAGGCTGAACGCGAAGAAACCCTGCGCCAATTGGCGATCCTGGAGTCCGCAGGCGGCGTAGTTGCGGGCGATTTGGAAAAGCTTGAGCGTGATTTGATCTCGGCGGCGATGGAAAGCCAGCGGCGCGAGGAACAAGCCACATCGACAGAGCTCAAATTGGTGTCCCTGCGGTCTCGGCTAGCGGCTGCGAGAACCGATCTCGTCGAAGGTGAGGACGCTCTCGAAGATTTGATGGCCTCGCTGGCCATCTCTGGTCGGCATCGCCCGCCTGCGCTCTTAACCCAGCCGAAGAGCGCCAATCAGGCGATCCGAGCGGCGATCCTGATGGGCGAAGTTGCTCCTGAAGTGCGCAGCAAGACTAAGGTCCTCGGCGAAGAGATTACCGAGTTGCGGCGCCTGGAGCGTAATGTTCTACGCGAACAGAAGACTTTGGCTGCCGCAGATGCAGCTTTGGCGCTCAAACGCGAAGAGATCATCCAGCTTACAACCGCGAAGCGCGCTGCCTTTGAAGACGTGAACTCTGATGCTGAACTCTTGCGGCAACATGCTGAATCTCTTGGAGAAAAAGCAGGTGATTTGCGCGACCTCATTCTGGCTCTAGAGGCGGCGGCCCCATCCGCACCGCGCTTGAAGCCACGCCTCGCGCTCGCAGAGCAATCGCAGCCTCGGCCAACCCAGCGCGCAAGCCTACCGCGTGCGACCGTGTCTCAACCACTCGGCGTGCTTGCACTTCCGGCGTCCGGACGCGTCGTGCGCGCCTGGGGTGACAAAATGCCCGGCGGCGCGAAATCCGAAAGCGTTGCCTTTGCCACCCGTAGCGGCGCTCAAGTTTCTGCCCCAATTAGCGGTACTGTTGAATTTGCAGGCCCCTTTCGGAGCTACGGACAGCTACTGATCCTCTCGACAAGTGACGGATACCATGTTCTCTTGTGGGGAATGTCATCTAGTTACGTCGCGGTTGGTCAATCGGTCCAACAGGGCGAACCCGTAGCAAGGATGGCCGAGCGCGCCGGCGGCGAGCCGGAACTATATTTAGAGGTCCGAAAAGGCGGTGAGCCTATGGATCCGGCAAATTGGATGAAACGCGGCTAAGGCCGGAGCAGGAGAAACGTCTATGAGAGCTATGCTGACAGGAGCCGCGCTGGGGGTCGTACTTGGAGCGACAGCAGTGGGGGTGTCAGCCGTAGCTTGGCCAGACGCGGAAAACACAACTCCGCGCTATGAAGCGGCGTTCGAACAACTCTCTTTGTTCACCGAAGTCATGGCCCGCGCCAAAGCCGACTATGTTGAAGAGATTGATGAAGTGGCTGCGCTCGAAGCCGCGATTGATGGCATGCTCGGTTCACTCGACCCGCATTCTGGATACATGTCGCCGGACGAGTTCGAAGCGCTTCAAGTCACGACCTCAGGGGAGTATGGCGGTCTGGGCATTGAGGTCACAATGGAAGATGGCTTCGTAAAAGTCGTCACCCCGATGGACGAATCTCCCGCCAGCCGTGCCGGCCTAGAGTCTGGTGATCTGCTGACTCACCTGAATGCGAAAGCGATTGTGGGTCTTAGCTTGGACGATGCAGTGCGCGACATGCGCGGCGAGCCAGGGACAGAGCTGACCGTCACGGTTTATCGCGAAGGTCAGGACCCGTTTGACGTGACCCTGATCCGTGAGGTCATTGAGCCAAAATATGTTGAGTTCGAAGATAAGGGTGATGGCATCGCCTACATCCGGATCGCGACGTTCAACAATAAGAAAACAACGACAAAACTGATCGAAGCCTTTGACGAGATCCGTGAGACGATTGGACGTCGTCCGAACGGCATCATTCTCGACCTGCGCAATAATGGCGGTGGATTGCTCGATGAAGCGGTCTCGGTCAGTGATCAGTTCCTGTCAGGCGGTGAAGTCGTCTCAACGATTGGCCGCCGTCCTGGTGATGTCATGCGCTCTAATGCGCAGCGCGGCGAAGTGTTCAAAAACGTGCCAGTGGTCGTCTTGATCAATAATGGTTCAGCATCAGCGTCTGAGATTGTCGCAGGCGCGCTGCAGGACCGCGATCGGGCAACCGTTCTCGGAACCACCAGCTTTGGTAAGGGCTCAGTTCAAACCGTTATGCCATTGGGCGCTGAGCGCGGTGCGATCCGTTTGACGACGGCTCGTTACTATACGCCATCAGGGCGCTCTATTCAGGCCACCGGTATTGTTCCAGACATCGAAGTCGCCAATCGCCGCGTCAGCGAAGAAGAGCTCGCCAAGATTAAACGCTATTCTGAAGCAGATCTGCCAAACGCGCTTGATAATGAAGATGGCACAGCGCGGGATATCCCGCACATTCCGGATGATATGCCGCCGGTTGATTATGAAGGCGACTATCAGCTCGATAAAGCGATCGAATTCCTTAACGCAGGCGGTGTGCTTGCGAGCACGGACAGCCGCGCGGGCTAAAACAGCTCAACCTGTTTCCATTGTTAATAATAAGCGTGTCTGAATTTTAATCGATTTGGGGTCGAGGAACTGCGCAAATCAGACCAAAGGTTAATTCAAGTTTGCCTCTTCTTAACCATTTGAACGGCAAATTGGTCATTGGTCTAATTAAAGTGTTCTCAGGAGCCTCAATGTCTGCTCGCTCAGCGCGTGATCCATCTCCATTTCGCAGTGGCCTTGTTCATAGCGCTTTGGGCGCCTTCACGCTGACTTTCGTTCTAGGCTCAGCTGGATCAGCGATGCATGTCTTTGGGGATGCCGATGCTGGCAGTCCAACAGTTCGAATGGCTTTGTTCGACGAAGCGCCGGAGGACGCGCCGCAGCTCAATCCGCGATTGCCAGGCTATCAACAAGCTCTCGCTTTCTCCCAAGCCACAGAGCGCGAACCGGCGTCGCAAGCCGCTGAGCCAGATCTCGGGGTTGAGTATCAAGACGCGCGGCCCGTCGCGGTGGCCGCAACATCTAGCAACAAGCCCAAAGGCATTCGCATCAATGGTCGAACGGTTATGCCCGGTCAGACCTATAGCCAAGTTTCTCAAATCCAGGTCGCCTCTGCAGCGCCGGTAGAGACAGCACCGACTGTCGCGGAGAACTCGCCTTTGGCGCGGTATGCGCGCCCGTTTGAAAATCCTGAAGGCAAGCCGACTGTCTCGATCATTGTCGGCGGTTTGGGCACAAACCCAAGCCGAACGCTGGCTGCGATCAATGAGCTACCGCCAGAAGTGACGCTGTCCTTCGTTCCGACCACAGATAATTTACGCGGCTGGGTTCGCCGCGCGCGCCGCGCCGGACACGAGGTTCTGATCGAGCTGCCGATGGAGCCCTATGACTATGGCCGCCAGCGTCCGCACCCGCAGGTCATGAAGGCTGATTTTTCTGCTGCTGAAAACACAGAGCGCCTGGCATCGCTGTTGGCGCTGACCCCCGGCTATGTCGGCGTTATGAATTATATGGGCGATAAGTTCGCGACCAATTCTGAGGCCGTCGACCCCGTGCTGGCAGCGCTCAGCGACAAAGGCCTCGCAATGTTTGAGGACGGTCGCCTACGACGCTCTGAATTCGATCAAGGGGCCCGCAAAGCCAATCTTGCCTTTGGTAAAGCGACCGCTTGGATTGATGCCCGTCCGGGCGCAGATGAGATTTCTCAGCAATTGCTCTTGTTGGAAACCGCTGCGCTTGAGCAAGGCGGCGCGCTTGGAACTGGAATGCCATTCCCGGTGACGTTTGATATTTTGAAAGAATGGCTGCCGACGCTGGAAGGCAAAGGCATCGCGCTCGCGCCTGCGTCGCACTATGCGAAACAGTCGCTGACCGCTGGTCAGATTCGACAGGCTCAGCTAGACCCGCAAGGGTGAGTGATAAGAAACGAGATCCAGCGCTTTACCGCGCCAATGTTGGTCTGGCTTTGTTTTCAAAAGCCGGACACGTTTTTGTTGGACGCCGCGTGAATGGTCGCGGTGCGTTTCAATGGCAAATGCCACAAGGCGGCGTTGATAAGGGCGAAGACCCGGTCGATGCAGCGCTTCGCGAAATGGACGAAGAGATTGGCGTTGCGGCGAAATTGGTCGACATTCTCGAAGAGACGGAAGACTGGCTCTATTACGATTTTCCGCCGGACCTGCTTCGACGCATGGGCGGACCTTACCTTGGGCAACGTCAGAAATGGTTCGCTCTGCGGTTTAAGGGCTCCGATAGCGATGTGCGCTTGGACAAACATACCCCAGAGTTCGACGCCTGGCGCTGGGCGAAATTGGAAGAACTTCCAAGCCTGATCGTGCCGTTCAAACGCCCGGTTTATGAAGAGGTCGCGAAACGATTCGAGCCTTGGGGCACGCCGGTCTAATTCCGGTATTTCCATTCTTGATTAAGTCAGCCTATGGTCTCCCCAAGCACAAATCGGGAGGGTGATAGCGGTGAGCAAAACACTTTTGATGATCCACGGGGTCGGCTGCGGCGGAGATATTTGGGATCGCATGAAGCGCGACTTCGCGATGGCGGGTTGGACCTGTGAAACACCCACCTTGTTCCCTGACCTCCGGACCAAGAGCGACGCGCCAGAGGGCCTCGCAGATCTGACCCTGAATGACTATGTCGAGGCCGCGACTAAAATGGCGGGCGATATTGCGGAAAAGACAGGCCAACCGCCCGTCATCATGGGACATTCCATGGGCGGTTTGATCGCCCAAAAACTCACGGAGTCTGGCGCGGCCCGGGCAGGAATTTTTCTCACGCCCGCGCAACCTGAAGGGTGCACCGTCACAGACCTTAGAGTACTGAGAACATTCTGGAATATTTTGAAAGTTGGTCAGAAGAATGTACCGGGCGGCGTCTTTAAAGTTGGTCCGAATGGCTTTTCCTGGGGCGTGCTAAATGCGGTTCCAAAAGACCGACATGACGAGATTTATGCTGAAGCCCTGTTCGATAGCGGCCGGGTCTATCATGATCTTGCCAATCCGAGCGCGATTGACGAGTCCAAAATCACGGTTCCGACCCTGACGATTGGCGCGAAGAAAGACCGCGCCACGGTGATCAAAGCCGTTCGCAAAGTCGGCGCAAAATATGCGAAAGCCAAACATCCTGGCGACTATATTGAGTATGGAAACCACGCGCACTGGATCGTAGATGAGCCAGGGACCGAACAGGTCAGCGCTGATATTCTGGAGTGGCTTGACCGCAGTCTCTAATCGAGCGCGCCGATATAGGGCAGACCGCGATAAAGGCCGGCATCGTCCATGCCATACCCGACCAAATAGCGGCCAGGCGCATCAAAGGCGTGGAAGTCGACATTTGTCTCGCCTTCCGGCGCCCATGGCTTCCGAGCCAAGGCACATGTGATGACTTCGCGCGCGCCCTTTGCCAGCAAGTGGCTTTTGGCGAATTCAAGCGTGCGTCCGGTGTCGAACACATCATCAATGATCAAAACACCCCGACCTTTGACTTCGCGCGCAATATCGGCGCGGACGACGACGCGACCGGAACTTTCGCGGGCATCCCGGTAGCTCTCAAGCCAAAGCGCATCGAGTATAGGATGGATCTCAAGCCGGGCGAGCGCTTTCATCAAGTCGCTCGTGAAGGGTGTTGCGCCGATCAAAATATTGATGGCGGTCCACTCGCCCTGAAGGCTTGGAGCAAGACGTTGTGCAAGATCATCAATCCGCGCCATTAGATCGGCTTCGGAAAGGACAGTCTCAATTTCTGGAAGCGCCATAAGCTTTACCTGTTCTCAGCGAGTGTCGTATCGGCTGGAACAAGATCGAGTTCAAGTTCGAATGATTCAAATGGCGGATTTTCAACACGCGCCGCGAAGATCGCCTGCGCGTCGGCAGGAATCGAAGAGGGTGAGATCTGAGCATACGCTTCGGCCACTTGGGTCCCCTGATCATCGAGCAAGATAACCCGCACAAGCGGTGCAGAAACGGTCCGGCCAGATGTGTTTTGGACGGCGCCGCGGACTTCGAGGATCGGCGTTGTCCCGTCGAAGAAGCGCTCGGCTTCTGTGTCTAAGAACTCAAGTCCGAAGCGGTTCACGGGCATGCCGATGGCGGAATAGGTCGTAGCAGACTCAGGCCAGCGTTTAACGACCTCACCGCGAAACAGAACCAGTCCGGTTAGGATGACCACAAAAGCGGCTGCTGTCGCGGTCCACGCGCTCATGGCGGCGGCGCGGCTTTTACGCCGGCGACGCTCGCGAACTTTTAAACGATAAGCCTCATGCGCACCGAGCGCATTCGCACCTTCGTTCGAGCCTTCAGGGCCAACAAACCAAGAATGACCACAGGTCGCACACTTCACCGTTCGGCCGCTTTCGCCGATTGTGGCGTCGTCCGCGAAGTATTGGGTCTCGCATTCTGGGCACGTGAGGATCATATTTTGGACATTCGCGCAATTTTTAGGAATAGTCGATATGCCCTCATGCCTATTGCTGAAGGATGAACATGACTCGCTTTAGACCCGATCTCAGCGACGAGCCTGCGGTGCGTCTTGATGGCGTAAGTTTGGCTTATGAAAGAACCGGTGAGGTTCTGACGGAGCTGGACGTTGTCTTGCGCCAGGGCAGCTTCACCTTTTTGACTGGGCCGTCAGGGGCGGGCAAGTCATCGCTACTCAAGCTAATGTATCTGGCGCATGCGCCCACGCGCGGGGCGATCCGTTTGTTTGGACGACAAACGCATGAGCTGAAACGCAAACAACTCGCCGCGCTCCGCCGCCGAATAGGGGTGGTTTTCCAAGAGTTCAGATTGCTCAATCATCTCACAGCGTTTGAGAATGTGGCGCTGCCGCTACGCGTGGCTGGGCAGAAACCGGATCAGTACCAGAATGAGGTGATCGATCTCCTGCGCTGGGTAGGCCTCGGCGAACGCGTTGATGCGCCGACCCCATCTCTGTCTGGCGGCGAACAGCAGCGTGTCGCAATTGCGCGTGCCCTAATCAACAAGCCCGATCTACTCATCGCAGACGAACCCACCGGAAATGTTGATCCTGAAATGGGGCGAAAGATCCTGCGGCTCTTTGCAGAGCTAAATAAGCGCGTCGGCACAACCATTTTGATCGCGACCCACGATTTGGAACTCATCCGCGAGTTTAATGCGCCTGTCCTTCGTTTAAACAACGGGCTTCTGGTGCGCGATGTTGAGTATGGAGCCGCCGAATGAGTCGCCGAGATTCTCCGCTCCTGCCTGCGAGCGATGCCCGCGAAGCCGCCTTGTTCTTTGTGATTGGTGCGCTTTGTTTCCTCGCCGCGCTGGCGGCCCTGACAACGCGCGGCACCTATAAGGCTGCCGAAGCCTGGGGCGCACAGATTGAAGGCGATATCACCGTAGTGATGCGCGACACGGATCGCCGAACGGCAGAACAAGCGGCCAATCGTGTTGAAAGCCTTGCAAACGTTTTCGAAGCCCGCGTCTTATCTCGAGACGAAGTGGAAGAGCTGCTGGAGCCGAGCCTTGGGCCTGGTGGCATGCCGGATGGGCTACCCATCCCAATGCTGATGGTCGTCCAAGCCGACACAGCTGTTGGCGATCCAAGCGATGATGTCGCGGAGATTTTGGACGAACTCAGCATCGACGGGGATGTTGCGGGCAATGCTGGCTATGCCGACAATGTGCGCGGCGCGCTCGGCGTTTTGCGGCTTGTTGCTTTGTCGATCGTCGCGCTGCTTTCGGCCACAGCCATCGCCGTCATCGCCTTTGCCACGCATGCAGCCTTGCTCGCGCGCAGGGATATTGTCGATGTGCTCCATCTGTCCGGCGCAGAAGATCGCTATATTGCGGGACTGTTTGAACGCCGGTTTTGGATCTTGGCGCTGCAGGCGGGGCTTGGCGGCGCGGTGGCGGCCTTAATGGTCACCGCCTTGATCGTCTTTACGGGAAGCGGCGCCCAAGGGGTCGAAGCGCAGCTTTTACCCCGATTAAGTCTAGATTTCTGGGACATCGTTATTCTATTGGTGACGCCAATCATGGCAGGACTGGCCGCTCGATTTGCGGCGAGAATTACCGTGCTTGCCTCATTAAAGGAAACGCTGTGAACGCCATCCGTTCGTTTATCTATGTGATTTGGCTATATGGCTGGATGGCAGTGCTTGGCATTCTTGCTTTGCCAACGCTTTTGCTGCCGCGTGGTGCCGTCGTCTGGGTCATTCGTCTCTATGCGCGTTTGGTCGTGTTGGGACTCAGACTCATTTGCGGAATCAAAGTTGAGATCCGAGGCCGAGAGCATGTTTCGGGTGGTCCTCAGCTGATTGCTGGGAAACATCAGGCCATGCTTGATGTCTTCGTCCCGTTCTTGATTTTTGACGACCCCGTCCTCGTGATGAAGCGCGAACTGCTCTGGTACCCGGCGCTGGGTTGGTATGCCCTGAAGACCCGCATGCTCGCGATTGACCGGTCGGGCGGCGCTAAGACGATGCGCAAAATGTTGGCGGCGGCTGAAGACCGTGTGCAGGGCGAAAACCGGCAAATGCTGATCTATCCGGAAGGGACCCGTAGCGCCCCTGGCGCGGCGCCGGATTACAAGCCTGCAGGAGTCCGTGCCTTCTATAAAACGCTGAATGTCCCCATGGTGCCGCTCGCGACGAATTCTGGCTTGTGCTGGCCGGCGCATGGCATGGTGCGAACCCCAGGGACAGTCGTGTATGAAGTTCTTCCGCCAATTGCACCCGGCATGAACCCCAAGGCCATGCTGGTTGAGTTGGAGAAGCATTTGGAGGCGGGCAGCGATCGCCTGCTAGACGAAGGGCTTCGTGTTCAGGGTCGGTCGCGTGCTGATCTCAAATGACCGCGCCAAGCG
The DNA here is from genome assembly GCA_038526515.1 of Pseudomonadota bacterium. Lineage (GTDB taxonomy): Bacteria > Pseudomonadota > Alphaproteobacteria > Caulobacterales > Hyphomonadaceae > Henriciella. Next base: position 24,949 of record JBCBGS010000002.1, on the reverse strand, counting down.
AAGACGTTCTTCGCCGCGCATGTGAGGCGCTTGCCGCATCCGATAAGTATTTAAACCAAGCCTATGGAAAGATTGGTCTTCCGAATTGGCGCGACCGGGATGCGACCTACCAAAGCTTGGCGAGGATCGTGGTTTATCAGCTGATTTCAACCAAGGCCGCTGACGCCATCTGGGCGCGGATATTGGCACGCCATCCTGAATTGAGCGCGCAAGATGTTCTGACCGATAATGCTGAGGCCCTTTTGGCGTGTGGTTTGTCGCGACCAAAGCTGGGTCACATGGTTGCAATTGCTGAAGCGGTTGAGAACGGCGTGCTTGATTTCAAAGCGCTCGCAGCTGCTCCCATCGAGCTGGCTCGCAAAACTCTCCTCTCCATTCGCGGGATTGGGCCTTGGACAGCGGATACGTTCTTGATGACGTCGCTTGGTCACTTAGACGCCTTCCCGCACGGCGATGTCGGGCTGATGGAAGCGTATAAGAGATTGTCAGGCGATAAAGCGCGGCTGGCCTCAAAAGCGTTTTCAAACTTGGCGGAATCCTGGCGGCCTTATCGCGCGGTTGCAGCGCATCTCCTCTATGATTGGCTGCATTCGGTTCGCGACTGACGGCTGGCGCCCTCAAAATCACAGTTTCTGATTTGCCCTAGACGGGCAAACGAGTTGTCATATGATCGACATAGCGAATCGGTATTGCTGGTCGCGAACAAAAAGGAGAGCTCGCTTTCAAGACGAAGGTTAGACATCATCAGGCCCTCATGACGGAGGTTTCCGCTCATGGCTGAGGTCCTTTCCGCCCCGCCTAATGGCCGCCCGGCACTCGTACTGAACGCGGACTTCCGTCCCCTTTCCTATTATCCGCTTTCGCTCTGGCCCTGGCAGGATGTCGTCAAAGCGGTGTTCCTCGACCGAGTCGATATCATCGCTGAGTATGATCATTATGTTCGCAGCCCGAGCTTTGAAATGCGGCTGCCCTCGGTCATCGCGCTACGGGAATTTGTGCGACAAGACCGCGTGCCAGCGTTTACGCGGTTTAATGTCTTCCTGCGCGATGAGTTTAAATGCCAGTATTGCGGATCGACAGAAGATCTAACGTTTGACCACGTGATCCCGCGCTCAAAAGGCGGACGCACGACCTGGGACAATATCGTGGCGGCCTGCTCGCCTTGTAACCTGAAAAAGGGCGGACGTATGCCGAAGGATTGCGGCATGCATCCAAACCGAAAACCTGACCGGCCGAGCAATTATTATCTCCAAGAAATGGGGCGTAAATTCCCGCCGCATCACTTGCATGAGACCTGGATGGATTACCTCTACTGGGATGTTGAACTCGACCGATAGGACGACTGATTCCAACCTAGCTTGTATCGTCTGATTAAGTTTGCCAAACTCCCCCTCGGAGTGAGGAATTGGGATATGTGGCAAGTGTTGCGATCCGTTTCGGATACGCTTGGCGTTGGCTTTTTGATCATGCAATTGATCAAGCTGATCGGCATGGTGTTTACGCTGGTCGGCCCGCTCAAGTTCATATCCAGCCTGTTTGCTGGGCTCTTTCCTCTGATCGCCAGCTTCTTCAAAATCTCGTTTGGGTGGACCATTAACGGGCTCGATGTGATGGCGGTCGCGATTGCTGTATCAGGCACGCTGATTGTCTGGTCGTCCGTGGCGCACGAAGAAGCAATGGGTACGAAATATATCTTCCGCTTCTTCATGATCCCCTATGCGTTCATCGTTATTTTGTTTGCGATCGCGGTGCAGGTGATCACACCAATCGTCGAGATCAATCACTTCAATTCGCAATGCAAATCAGGCGTTGAAGACGTTTCGTTCTATGGCGGCTCCTGCTCTAAAATGACGGGTCAACTGGCCATGTGGGATGACACATTTGGCGAGGCCGTACCGCCGCCTGAGATAGATCCCGTAACGGGCGAAGCCGGTGAGGCGGTTCCGCCACCCGCGAGCGATGATGATGCGGGTTTGAGCTTTTTCTTATCCATCGCTTATCTTGCTGGGATACTTCCGCTGATCGCGCTTTTTGTGTTCTTTTTCAAACGCTTGTCGGTGAACAAACTGCTCAAACGCGTGGTGATTGCAGGGGCATCAGCGGCTGGTCTGGCGATCGCATCTGCGGCCTATGCTTCGGCCTTTGGTTAGGCTTCACCGCGACTGCGCAGCCAGATCAGCAAAAGCGGGATCCAAATCAGCGACAAGGTCAGAATGCCTTTGACGGCTTGGTATCCGACCCACCACCAAAAGAAGCGTTTTTTGTTCGCGTTTAGCCACTTGATCCCATTGCGCAGACGCGCGATCGGACCAGCTTTGGATTGTGTCTCTGGATCAGGCTCAGTCGACATTGGGGGTGCGGGCCCCGGCTTGCTTCAATTTACGCTCAAGCTGCGGCTGAAGATCGGCATTGCTGGCCAGGATTGAACCGGTTTGAAGCACATCGCCTTTGCCGCTAATTTCACCCACGGCGCCGCCGGCCTCGCGCACGAGGACCATCCCAGCTGCGATGTCCCATGGGTTCAAATGGCTTTCCCAGAAGCCATCAAAGCGCCCAGCAGCGACCCAAGCGAGATCAAGCGCGGCGGATCCATAGCGGCGCAGACCGGCGACACTGCGGGTCATGACCTGGATCTCTCGCGCAAAACGGTCGTGATATTCTTCGGCTTTTCCGACCCATGGGGTCCCGGTAGCGATTACGGCCTCTTCGAGGTTCCGTCGTCCGCCTACGCGCAGCTTTCGCTGACCAAGCCAAGCGCCGCGACCAGTTTCGCCCCAGAAAATCTCGTTCTTGGCGACATCATAGACAACGCCAGAGAAGAGTTTGCCTTCACGCTCCAGCGCGATCGAAACGGCATAATGCGGTTGGCCGTGAAGGAAGTTCAGGGTGCCATCCAGCGGATCGACAATGAATTTATTGGTCTTGTCACTGCCTTCGACGATGCCGCGCTCTTCCATAACGAAACCATAGCCTGGGCGGGCTTTGGTCAGGTGTTCATAGATGATGTCTTCGGCGCGGTGATCGGCATTGGAAACGAAATCAGCCGGGCCCTTTTTTGAGACCTGAAGATACTCAACTTCGCCAAAGTCCCGGGCAAGCGAGCGGCCAGCCTTGCGGGCCGCTTCGATGATCACATTGCCAAGCGCTGATGGTTTCGACATGTCTAAACGGCCTTAGTCTGCGCGGCGCAAATAGGTGCGGTCTTCGGTTTGAACGATGATGCGTTCGCCAACCCCGATGAATGGCGGCACGGTGACACGTACACCATTGTCGCAAGTCGCTGGCTTGAAGCTGTTGGCTGCCGTTTGGCCTTTGACCACGGGTTCGGTTTCTTCAACTGTCAGGGTGACTTGCTGAGGCAGGGCAACGCCAATCGGCGTGTCGCCATAAAATTCGATCTCGACCGTCATGCCGTCTTGAAGAAAATCGCCATCATCGCCGACAAAATCTTTTTGAAGCTCAATCTGCTCAAATGATTCCTGATCCATAAAGGCATAAGCCTCGCCAGCGTCATACAGGAATTGGAAGTCTTTTTGCTCAAGACGAACCCGCTCAACCGTTTCGTTGGCACGGAAGCGTTCGTTTGCCTTGGAGCCGTTGAAGAGGTTTCGCATTTCAACTTGGTTGAATGCGCCGCCTTTGCCCGGCTTGACGTGATTGCATTTCATCGCGCGCCAGACGCTGCCATTATACTCAATCACCATATTGGGTTTGATTTCGTTGCCGTTAATTTTGGCCATGTGACGTCCTCATCAGTAGAGCGCGCGGCGTAGCGGTGACGGGCGCTTTGGTCAAGTTTTGTGGACAGACTGCCCTGCTTGGGGTTGAATACCGCGGCAAGCTCTAAACGGAGGGGAAAATATGGGCATGATTTCTGGATTTCTAAGCTTCGAAAAATCAATGGGCGAAACGCTCACGCGGATTCTTTATTACCTTGGGATCCTCGGAATTCTCTGGCACGCCGTGCGTCGCTTTTGGTTCTGGCTGACCTATCTCGACAATGATTGGGATACCGCGCTGTGGGGGATGATCAAAACCCCGATCGGGGCGATTATTGCGATCTTGGTGCTACGCGTCGTCGCCGAATTCGTTCTGGCACATTTCCGGATGGATAAGTCCCTGCACGATCAGGTGACTGGCCGCGCCGTGCCGCCGAAAGCGGACTAGACTTTTGAGGCTGTCATGGCCCCGTCAATCACGCGATTGAACATTGCAACCGCGGCCGCGGGACCATCCTGATGGTCCCACACGCCACTTGAAACGGCGAGAAAATCTGCGCCCGCGGCGACCAAAGGCGCAGCATTTTCAAGCTTAATCCCGCCAATCGCCACGCAGGGCAGGGTCAGGAACATCTGACACCATGTCAGGACTTCCGGATCGGCGGGGCTCGTATCGGCTTTTGTGTCGGTTGGATAGAAGGCGCCAAAAGCGACATAATCCGCGCCGGCTTCGCCTGAGATCATCGCCTGATGGCGCGAATTTTTGCAGGTTGCACCGATAATCATCTCATCGCCGACAATCGCGCGGGCCTCAGCAATATCCATATCATTCTGGCCGAGATGGACCCCATCAACTTCCAAAGCGCGGGCAAGCTGCGGGCTATCATTGATGATCAGGGCGATATTCTCAGCTAAGCAGATCCGTTTTACGGCTTGCGCCAATTCGCGCGTCGCGCCGGTGTCGATTTTATCGCCTTGCTTCAATCTGATTTGCAGACTGGCAACATCACCGCCCTGAATGGCCGCGCGGAATTGATCCACAAAGGCGGGGACATCCGCGATTTGTGGCGGCGTGATCAGGTAAAGGCGCGGGCGTTCGCGTTGTGGCTCGGACATGATGGCTCGGTTTGGGCGTAAGTTGCCCTATTCGTCAAGATTTTCGGTCTGTTCGGGTGAACGATCATAAGACGTGAAAAAGGCGGCCCGAGGGTTGGGCCGCCTTCTCCAAAACAACTTTAGGCAGGATCTAACCCGCGCAAGACGCATCATAGATGCTGTCAATTGTGCCCGCGAGAAGTGAGTCGAAATCACCATCGCTTTGCTGTGCAGAGAGGCCCTCTGTGAGCGCGCGAGAGAAGCTGGCAATCATGCCGGTATTCTCGCAAAGACGACGATTGGCTTCGTCGCGGCTATATCCGCCAGACAAAGCTACGACACGCATAACGCGCGGGTGATCCACCAGCGTTTTGTACTGATTGCTTTTTTCTGGCAGCGACAGTTTCAGCATGACCTGCTTGTCGGCTGGAACGGTCTCAAGCTGCTTGGTGATTTCTGCGAGCAGAATGTCTTCAGCTTCTGCTTTATCAGCGATCGTGATGTTCACTTCAGGCTCGATGATCGGAACCAGGCCGTGGCTCAGGATCTGTAGGCCAACTTCGAACTGCTGCGCGACATTCGCCGCGATGCCTGTCGGGTTCGCCGCGTGGACAACAGAGCGCATCTTTGTGCCGAAAATACCATTGGCAACGGCGCGCTCGAGCAGCGCATCAAGCTCTGGCATTGGGTTCATCAGCTGAACGCCGTTTTCTTCCGGGGCCAGGCCTTTGTCGACTTTCAGGAACGGAACAACACCGCGCTTTTCCCAAAGGAATTTTGCAGTCGGCATGCCGTCAATTTCGCCATCCATGGTACGTTCAAAGAGGATCGCGCCCATGACTTTATCGCCAGTGAAGGCAGGTGACTTCACGATGCGCGCACGCATTTCGTGGATGAGGCCGAACATTTCTTCGTCGCTAGTCCAGGCGTCATCTTCGATCCCGTAAAGCTTCAGTGCTTTCGGTGTTGAGCCACCCGATTGGTCCAAAGCGGCGACGAAACCGTCTTTTTGAGCCGCTTGCTGCGTCATTTGTTGATTTACCATCTTAAAGGTCCCTCTCAAGATAGAAAAAAGGCTGGCAGCTTCTTGCCACCAGCCCAGATTGGTTAGTTGAAATTGAAACTGACACCGCTGTCTTTTGGGCGGCTTCTGCTCCCGTGAACGTTTCGGTCCAGTGGGAGTAGAATGTCGTGGTCATTTATTTGCCTTTGAGCGCCTCGACACCGGGTAGAGGCTTCCCCTCCATCCATTCAAGAAACGCGCCACCTGCGGTGGAAATATGCGTGAAGTCCTGCGCGACCCCGGCATGGTTCAAGGCCGCGACCGTATCGCCACCCCCTGCGACCGCGGTCAGGCCGCCAGCTTTGCAGCGCGTGCCCGCTGCTTGCGCCGCTTGAACGGTTGCTTTGTCAAAGGGTGTGAGTTCGAAAGCGCCAAGAGGCCCGTTCCAAACCAGTGTGTTCGCGATATCGAGCGCAGAGGCCAGGATGGCAACGGTTTGCGGCCCAGCATCCAAGATCATTTCATTGTCGGCCACTTCATCGAGGCCGCATGTGCGGTGTTCGGCGTTCGCCGCAAAATCTTTCGCAACAACGACGTCCATCGGCAGGAGAATGTCGCAGCCGGCTGCCTTGGCATTGGCTTCGATTTCTTTCGCGGTGTCGGTGAGGTCATGTTCGCACAAGGATTTGCCGACGCTATAGCCGCGCGCCGCCAGGAACGTGTTCGCCATGCCGCCGCCAATCGCGAGTGCGTCAACTTTCGAGACCAGGTTTTTAAGCAGATCAATCTTCGAACTGACTTTCGCGCCGCCAACAACCGCGAGCACCGGTGCGACTGGGTTTCCAAGCGCTTGATCAAGGGCTTTCAGCTCAGCTTCCATGAGTAGGCCTGCGCAAGCTGGCAGGAGACGTGCGATGCCTTCTGTTGAGGCGTGCGCGCGATGCGCTGCTGAGAAGGCATCATTGCAGTAGACATCGCCGAGGCTCGCCAAAAAGCCAGCCATCTGAGGATCATTGGCTTCTTCCATTGCGGTGAAGCGCGTGTTTTCCAATAGGATGACCGCATCTGAAGGCGCCGCGTCGATGGAAGAGCGATCAGGGCGCTCAACAAAAGTGACGGGTTTGCCCAAAGCAGCCTCAAGTGCTGGAACCGTAATCCGGAGCGACATGTCCGGATTGGGTTGACCTTTGGGACGTCCGAAATGGGCGAGCAAGACCGGCTTGCCGCCCTTTTCGAGAATCTTCAGGATGGTTGGCGCAACTTTATCGATCCGGGTCGTGTCGGTGACGCGCCCATCTTCGACAGGCACATTAATATCGATCCGGGTGACGACGACCTTACCGCCGAGGTCAAGATCATCGAGGGTCTTAAAGTCGGCCATCCAGTTAAATCCTTACAGGAATTTCGCCATGGCGAGCGCTGTGTCGCTCATACGGGTCGCGAAGCCCCACTCATTGTCGTACCAAGATAGAACACGAACCAGAGTGCCGTCAGTGACGTTTGTTCCGTCGGCTGCGAAGGTTGAGCTGTGCGCATCATGGTTGAAGTCCGCGCTGACGAGCGGCGCTTCTGAGTATCCAAGCACGCCTTTCATTGGGCCTTCGGCTGCGGCTTTGATTGCCGCGTTGACTTCTTCGACGCTGGTTTCACGGCCGGCATCAAAAACGAGGTCGATCATAGAAACGTTCGGAGTTGGGACGCGAACCGCAGAGCCGTTCAGCTTGCCAGCGAGTTCCGGCAGAACCAAGCCGACAGCTTTTGCAGCGCCCGTTGATGTTGGGATCATAGAGCTTGCCGCAGCACGTGCCCGGTAGAGGTCTTTGTGCATACGATCGAGCGTTGGCTGGTCACCTGTGTAAGCGTGGACCGTTGTCATGTAGCCGCGCTCGATACCGACAGTGTCGTTCAGGACTTTTGCGACCGGAGACAGGCAGTTGGTCGTGCAAGATGCGTTTGAGACAACAGTATCGTCGGCTGTTAGCGTGTCATCATTCACGCCAAAGACGATGGTCTTGTCTGCGCCGCTCGCAGGGGCAGAGACCAGAACGCGTTTCGCGCCCGCTTCGAGGTGCGCAGAAGCTGTCTCTTTTGCGGTGAAGATGCCGGTACATTCAAATGCGATATCGACGCCCATGTCGCCGTGTGGAAGCTCAGCCGGGTTGCGGATTGCTGTACACTTAAAGGCGCGGTCGCCAACACGGATCAGATCGCCATCAACGGTGACCTCTTGGTCCAGCTTGCCGTGAACCGTATCATATTGAAGCAGGTGCGCATTGGTTTCGACCGGGCCGAGATCGTTGATCGCAACAACTTCGATATCCTTGCGGTCATGCTCGATGATAGAGCGCAGGACCAAACGACCGATGCGGCCAAAGCCATTGATTGCGACGCGAACAGCCATAGTGAAACCTCTTTTGCCAAGATGCTGAATTTGTGCGGTCTTTAGACGCAAGTTTGACGCCAGTCTAGCGTGTCAGGATCGCACAGTTCACCTGATTACGCTGTCATTATAGCGTCGCTATCAAGTCGAGGAGTTTCCCTCTTCGGTCAGCGCTCTTCGAGGGAGAATCCGTGTCCCGAAACAAGACGCAAAATCGCATAAAGGAACAAACCTGCCGGGCCAAAGACATAAGAGCCCAGAATACAGGGAACGGTTTTCCAATGAGCGATGTCTCTGCGCTGCGCGTCGCGGGCGATCCATGCTCCGACGAATAGATCAAACACGAGATAATGCGACCAACCAACCAACCAGCACGCCATTTGGGCGATCAAATAAGGCTTGGACCCCGCTAAATGAGAAACCGGCATCTGGATGCGATTGCCCAAACGCCATCGCGGCGATGAGGAGAGTCGTATAGATCGCGCCAAAAATGACCGGCCAAAGCATAGAGTGGACGGCGGCCTTTGTGATCTGAGCCCGGGGGAGAAAGATCAGGAGCACCCAAGCTGGCAGAACCAAAGCATTGATGACGAGAAATCCGGTGTCCCAGCTCATTTTTATTTTTCCTTGTTTTGGGTGTCTTCCGGCTGGTTCATCCAATCGGTGAACTGTTCCCAATCGATCCAGGTCTTCTTTTTACGTCTTAGCTTTTGCCAGAACCTGCGGCGTTCCGGTGTCGGGAGCGGTTGTAGATTCTCTAAGAAGGCCAGCGCGACGGATCGCCAAGAATAACCCTCTGCATAAGAGCGGCAGGTGTCTCGCTCTAGATCCAGGCAAGCTTTCGCCCCGGCGGCGAGGTCACCGCCCACGGGCGTGATCGTGCCGGCATTGGAGCCTGGTATAACATCCTTCGGGCCGGTCGCTTCATAGGCCGCGACTGGCGTGCCGGAAGACATGGCCTCCAACACAACAAGTCCGAACGTGTCGGTCAGGCTTGGGAAAACGAAAACGTCGGCGCTCGCATAATAATTGGCGAGATCTTCTCCAAATCGCGCGCCCAGGAAGTGCACGTCTGGGTACTTCTTTTTTAAACCCTCGAGCGCGGGACCGTCGCCCACGACCACTTTCGAGCCTTGTAGATCAAGCTCAACAAAAGCCTCGATGTTCTTTTCCACCGCAACGCGGCCAACATTTAAAAAGATAGGGCGCGGCAAACCTTCAAATGGATCATTTGCGGCGCCCGCCTCAATTCGGCGCGATGGATGGAAGAGTTCTGTATCGACCCCGCGCGTCCAGGCAACGAGGTTGATGAACCGCTTCTCGCGTAATTCCTCGACCATGCTCGGCGTCGGGACCATCACTTTGCCGGAATATTGGTGGAACCAGCGAACGAAACCGTAGCCCGCGGCGGTTGGGATAGGCAGGCGTGCCGAGACATATTCTGGAAATCGCGTGTGATAGGCTGTTGAGAAAGGGTGTTTGATCTTCAAACACATCTTGCGCCCCGCCATGCCGAGTGTGCCTTCAGTCACAATATGGATGGCGTCCGGTTCGAAGGTTTCAAACCGTTGCTTAATCTGACGCTCTGCAAACAGAGCCAGCTTGATTTCAGGATAGGTTGGGAGCGGCATCGTGGTGAAGCCGTCGCCGGGATGGATCACGTCAAACTCGTGCCCTTCGGCTTCCAGCTCCGCAATGACACGCTGCATGGTGCGAACCACGCCGTTCACCTGTGGTTCCCAGGCGTCCGTGACGATCATTATGCGCATTCACCAGCTCCTCGTCGCCCCGTTGACGATTGCATGTTAGTTCTAGGCAGCCGCGCTCTTGGCGTAAAGCGGGGGATCAATTGCAACTGCTTTCAGCCTTGTTCAATCTGTCGTGCAAGCGTTGAAGGCGAACGCGTTTGCTTGGCTGTCATCGAACAAGGAAATGGTGGCACGCAGCTTCTCGCCGTCTCGCCAATAGCGGATCTTCTGCGGGTAATCATGCTCGGCATTGGCGAAGGTCACTGAGTTTGCAGTCTGCTCAGTCGCGGGAAAAGGAGAGGGGCCCGCGCCGCGCGGATAGGCGTTGAAGGTCGGTGTCTCGCCCGGATCGATCCGCATCTGTTCAAAGAAGACCGCTTGGCTGTCTTGATAAACCACGGAGTAGCCGAAGTAGAAGCCGCCCTCTGATGCAGACCAGGTTTCTCGCGTGCTGCCGTCTTCGCTCTGCCAACAGCCGGTGAGCCAGTCGAACTGAGTTGATGGGTTAGGTGCGGCGCTGGGCGCTGAAGCGCACGCAGAGAGGAAGATCAAACTTATGGTTGAACGAATCACTTTCTCTCCTCCTTTCTGCGGATCCCCGAAGATAAATTGACCCTATTCGACCCAGCGGCAGGCGCAATCGCTATATTCCGCGCTCCAAACCGGCACACCTACTAGATGTAGTAGGTGATGAATCTGGCGACGTCCGATTGTGTGGCGAGGTGATGATTTCGCGGATGCTCTATTCGGAAAAAAATTCAAGCTTTCTCGAGAGGAATTTTTTTCAAGAAAAGCAGTGCCGTTGAAGCCCCAATTGGGACGGGGCTGTGGGCTGAGAATTAACCAGTTATTAACCACTTATCCACCGTCAAAATGACGTTTTTGAGACGGCCCCTGTTGACCTCCCATTAACCTTAGAGGCACAATATGTTGTGTGAGGGCTGATTTGAAACACCGTATATGGCGGTTTTCGGATTAATTCCTATGTTTGATGGGCCTTATGCAAGGGGTAAGAGACTATGGCAGGCACTAACAACGCGACGATCGCAAAAGAGGCCAAACCTCAGGATGTGCAATCCGGCACTCCAGATTTGCGAGTCGTGCCGAGTGTTCAGATTGATCGGTCGCGTGACGCGCTGCTGACAGAGTTCGGGAAAGTCACGCTCGAAGATCGTTATTTGCTCCCTGGTGAGTCATACCAGGACATGTTCGCGCGCGTCTCTGAAGCGTTTGCGGACGATGCTGACCACGCGCAGCGCCTTTATGACTATATGTCGAAACTCTGGTTCATGCCTGCGACGCCTGTTCTATCAAATGGCGGTGCAGATCGCGGTCTCCCAATCTCTTGCTTCCTGAACCAAGTCGGCGACAGCCTCGACGATATTGTTGGCACCTGGACAGAGAATGTCTGGCTCGCATCAAATGGTGGCGGCATCGGCACCTATTGGGGCAATGTTCGCTCCATCGGTGAGAAAGTCGGCAATAGCGGCCAGACCAGCGGTATCATTCCATTCATCCGCGTGATGGACTCTTTGACCCTCGCGATCAGCCAGGGTTCTCTGCGCCGTGGGTCAGCGGCCTGTTACCTGGACGTGCACCACCCGGAAATCGAAGAATTCCTGGAAGTGCGTAAGCCATCTGGTGACTTCAACCGGAAATCTCTGAACCTGCACCACGGCATCAATATCACTGACGCCTTCATGGAAGCAGTGAAGAATGACGAAGAGTTCGAGCTGCTTTCACCAAAGAGCGGTGAGCCACTCCGCAAAGTGAATGCACGGAAGATCTGGCAGAAAATTCTTGAGCTGCGGATCCAGACTGGCGAGCCATATCTCCTGTTCACCGACACTGTGAACAATGCGATGCCTGCCCACCAGCGCCAGCTTGGCCTGAAAGTCACGCAGTCAAACCTGTGTTCAGAGATCACGCTTCCAACAGGCGTCGACCATCATGGCGAAGACCGCACCGCGGTTTGCTGCCTGTCTTCGATCAATGCTGAGAAGTATTTCGAGTGGAGCAAAGACGAGCTGTTCCTCGAGGACGTCTATCGCTTCCTGGACAATGTTCTTCAGGACTTCATCGATCGCGCTCCACCAGAAATGGCGCGCGCAGTATACTCTGCGAAGCGCGAGCGCTCTGTTGGCCTCGGTCTGATGGGCTTCCACTCATTCCTTCAGTCGCTGAACCTCCCAATGGAGAGTGCAATGGCGAAGGTTTGGAATGAGAAGCTGTTCAAACACATCCGCCAAGGCGCGGACGCAGCTTCTGTGAAGCTCGCAAAAGAGCGCGGACCATGTGAGGACGCGGCAGAGGCTGGCATGATGGCACGCTTCAGCCACAAAATGGCGGTTGCCCCAACGGCCTCAATCTCGATCATTTGTGGTGGTACGAGTGCTGGCATCGAGCCGATCCCAGCGAACGTCTACACGCACAAGACCCTGTCTGGCTCCTTCACCGTGAAGAACAAGTATCTTGAGCAAGCGCTCGAGCAAAAAGGCCAAAACACCGATGAGGTGTGGACGTCCATTCTCGAGCATGAAGGCTCCGTTCAGCACCTGGATTGTTTGGATGAGCACGAGAAGTCGACCTTCAAGACGGCGTTCGAAATTGACCAGCGTTGGATCATCGAGCACGCGGCGGATCGTACACCTTATATCTGTCAGGCGCAGTCTCTGAACGTGTTCCTGCCGGCCGATATCAATAAGTGGGACCTGCACATGCTGCACTGGACCGCTTGGGAGCGCGGTGTGAAGTCACTTTACTACTGCCGTTCTAAGTCCGTGCAGCGCGCAAGCTTTGCCGGCGCGGACGAGAAAGAAGCAAGTATGAGCGGTATGGAAGTGCCAAATACTGACTATGACGAATGTCTCGCCTGTCAGTAAAATGACCGCTTAAACGATTAAAACCCCGTCTAAATGGCGGGGTTTTTTGTTGTCTGTACGTCTCAAACCCCAATGAGTACGGCAGTTTGCGCGGAATTTTTCGTGGACTTCAGGCGACACAATCTCAAAAAAGCGCCCATTTTTGACAAAAATGAACACTTTTTACGGCTCAGTTAACTTTGTTTCACGGGTCAAAAACGGGTCAAATCTGTAAGAAACAAAGGCGCGATCACATTTCTGTGAGGTAAAAATGCTTAATAGTCTCACGTTGAAACGGATTTTGGGGCGTAAAACGTTCATGTTAAGGTAAGGATCATCAGTCAGCTTCAGGGGGACAACGGAGCTGGCATCATATGAGAGGCTTGGGACAAATGATTATTGCAGGTGCGACCATGGTCGCTGCGATGGCATGCCAAACCTGTGTTCACGCTCAAGTGAATTCAGGGCCCCAAATTGATAATGCGACGATCATCGCCGCAAGCCGTGCCCTCGGCCAACGGTCCCAAACGCGGGTCAACTTGGTCTATTCTGGAACCTTTGCGCGCACAGAGACGACGCGCCATTTCGGATTTCAAGTTCCGAAAGATACAGATCTCGGCTTCGCTGTAGACAGCTCTTCAGCGCTGAAGTCGGGTCGGCTTTATGCCAGTTCAATTATGACAGATGTTGCGGCTGATCGGGCTGGCGCTAGCCTGTCTCCGGTCCCACGCGAGCAGCGTAGTTTGACCGCTGAGCTAGCGCTATCTGCGCCCGCCGAACAGACCGGTCTCGGTTTTGATGTTGGCATTGCGCCGCGGGTCGCGATCACGCGTGACGGTCAGTTCGCGTCTCGCCGCTTCGGGGGTGAAGTTCGCATCGGTCAGAATTTCGACAAGCGCGGCGAACCCACCAGCTCTAGTTGGTATCTGTTCGCTGGGGCTGACGGTGAAGCTTTGGTCTGGGAGCCAGATCAGGAAGGCCGTGTATCAGCCGGTGATATGGCGCTTCGTGACAAGGTCACGGTCGGCGATGCGCAGGTTGGCGTTACGATCCAACGCGGCATGGGCCAGCTGTCCTTCAGCTATATCCGCCGTGAAGTCGAATATCGCGAGCGGAATTTGGGCGCGAATGAAAATGAGGACTTCGCGGGAGTCAGCTTTACCATTAAGCGCTGAGCGCATGGTTGCTCAAAGACTTATAGGAGCCGCCAGTCTGGCGGCTTTTTTTATGGCTGCGGCTAGCGCGCAAGAAACGGAGACGACGGAGATTGACCCGCTGCGTCAGGCAGGCGTCTGGTCGCTGACTTCTGAAAATGATTTGTTCGGGGGCACCGATCGCAATTACTCAAACGGACTTCGTTTAGAGCGCGTGCGCCCGGCCAATAAAATCACGCCGGGTTTAAACTGGGTCGCAAACCGTATTCCGCTTCTGGACCTCGACCGAACAGAGCTTCGCCAAGGCTTTGCGCTTTCTCATACGATCTTCACGCCAGAAGATATTGAGGCGCCGATCCCTGACCCAACGGACCGACCCTATGCCGCCTGGCTATACGCCTCTGGAACAGTGGTTGGGACCACGCGTCTTGGGCCGGGGGAGATGGTTCAAGACGTCTTGCAAGTGAATCTCGGCGTGGTCGGGCCGTCTGCGGGCGGCCGCTTCGTCCAAGAGAATTGGCATGACCTGATCCAGGCGATCGAACCGAGAGGCTGGGACTCTCAGCTGAAAGACGAGCTAGGGCTCGAGATTACTGCGCAGCGTTTGCGCCAGTTTGAGGGGCCCGATCTCTTGATGGGGCTAGAAACGGACTATGCCTTACATGGAGGTGCCACGCTCGGAAATGTGCGCACTCATGCGTCCGTCGGAGGTATGGCCCGAATCGGTTGGGATCTGTCTTCGGATTTTGGACCGCCGCGCATCCGGCCTGCGCTCGCTGGCGCTGGCGTGTTTGACCCGAACCGCCCCTTTGGCGGCTACTTGTTTGCGGGAATTGAAGGCCGGGCGATCGCCAGAGACATGTTCCTAGATGGCAACCTCTGGCGCGACAGTGCCCGCGTTGAAGACCGCCGAGACTTCGGCGCCGATTTACAATTTGGTGTGGCGCTCCACCAAGGCGACGTCCAAGTCGCTTTTACCTATGTGCATCGAACCGAAGAGTTCGTTGCCCAGGGTGGTCCGCAACGTTTCGGTGCGGTCTCGATCTCGATTGCGCGCTAGGCGAGCAAGTTGCGCCACTCAGACCTGATTCGGGGTTAACAATTCCCTTTCTTGTGGGCAGCCTGTGGAGAAGTGCCGCAGACGCAGCGGATAGATCTTGCGTGCGTCGACGGATTTAGACACTATATGTAGTGTACTAGACATTTAAGGGGTTTGAGCATGGCCGATGGTATGGCGAAACTTCCGGGACTCTTAACACCGTCCCATTCTTACAAACCGTTCCGCTATGCGTGGGCGTATGATTTTTGGAAGCTGCAACAGCAGGTTCACTGGCTGCCGGAAGAAGTTCCGCTCGGCGAAGACTGCAAAGATTGGGTCAACAAACTCAATGACAAAGAGCGCAATCTGCTAACCCAGATTTTCCGCTTCTTTACGCAGTCGGATGTCGAAGTCGGCGCCAACTATATGGAAAACTATATGCCGCTGTTTAAGCCGGTAGAGGTGCGCATGATGCTCTCTGCTTTCTCCAATATGGAGACGGTCCACATCGCGGCTTATGCACTTCTGCTCGAAACCATCGGTATGCCTGATTCTGAATTCTCCGCCTTTATGGAGTATGAGGAAATGGCGGCGAAGCACGACTATCTCGGTCAGTTCGGCACAGACACTGAGGAAGATATCCTAACCTCTATGGCCGTGTTTGGCGGCTTCACCGAAGGTCTGCAGCTCTTTGCCTCTTTCGCGATGCTGATGAACTTCCCACGCTTCAACAAAATGAAGGGGATGGGGCAAATCGTGTCTTGGTCTGTGCGTGATGAGTCGCTGCACTGTGAGGGCATGATGAAAATGTTCCACACCTTTGCGGCTGAAACCGGCGCGCTGACCAGCAAAGTCAAAGGCCGCATTCGGGAATGCTGTGAGACGGTTGTGAAGCTGGAAGACAAGTTCATCGAGCTCGCCTTCGAGGCCGGTGAAGTCGAAGGCATGACGCCAGAAGATATCAAACAATACATCCGCTACATCGCTGACTGGCGTATGGGCCAACTCAAGCTTGATCCAATCTTCGGCGTCGAGAAGCACCCGATTCCGTGGCTGACCGAAATCCTGAACGGTGTTGAGCACGCGAACTTCTTCGAAGCGCGTGCGACAGAATACTCTAAGGGCGCCACCCAAGGTGACTGGCACGGCGATAGCGGTGTTTGGTCAATGTTCGACAAGCGCAAGCCGCAAACCGTATTGGCGGGCTAGTCTCAAAAATACCTATGAAAATCAAAAGGCGCGGCTAGACAGTCGCGCCTTTTCTGTGTCTCCTGCACGCCGTGAGAGGGAGATGCAAATGCGTAAAACACTGGTTGGAGTTTCGAGTCTTTTGGTCCTGACGGCGTGTGGTCAATCCGCGGACAAGTCTTGGACAGAGGCGTGTAACACCGTCATGGCGGACCCGGATGTTCAGCGGGATATCCTGGATGCTGCCGTCACGGTCGAGTCTTACTGTACGTGCACTAGCCAGCAGGTGCTCGCATTGCCGGAAACTGACCGCGATACCGCAATTGAAACAATGGAAATGATGGCGGAGCTCATGGGTGAGCATAATGGCTCCGCTGAAGCGGCCTTCCGGCAACTCAGAGAGGCAAGCCGCGCGGATAATGCCACGCCCGAAGCCATCGCCGCTTACGACAATATGGATGAGCTGGGCGAACAGCTAGAAGAGTTCCTAGACAATATGCGTGCGGCCGGCGGCATCTGCCCCGTCTAAGGCTAACCTTAAACCTTCACGCCGCCTTTCGCCGCATCCGCGAGGAAGGCGGCAAGGCCTTTATCTGTGAGCGGGTGATTGGCGAGGCCTTTCAGCACGTTTGGTGGAACCGTCGCGACGTCTGCGCCTGCTAGAGCAGAGAGTTTCACATGGTTTGCGCTGCGGATTGATGCGGCGAGGATCTCTGTCTCGAACATGTAATTGTCATAGATCACACGGATCTCTTCGATCAGCTCCATGCCATCAATATTGATATCGTCGAGGCGGCCAATGAACGGTGAGATATAAGCTGCGCCTGCTTTCGCCGCCAACAAAGCCTGATTGGCTGAGAAGCAGAGCGTTACGTTCACGGCTGTGCCCACATTGGCGAGCTCACGACAGGCCCGCAGGCCATCCATGGTCAGCGGCAGTTTGACCGCCACGTTTGAGGCAATCGCCTGCAGCTTCTTGCCTTCTTCGACCATAGCTTCCCACTCGGTCGCAACGACTTCCGCGCTGACATGGCCTTCAGTGAGGTCACAGATCTCTGCGATGACTTCTTTGAAGTCGCGGCCCGACTTGGTGATCAGAGAGGGGTTTGTTGTAACCCCATCGATCAGGCCTGTGGCCGCTAGCTCCTTAATCTCGGTCGTGTCTGCGGTATCGACGAAGAATTTCATAGCTCAGCCTCCAAAGCCGTTTTGTGGTTTAGACGGGACGTCCGATGGACGTGTAAGTGAACCCGCGTTTTGACATGTCTTCTGGTGAGTAGATGTTGCGCAAATCAACGACCACATCGCCGGTGAGAGACGCTTTGATGCGCTCTAAGTCGAGAGCGCGGAACTGGTCCCACTCGGTGAGAATGACCATCGCCTCTGCGCCGTCTACGGCGTCGTAAGCGCTCTCGGCATAGTCGATGCCATCGAGCAAGTGCTTCGCTTCTTCCATCGCTTCTGGATCAAAGGCTTTGATCTTGGCACCGGCTTCAACCAGCGCAGGAATGATGTCCAAGCTTGGCGCATCGCGCATATCGTCAGTGTTCTGTTTGAAGGCGAGACCGAGCACGCCAATCGTTTTGCCAGCCACATCGCCGCCCATGGCTCTGATGATTTTTCCCGCCATAGCTTTTTTGCGAGACGCGTTCACTTCAACAACCGTGTCGACAATCCGCACCGGAGAATTGTGATCGTTCGCGGTCTTGGTCAGCGCCAAAGTGTCTTTCGGGAAGCATGACCCACCATAACCTGGGCCGGCGTTTAGGAATTTCTTTCCGATGCGGCCATCTAGGCCGATCCCGCGGGAGACTTCTTGCACATTTGCGCCGACCGCCTCGCAGAGATCTGCCATCTCGTTGATAAAGGTGATCTTCACAGCCAGGAATGCGTTCGCGGCATATTTGATCAGCTCTGATGTCCGACGCGCCGTGAATAGGATGGGCGTCTCGTTCAAGAAAAGAGGACGATAAAGCTCGTGCATGACTTCCATGGCACGCTCATCGTCGGTACCGACCACCACGCGGTCTGGAATTTTGAAGTCCTTAATCGCCGCGCCTTCGCGCAAGAATTCAGGGTTAGAGACAACTGCGAAATCGGCGTCTGGACGCTTTTTGCGGATGATCTCTTCAACTTCATCACCGGTGCCAACTGGAACAGTCGACTTGGTGACGACGACGGTAAAGCCGGTCATCAGTTCTGCGATTTCTTCGGCTGCGGCGTAAACATAGGAGAGGTCTGCGTGACCATCGCCGCGTCGCGACGGCGTGCCAACTGCGATGAACACAGCGTCGGCGTCGGCGATCGCTTGCTTGGCCTCTGTGGTAAAGAAAAGGCGCTCTGCTTTGACGTTCTTTTCAACCAAATCGTCGAGGCCCGGCTCGTAGATCGGCATGATGTTTTGATGCAGGCGATCGATCTTGCTCGCATCCTTATCAACACATGTCACCACGTGTCCAAAATCAGCAAAACAGGCCCCGCTTACCAGGCCAACATAGCCTGTTCCAATCATTGCAACGCGCATACTAAACCCTCACGATTCGAGCCGACTGACGCTCAGCCGGACTGGTGCAATTTTTGGCTGCCGGGGTCAAGCCTAGCCGTCAGCCTGGTTAGAGTTGAAAAACCTTACGTGGCTGGAATCTTCCAGCGCGAACTTCGCCCAAAGCAACGGCTTTTTTATCCGCAACGGCAAGGGCCAAACGATCGTCTGAGTCCAGGTCTGCTTCGGCGCGCCACTGTTCAACAATGTGCGGGAGCAAAACGACTTCCCGGCCAAGCTTAAGGGCGTCCGCATCGCTGCGATCGATCTCAATTTTTGGCATATCGTCTAGGATCGTCTCGAGCGGTTTCAGCGCCGCGACCAGCGCCTCTTTGTCTTCGCCGAGCGCTTCTAGATCCGAAAGTTTAATACTCGACGGTTCGTCCAGGGCGCCGACGCGGGTTCGGCGGAGCGCGCTCACATGACCTTCAGCCCCGAGCGCGGATGCCAGATCACGGGCCATCGCGCGGACATAGAAGCCTTTCCCAGAGACAACGCGCAGCGTGGCATGATCGGCGTCTGGCATCTCTACCAGCTCTGTCTCGTACACGGTGACTTCCCGCGATGGGATTTCAAAAGACTCGCCGTCCCGCGCCAAATCATAGGCGCGTTCGCCTTGGACTTTGATCGCCGAGTATTTCGGCGGAACCTGCTGAATGTCGCCGACGAAAGCGGGGAGTGCGGCTTCAATTCGCTCGCGGTTGGGGCGGACATCTGAGGTGGCGATGACCTCGCCTTCCTTGTCTTGGCTTGCAGTTGAGCTGCCCCACTCAATCGTGAAGACATACTCCTTATCGCAATCCATCGCCCATTGCGCGGTCTTTGTGGCTTCTCCGAACGCGATCGGAAGAATGCCGTCTGCCAGCGGGTCCAGCGTGCCGCCATGCCCGGCTTTTTGCGCATTATACAAACGCTTCAAAATGCCGACGACTTGGGTCGAGGTGACATCAACGGGCTTATCAACGGCGAGCCAACCATGAATTGGCTCACCCTTGCGTTTTCTTTGGCGTCCCATACGGGCCTCCACGCATTCTAGCGGCGGATTGGAGCGATCTTAGTCCTTGAACGCGCTAAAGACGTCGTCCGCAGATGGCTCGTCAGCGGCGGGCGCAACTGGCTCGCTGAGATCGACAGTTTGCTCAACCGCATCTGCTGGTGCGAGGCCTGGGCCTTCCTCTTGCGCGGCGCGCTCTGCGTCCATTTTCTTGCGGCGGCTTGAAGCTTTCATGATCACTTCATCCAGCTCGATCTGAGAGCAGAGGCCGAGCGTGACCGGATCAACCGGTTTGATGTTCTGGCTGTTCCAGTGAGTTTTGTCGCGGACATTGGTAATTGTCGCTTTGGTCGTGCCGATCAGTTTTGAGATTTGCGGATCGTTCACTTCCGGGTGGTTGCGGATGAACCATGCAATCGCATCCGGCTTGTCACCGCGGCGGGCGACAGGCGTATAACGCGCGCCTTTGCGCTTTGGCTGCGGGATGTGAGCGATCTTGGATGGCGCTGTTTTCAAGCGATACTCAGGATCTTCTTCGCCTTTTTGGATTTCTTCGCGGGTCAATTCACCGCCAGAGATCGGGTCAACGCCGCGCATATTCTCTGCCACATCACCGTCAGCGATGCCTTTGACCTCAAGATGGTGCAGGCCGCACAGATCAGCGATCTGATCAAAGGTCAGCGTTGTATTGTCGATCAACCAGACCGCGGTTGCCTTGGGCATCAAAATATCGGCCATGGGAAGCTCCTTAAAACAAGCGCCAGAAATGCAGCCGCCCGAGACTCCAGTCTCGGGCGGTCAGGTTTCAGGCGTGAAATTACCTAACGCCGTGCGTATAGCCGGATACGGAGGATTTTGAAACCCTAACTTTGCGGTGGGACCCTAGCTCTGCTGTCGCGAAAGTAAGATCTTTCCGACATGGCCACCTTTCGCCATATGAGCCTGCGCGGCTTCGGCCTGATCAAAGGGGTAGGTCGTGTCGATCACCGGTTTGATCCCGCCAGAAAGCACGGCAGGCCAGAAATCAGCGAGAATTGCATCTCGAATGCGCTGCTTGTCCGCATTTGGGCGCGCGCGCAGCGTCGTCCCGGTTAGAACGAGCCGTTTCAGCATGAGGGGCATCAGATTCACATTGACCTGCGAGCCTTGCATGTAGGCGATATTCACGATCCGCCCGCCAACTTTCGCGGCTGAGATATTTTTCTGAACATAACCGCCGCCCACCATATCAAGGATAATGTCTGCGCCGCCTGCATCGCGGACAATCTGTTCAAAGTCTTCCTTCCGGTAATTGATCGCAATATCGGCGCCGAGTGCTTTCGCGCGGTCGCATTTGTCTGCGCTCCCGGCCGTGATCATAATCTTGGACGCGCCAGCGGTTTTCAGCATTTGGATCGCCATTGTGCCTATACCGCTGGTGCCACCATGGATCAGGACCGCTTCTCCGGCCTTAAATTGGCAGCGATCAAAGATATTCGCCCAGACTGTCATCATGACTTCCGGGAGTGCGCCCGCTTCATCGAAGCTCATCCCATCCGGGATTTTGAACAAAGACCCTTGATCAATGACCGCATATTCAGCGTAACCGCCGCCGGCCATCAGGCCGCAGACGCGGTCCCCGACAGACCAGCCCGACACGTCAGCTCCAACAGCAACGATTGTTCCTGAGCATTCCAAGCCCATAATCTGCGAGGCGCCGGGCGGCGGGGGATAGAGGCCTTTGCGTTGAACGAGGTCCGCGCGGTTCAATCCGGCGGTCATCACCTCAACAAGGACGTCATTCGGGCCGCAACTCGGCTTCTCTATATCGCCAAGTTTGAGTGGCTGATCGTCTTCAACCACTACAGCCCACATCGTTTCGCCCATTTGACACTCCTGTTTGTTTTCGTCTTCTTGCCTACATAGAGGTCAGGAAACCAAGTGGGAAAGAGCAAACCATGTTTGAAGATGAGCCAATCCCGGAAAAGAAGCTCGATCTGGAACGTCTTTCGGTCGAAGACTTGAAAGAGCGAATCGAGGAATTGCAGGCCGAAATCGCAGCCTGTGAGGCTGAACTCAACAAAAAGCAGTCACACAAATCTGCAGCTGATGCACTTTTTGGTGGGAGTGATTAAGGTCTTCTAAGGAAGCGCCGGAGTATTCTCTCCCCATATGTGCCAATTCTGAGAGCTGTTCGAGCATGGTTGATCAATCAAACTCTTCGCCGTCTGAACTCACGGACCTGTCGTTTACAGACGGCAAAGTGTTCGAAAAAGTCTTTGTCGACGGTATGGCTCTGGTCGAAGAAACCGCTTCTTATTTGGACGGTCCAGGACGCAAACTCTCTTCGAGTCTGCCGCGTGAAGCGAGCTTGACCTATGCCGCTTGGAGCATGGAGCTGACGACGCGCCTAATGCAAGCCGCAAGCTGGCTGGTCATGCAAAAGGCCGTGCGCGACGGTGATATGCACCCGAACGACGCGATGCAGAGCAAATACCGTATCAGCCGCGAGGACCCGGCGCTCGATGCCAGCGCGCAGCGGGGTCGCGGTCTGCCAGATGTTTTCCTGGATCTCGTTGAGCGATCTGAAAACCTGTTCGAACGGATTTGCCGCCTCGATCAGGCGCTATATGGACGCGGCGTTCTGGAGAGCGGTAGTCCGGTGGGCGATCAGTTGGCGCAATTGCAAAAAGCCGCCGAAACAGGCGCTTTTGATCCACTGCGTGTTTGGGGCAAAGCCCGCTAGCGTCTCAGCGAAACGCGCGTTTCTGACAAAGGCGTTTCACGTCCATCTTCATCGACAAATGCTGGACGCACTTTTTGGCGGCTCTTCGCATGCGTGAATGTGATTGGGGGCAGGGCGCCATCACTGGCAAAATCATCGCCCCATTGCGTCAGCGCCATCAAAACCGGTCTTAGGCCTTCGCCTGCTTCGGTCAAAATATACTCAGGGCGCGCGCGTTTCCCGTCTTCTTTGTAGGTCTGCTTTTCCAGCACACCATTTTCGACCAGTTTTCCCAGGCGGCCGGACAGAACCGTGCGCGGAATGCTTAGTTCTTTCTGAAAATCATCAAATCGGCGGACGCCAAAAAGAGAGGCTCTCAGGATAAAAAGGGTCCAACGATCCCCAATCATTTCGATGGCTTTCGCCAAATGACAGGTGTCGAGCGGGACAGGAGATTTTCGCGCGCGGGGTATCATATGCCCTCTGTTGTCTGATTTTGCGCAGCAAATCCAGCCCAAATTTACCCCTGCGACCAAGGTTACATTGCGCGAGCGACCTGGCTCGGGTAGGGGAGGCGCCAGATGGTTCAATTTCTATAGGAGGCCCGAAGGATGGCTCGCAAGAAGATCGCTCTTATTGGTTCAGGCATGATTGGGGGCACATTGGCCCACGTCGCAGCGCGTGAGGAGCTCGGTGACGTCGTTCTGTTCGATATCGCAGAAGGTCTGCCACAAGGCAAAGCGCTGGATCTGGCTGAGTCTACCCCGGTCTATGGCAGCTCTGTCGATCTGAAAGGCGCCAACGCTTATGAAGATATTGCAGGCGCAGACGTGTGCATCGTCACAGCGGGTGTCCCGCGTAAGCCTGGCATGAGCCGCGATGATCTTCTCGGCATCAACCTGAAAGTGATGAAAGCCGTTGGCGAAGGCATCAAAGCGCACGCCCCGAACGCTTTTGTGATCTGTATCACCAACCCGCTCGACGCAATGGTTTGGGCGCTTCAGCAATTCTCTGGCCTGCCAACCAATAAAGTCGTCGGTATGGCGGGTGTGCTTGATTCTAGCCGCTTTGCTTATTTCCTGTCTGAAGCCACAGGCGTCTCTGTTGCAGACATTCACGCTTGGACGCTTGCTGGTCACGGCGACTCAATGGTGCCCATGGTCCGTCACTCAACCGTTGGCGGCCTGCCGCTGACAGAGCTCGTTAAACAGGGCTGGATGAGCCAAGACAAACTCGACGCGATTGTTGACCGCACCCGTAAAGGCGGCGGCGAAATTGTTGCGCTCCTTAAAACTGGCTCTGCTTATTATGCGCCAGCGGAATCTGCGATCGCCATGGCGAAGTCTTACCTGAAAGACCAAAAGCGCGTGCTGCCTTCTGCCGCTTGGTGTGATGGTCAGTATGGCTTGGATGGTCTGTATGTCGGTGTCCCAACTCTGATTGGCGCAAACGGCGCTGAGAAAATCGTCGAGTTCGATTTCAATGACACTGAAAGCGAAATGTTCATGGCCTCTGTGACGGCTGTGAAAGGTCTGGTCGAAGATTGTAAAAAGCTTGAGCCAGCGCTCGCCTAGCGGTTGACCAAACCCGGAATTGAAGAAACCCTCTGCTGATCCCAGCGGAGGGTTTTTCATGCGCGAATTACCTGTCCTAGAGACAGAGCGGCTCATTCTGCGGCCGCCTCAGAGCGAAGATTTCCAACCGTGGACAGAGTTTCACGCCGATGCAGAAGTCATGGAGTTCTTAGGGGGCGTCCAAGGCCCTGAGCTAACCTGGCGATCTGTCTGTGCGATGACCGGCGCCTGGATGATTGAGGGGTTCTCAATGTTTTCGATCATTGAGAAAGCCTCCGGCAACTGGGTCGGCCGATTGGGGCCTTGGCGACCAAACGGTTGGCCGGGCACAGAAATCGGATGGGGACTTGCGCGTTCAGCCTGGGGGAGAGGCTATGCGACTGAAGGGGCGGCGGCTGCGATGGATTATGTGGTTGATCATCTGGGATGGACGGAGATCATTCACACGATTTTGCCAGAGAATACTGGGTCGATTAGAGTCGCAGAACGGCTCGGGAGCCGTTATCTTCGGCAAGCGCCAACGCCACCTCCCTTTGAAGGCATGCTTTGGGACGTTTATGGACAAAGCGCTGACGAGTGGCGCGCCCTACGACAAACTTAAGGTGCGGTTCAGATCACACTCGCATCACACCGCTGTGAACGCCCTATTCAGGCGTGCGCCAGGTCTGTAAGGACGGCGCAAAGATAGACGAATAGAAAGGTTGCTCCCATGTTTCGTTCTTTAATGGCAGCGTCAGCCCTCATGATGACGGGCGCAGCGGCGTTTGCAGATCATCACAGCACCGAAACCAGCAATATGGTTTGCGTCGAAGCGGGAACTGTTGCGCCGACCGTCGCTGCTGTCACGGCTGCTGGCGACGCGGTCGAGCGTGCTGGTTTCGGTGCTGTGAGGATCTGCACACGCCGCTGCGCCCGTCATCCTGAGGGCTGACGCTGCCCTTAAAGAAC
>JBCBGS010000001.1:0-70583 GCA_038526515.1 Pseudomonadota bacterium | reverse complement strand
AGCGTGAAACGTAGCGCATCGGCGCCGTAAGCGTCGAAGCCTTTCGAATAGCGCTTACGCGTCGCCTTCTCGACTTGCGGGGCTTTCTCCGGTTGGCGCAGGCCCGTGGTCCGTTTCGCGACTAGAGCGTCGGCCTCAATGCCGTCAATCAAGTCGACCGGATCGATGACATTGCCTTCAGACTTGGACATCTTCTTCCCGTTCTCATCGCGAACGATGGCGTGGATATAGACGTCCTTGAACGGCACTTCACCGTCCATGAATTTGATGCCGAGCATCATCATCCGGGCGACCCAGAAGAAGATAATGTCAAACGCCGTAACGAGCGTGGCGCCAGGATAGAAGGTCTTCAAGCCGTCCGTTTCTTCCGGCCAACCTTGTGTCGAGAATGGCCACAGGCCCGAGCTGAACCAAGTGTCGAGGACGTCTTCGTCTTGCGAAATCGGCACTGCTATCCCGGTGTAGTCGCCCGCCCAATTTGGATCGCCTTCATTCTTTGAATACAGCTTCATTGCTTCATTAAGGCTTTCAGCGAGGACGACCTCTTCGCCGTAGTGCTTCTCTGCAAGTTTACGGGCTTCTTCGAAAGTTTCGGCCGCAAATGGAACAGCTGCCCCTCGATCAATGAGTAGCTTTCGGTTTTCGTGCGGAACAACTTTCGGCCCATACCAAACCGGAATCCGATGCCCCCACCAGAGTTGGCGCGAGATGCACCAAGGCTCGATATTTTCCATCCAATTATAATAGGTTCGATCCCAGTTCTCAGGGACAAACTTGGTCTTGCCGGAGCGAACCGCTTCGATCGCAGGCTTGGCCAGCGTCTCCGCATCAACGAACCATTGATCAGTCAGCATCGGCTCAATAACGACGCCGGAGCGATCGCCAAAGGGCTGCATGATTTTCTTGTTCTCGACATAAGGGATGAGCGGCGCGTCGGTCTCTTCATCCTTATGCTTCGGATCCGCGATCATAACCGCATTGCCTTCAGCGGTGATGTCCGCAACGACGGCTTTCCGCGCCTCAAACCGGTCGAGCCCGCGATACCGATCCGGAACCAGGTTCATCGCGGCGATCTTGGCTTCGTCGAACTCTTCCTGTCCTTCCGCAATGCGCTGGGCGACGGCTGCAACAGCGGAATAGTCCTCGCCATCGGCGCGCATGAAGCCCTTCTCGTCCATCAGCGCGTACATCGGGATGCCGCCGCGTTTGGCGACCTGATAGTCGTTAAAGTCGTGGGCGCCGGTAATCTTCACGGCACCTGATCCGAAGGTCGGGTCCGGATACTCGTCGGTGATGATCGGGATCAGGCGGCGATGCTCTTTTGGACCAACCGGGATTTCGCACAGCTTGCCAACAATCGGCGCATAGCGCTCATCGCTTGGGTGAACCGCGACCGCGCCATCGCCCAGCATGGTTTCAGGCCGCGTTGTGGCGATGGAGATATAGTCGCGCTCTTCTTCCAGCGTGACGTTCCCGTCCTCATCCTTCTCGACATAGGTATAGGTCTGCCCGCCTGCGAGCGGGTATTTGAAGTGCCACATATGGCCGTCGACTTCTTTATTCTCAACTTCGAGATTTGAAATCGCGGTATGGAAATGCGGGTCCCAATTGACCAGCCGCTTGGCGCGATAGATCAGGCCTTCTTTATAAAGCTCGACGAAGACCTTGTTGACCGCAACGTTCATCTCAGGGTCGAGCGTGAACTTGGTGTTCTCCCAATCACACGAGGCGCCGAGACGCTTCAGCTGGTTCAGGATCGTGCCACCAGACTCTTCTTTCCATTCCCAGACTTTGTCGACAAACGCGTCACGCCCCATGGAGCGCCGGTCCTGATTGCCGCTCGCCGCCAATTGCCGCTCGACCACCATTTGTGTGGCGATGCCGGCATGGTCCATGCCGGGCTGCCAGCGGACATTCTTGCCGCGCATCCGCTCGAAGCGGCAGAGGATGTCCTGAACCGTATTGTTCAGCGCGTGCCCCATATGCAGGCTGCCGGTGACGTTCGGCGGCGGGATCATGATCGCATAAGGCTCGGCCGACGTGTCCATACTCGGCCGGAAACAGCCCGCGTCTTCCCAACGCTTATAGATGCGTTGCTCGTGGGCTTTGGGGTCAAAACGCTGGTCGATCATTGTATGCGGTCCGGTCGGTCTTTGTAGAATCGAAAAAGGCGCGCCATCTCTGGCGCGCCCGTCTCTTTAGCAGAGGAATTGTGTGGGTCTAGCCAGCCATGCGTGCAATTCGCTGCACTTCGGCTTCCACATGCTTCTCAACGATCCCCGGAAGGTTCTCGTCGAGCCATTCTTTCAGCATCGGACGCATCATTTCGCGCACCAAGCCTTCAATCGTTGTTGTGCCGCCTGCTTCTTCGCCAAACTCGACGTTCGAGAGCAGTTTTCCGAGTGCGCCAGCAGCGGCGGTTACGGTGGCAGTATCAGTTAGCGGAGCAGTCTTAGCGACCATAGGAGCTTCCTCTTCAATCACGGGCTCAGGTTGAGGCTCAGGAGCAGGTTCGAACGTGTCTTCGACAGGTTCAGCTTCCGCCTCAACAAAGTCTTCTACCCCTTCAAAATCAGTTTCTTCGAAGCTCTCAAAATTATCTTCTTCAACGACGAAATCGAGACCGTCATCTTCCGCGACCTCGAGCTCAGGTTCAGCGTCATCGGTGAGGTCTTCCATCGACTGGCTGATCGCAGCCAGAACGTCCTCTTCGCTCTCGACGGTGGTCAGGTCTTCAGCACCTGCCTCATCCTCAAACACGCTGTCGAGGTCTGCAGTCGCTTCGACTTCGGCTTCTGGTTCCGGAGCTGGCGCATCATCATCAGCGATGATTTTGCGAATGGAAGAGAGGATCTCCTCCATGGTCGGTTCTTTTTGGGCTTGCTCGGCCATATCCACGTCCACTGAGTTTGTTTCTATTAACCGGCTACTTCAGGTCGGTTAACAAGGGATTACTCAGTTAATTAGCACGGGATTCTTGATATCCCTAACTCGCCTAGTAGGCGAGATTCCCCATGGCGCGCAAAAGTTGGTGAGTTGCCACAAATGCATCGCGCCGCGCATCGATCAAACCAAGACGCGCTTCGAGCAGTTGCTGTTCCTGATCCAGCACATCAAGCGTGGTTCGCGTGCCGACGCTTAACTCTTCTTGCGCGCCTTCATAAGCGATCTCAGCCGCCTCAACTTGGCGCTCTGACGCCGTAATGGCCTGCTCTGCGGCGATGTTGCCATACCAGGCTTGCGCGATGCTGGCGGTGATCTGGCGCTCAGCATTGATCGTTTGCAGCCGCGCTTGTTCGCGCTCTAGGCGTGCAGCCCGAACGCGGCTCCGTAAGATACCGCCCTGGAACAGTGGAACGCTGCCCTGCGCCAAAAGCCGGACCTGGGTATCGCGATAATTGTCGGCTGGCAGGGTCGATACACCAGTCGGTGTGATGGCGCTGGCCTCGATATCAAAGGTCTCTTGCGCGCTGGCTGTTCCGACCAAAGACAGGCTAGGTTTGCTCTCGCCTTTCGCGCTGCGGACACCCTGCTCTGCCGCTTTCTCTGCCTGACGCAATGCGATCAGATCCGGGTTTTCGGCAAGGGCGGTTGCGAGCGCAGCTTCATACGTGTCAGGGATTGCGGGCGCCTCCTCCACGGGAGAGAGATCCCCCGCAGGCTGCCCCACAAAGACTTCATAGACAGCCAGCGACGCTTCGAGCTGGGCCTCCGCGCCGGAGAACGCGGCCTTCGCGCCCTGCAGACGGGCTTCGGCCTGCTTCACATCGGTACGAGTTGCAAAACCCACTTCAAATCGATCCGTGGCGGCACGCAGTTGCTCCTCCAAAAGCGCCACACTATTGGCGCGGATTTGGATCGCTTCACGGTCACGAAGAACGTCGACATAAGACGTGACGACGTTGAGGATGAGGTCCTGCGATACGCCATCGAATTGGGCGTTGGCGGCCAGAATACCCGCCTGGGCCTGGTCGATCCCTGCCGAAATCCGCCCGCCTGTGTAGAGGGGCAGCGTGGCTTGTAATTGTGCAGAGGCAATCGGGCGATCGCCGACATTGAAGGCAATCGGTTGATTGCTATCCAAAGACTCGTAGCCGCCTGAAGCAGACAAATCGACCGTCGGGGCGCGCGCGCCGCGCGCTTGGTTCAACTGCTCGCGCGCAATGCCGAGCTCAACGCGTTGGACGTCCAAAGATGGGTTGGTTTGAAAGGCGGCTGTCAGCGCATCTTGCAGTGTTTCCGAATGACCTGGCAGCGCCAGAACGAGTGCAGAAAGTGAAACCAGAACAGATTTACGCAGCATGGGAGGCCTCTTTTTATCTTTATCGCGTCTCTATGTAGTACGGATCCGAAAAAAGTGAACACTGTTCACTATTTTGTCGCGACATCGCTAAACGCGACCCGCTAGCATTGCGCACAAGACACTTAACCGCTTCTGAAGCGGCGAAAGTTTCCGCCCTCTTTTCCAGGCATGTCGCAGTCGCAAATGCGCCACGGCCGGGCGAACCACTGAGCTGACCTTCAGCTTGGGTTGAACCTGGTCCACGTCATCACCGCGCCTGAGCGCCGCCCATTCGCGTGCAATGCCTCCATACGCAACGGTCTCATCGCCGAGTAATTTCGTTGCCATGCTAACCAGTTGATCTTCCGGCTCATCGGCCCGGTCTTCAGAAAAGAACGCGGCTTCATGGGCTTCGATCAACCGCCCAAGCTGCTCTACTCCCCCCTCCAACACCGGCAAGATCGAAGCGAGCGCGAGCACGACATCATGCTGGCACGGCGCACCCTGCTGCAACTCTTCAAGCGCGTCCCGCCACCATTGAAAGCGGATCTGCCCCATCGTCTGATCCGTGACGACTATGCGAACACGCGCGAGTTCATAGTAAAACGCGTACAAGATGATGAGGGCATGTCTTGCCTCATCCGGCGCATAACGACTGGACAACCAACGTTCTTCGTCGACGGTTTGAATCCGCTGATCCAAACGCGCGACAATTTCTTTCAGAGAATCACTGGCAGGACTGGTCATGGAACCCATATCTGTGGCAAAGGCTGCGCAGAAACAGCGAAAAATTCTTCAAGGAGACCAATGACATGGCTTTTGACCTACCAGAACTACCTTATGGCCGCGACGGCCTTGCCCCGCATATCTCAGAAGACACGCTGAACTTCCACCACGGCAAGCACCACAATGCGTACGTCACCAACCTCAATAAACTGATTGATGGAACTGACCTCGCAGACGCTTCCCTGGAAGATATCGTCAAGGCGTCTGCCGGCGATGCGGCAAAAGCAGGTCTCTTTAACAATGCAGCGCAAGTTTGGAACCACACTTTCTACTGGCACTCTATGAAGCCAGGTGGCGGCGGCGCCCCACACGGTAAGATCGCAGAACTGATCGATCGTGACTTTGGTTCGTACGACGAGTTCGCAACTCAGTTTAAAGCAGCCGGCGGCGGTCAGTTTGGCTCTGGTTGGGCCTGGCTGGTTTTGAAAGACGGCAAGCTCGCCATCACCAAAACGCCAAACGCAGAGACCCCTCTGACAGAAGCTGGCGTAACGCCGCTCCTGACGATGGATGTTTGGGAGCACGCTTACTATCTCGACTACCAGAACTCTCGTCCAAACTATATGGCGAGCTTCCTCGACAACCTGGTCAATTGGGACTTCGCCAACCAAAACTTGGCGGATGCTTCCTAATTGGATCTTGCCGAATTTACGGCAACCGAAAAACCACACTCTCTCAGAGACTGAAGAGCCCACCTTTGCCGGTGGGCTTTTTTGCACTATGTGCGGCGCAACATGTTTGCCGGCGCAGTGATTCTAAGTCGGCCCCGCTGTTCAATTCGGAGCAGCTTGATGAGACCGACTATAGACCCTCCAGCTGGACAACACATTGACTGACGAACCAAAGATTACATTCGCTGAGCTAAACCTCGATCCGCGCATTCAAACTGCGATTGACGCCGCCGGGTATGAGCACCCCACCCCGATCCAAGAAAAAGCGATCCCCGTCATTAAAAAGGGCGGCGACGTCACGGGTATCGCCCAAACCGGAACCGGTAAGACCGCGGCCTTCACGCTGCCCATGATGCACCGCTTGGCGAAAGGTCGGGCACGCGCTCGGATGCCGCGCAGCTTAATCCTCTGCCCAACCCGCGAACTCGCGGCACAAGTCGCCGAGAATTTCGAAACCTATGGCAAAGACCTGAAACTCAATATGGCGCTGCTGATTGGCGGTGTGAGTTTCAAAGACCAGGAACAGAAGCTGACCCGCGGCGTCGATGTTCTGATCGCCACTCCTGGCCGCCTGATCGACCAATTTGAACGCGGCAAGATCCTGCTGACGGGCGTCGAGGTCTTCACCATCGACGAAGCCGACCGCATGCTCGACATGGGTTTCATCCCGGACATTGAGAAGATCTGTAAGCTCCTGCCACCGCGCCGCCAGACCCTGCTCTTCTCTGCAACCATGCCGAAAGAGATCGCGCGGCTCGCAAAGACCTTCCAGAAAGATCCGATCCGGATTGAGGTCGCACGCCAATCCAAAACAGCTGAGACGATCAAGCAGCATGTCGTCAAAATCGAGCGCGGCGATGACAAAGCGAAACGCACAGCGCTACGCCGCGTGATCGAAAGTCGAGACGTAAAGAACGGCATCGTCTTCTGTAACCGAAAGCGTGAAGTCGACATCGTCGCCAAATCGTTGACCAAGCATGGCTTCAGTGCTTCGCCAATCCATGGCGACCTACCGCAAAGCGCGCGGATGGAGACGCTGAATAAGTTTCGGGAAGGTGAGCTGCAATTGCTGGTCGCATCTGACGTCGCAGCCCGCGGCCTCGATATTCCGGATGTTGGTCATGTGTTCAATTATGCGCCGCCACCAAAAGACGAAGACTATGTCCACCGCATTGGCCGAACAGGCCGCGCCGGACGTGAAGGTGAAAGCTTCACGATCGTCGGACCGGATGATGCCAAAGGCTGGCGCGGTGTGATGATGCTGATCAAGACCGACGTTGAAGAATACATGCCAGAAGGCCTCGCGGAAGAGCTGGAAGGTCTGCCTACCGATGGCGACCGCAGACGTGGCCGCGGAGACCGAGGCGGACGCCGCCGCGATCGCGGAGAGCGTGGCGAAGGTCGTGGCCGCTCACGCGGACGCAAAGAACGCAGTGAACCGGTCGAGGAAGCAGGTTCCGAAAAAGCGGTTTCTGAGGAAGCAACAGCGGAAACACCAAAGCCAAAACGCGACCGCAAAGATCGCCCGAAACGCGATTATAAGCGAAAAGATGATGACCTCATCCTCGAGCCGGCTCCAGACGAGGTTAAAGGCTTCGGCGACGACGTTCCCGCTTTCTTAAAATAAGTTTCGCTTGCGCGAAACAAATACAAATCTAATCTGTCTCTATACAATAGAGGCAGAGAGACATGCGGACGATAATATTTACGGCGATATGGCTTTTTGGCGCTTCGACGAGTCTTGCAAACGCCCAGTCCGATTATCCTCGCCCACCCCTGGAAGCCTATGGCGCACTGCCTCAAATTTCGTCGGCAGAAATTTCTCCGGATGGAACGAAACTCGCAACGATCGCAAATCTGGATGTGGGCACGCGTCTGGCAATCGTCAGCCTAGAGGGCGATGCGCCTGTTCAACTCGGCATAGAGAACAGCAAAGCGCGCGGGATTGAATTTTACGACCGAAATAACCTCATCTTACACGCCTCGAAGACGACGAGCACATACGGATTCCGAGGGGAGTATGAATATTCCGGTGCGTTCGTGATGAACCTCGACACGCAAAAAGTCAGCCAATTACTCAAGGGCACAAAAGACATGTTCCCCGCACAAAGCGGATTAGGCGGCATTATCGGGCACGGAAGCTCTCCCGGCCAAATTTTGATGCCCGCTTATATGGGGCCTAAATACAGCTCGCCGACTTATGACTTGCTCAAGGTCGACATTAAGAACCCGCGGGGTTTGCGCTATCAGAAAGGTACGAATGATACGCGGGACTGGTTTGTCGGCGAGCAAGGTCGCGTCCTCGCAAGAGAGCGCTACAATAACAAGAAGAACCTGTACTCCGTTCAGGCCTATATCGACAAAAAGTGGAAAACGATCTTCGAAATCGAGGATGAAATTCTTCCCGTTTCGATCCTCGGCGTGATGCCGGATGAAAGCGGGCTCGTTTTCATCAAAAACGATAAGGATGGGTTCGATACGCTCATGAAGCTAGGCTTCGACGGCGAAGTTTCAGGTCCGGTGTTCCCGCCAAACAAAACAGAGATTGAACGCATCTATTCCGACGCCAATCGCAAAATACTCGGCCTGCGTTATGCTGGTGTTGAACCAAGCTACGCCTTTCTGGATCCGGCACTCGAGAAAAGTGTGGCAGGTGTTTCGGCGCAGCTGCCACAGGCAACGATCTATCTCGACTCCTGGACCGATGATCGCGGGACCGTTCTGTATCGTGCTTTTGAAGCCACCATTGGCGACGTTTGGTTGTTGCATGAGGTGGAGACGGACAAGCTTCAAATCGCGGGGCGCGCCCGCCCCGCTATACCGAGTGAAGCCATAGGCCCCTTGCTGAGCATTGAATACAAAGCGCAGGATGGCTTAACGATCCAGGCGATCCTCACGATTCCTCCTGATTTCAGCCCAGGTCAGTCTGGCGCGATCCCCGCTATCATGCTGCCGCATGGCGGTCCGGCATCATATGATGGGTTCGATTTCGATTGGATAGCTCAGTTCTTTGCCAATCGCGGCTATCTCGTCATTCAGCCAAACTTTCGGGGGTCGACCGGTTTTGGCGAGGAGTTCGAAGATGCCGGTCGCGGCGAATGGGGCGGCAAGATGCAGAGCGATCTCACTGACGGCGTCAACGCGCTCGTCAAAGCTGGCTATGTTGATCCGGAGAATGTCTGCATTGTCGGCGCCAGTTATGGCGGATATGCGGCGCTCGCGGGGGCTGTGTTTACGCCGGATCTCTACAAATGCGCCATTGCGATCGCACCGGTCAGTGACCTGAACAGAATGCTGCAATCCGAAAAGCGCGATCATGGCAGGAATCACTGGGTCGTCAGCTATTGGGAAGATGTGATGGCGGAAGGCGATGCGCGGCGAAAGAAGTTGCAATCCATCTCACCCGCCAATTTCGCCGAGAACGCAACAGCGCCCATCCTCCTGATCCATGGCGATGATGATACGGTTGTTCCATATACGCAAAGCACGCGGATGCGTAGCGCGCTGAAACGCGCTGGCAAACAGGTTGAGCTGGTGAAACTCAAGGGCGAAGATCACTGGCTTTCTGTAGCCGATACACGAATGCAAACCCTGCGCGCTATGGATGCGTTTTTGGCGGAGCACATGCCCGTCACCAACTAAAAAAGCCGCCCCGAAGGACGGCTTTTCCGTATGATAAAGACTGACGCCTATTTCTTGATGCGGCCTTGGACCTGTTTGCGGAATTTATCGCCGTAAGGCGGGCGCATCATCGCGAGGATCTCGTTGCCGGTTTGGGTGTAGATCGCTTTCTTATGACTGAACTCATAGAAGCCATCGCGGCCATGATAGGCGCCCATTCCGGATGGACCGACGCCGCCGAATGGCAGGTCTTCTTGAGCGACGTGGAAGATCACATCGTTCACTGTCACGCCGCCTGATGTGGTGTTGTTGAGCACCATGTCGCGCTCATTGGCATCATCCCCAAAATAATAGAGGCCGAGCGGACGCGGATTGTCATTGATGTAAGCAACCGCGTCTTTGGTATCATTGTATGATTTCAGCGGCAGGATCGGTCCGAAAATCTCGTCCTGCATCACCTTCATATCATCGGTTGGATTGAGCACGATATGCGGCGCCATTTTGTGGTGCGGCTGCTGGCTGAAATTCTCATTCTGCGGATTGATTTCAATCACTTCAGCGCCTTTTTCGCGCGCATCATCCAGGTAAGAGTTCAGGCGGTCATAGTGGCGCTGGTTGACGATCGATGTGTAGTCATCATTGTCTTTCAAGCCATCCGCAAACATCTTACCCACGGCGGCCTGAGCGGCTCCGACAAACTCACCGGTCTTCTCTTCCGGCACGAAAGCATAGTCTGGCGCCAAGCAGATTTGGCCAGCATTCAGCGTCTTACCTGCCATGATCCGGCTCGCCGCTTTTTGGACGTCCGCAGATTTGCCTAAGACAACAGGCGACTTCCCGCCAAGCTCCAGGGTGAGCGGCACGAGATTGTCCGCTGCGGCGCGCATCACATGGTGCGCAATGGAGGTCGCGCCGGTGAAGACGATGTGATCGAATGGAAGCTGTGTGAACGCGGCGCCGACATCGGGGCCACCGGTCACCACAGCCACTTCTTCTTCGGTGTAATATTTGGCGATCAGTTCAGCCATTAGCTCACTGGTCTTTTCCGTGAACTCAGACGGTTTGATCATCGCGCGGTTGCCCGCCGCAAAGACGTTAGCGAGCGGCGCGAAGGTCAAATTCACCGGAAAGTTCCACGGACTGATAATGCCGATCGAGCCTTTCGGCTGATATTGGATCTGCGCCTTCGAGCCCAGCAGGCCGAGCGGGAATTCCACGCCGCGCTTCTCTGGGCGCATCCACTTGCGCATATGCTTTTTGGAGAATTTGAGCGCGCCGATAGAGCCCGCAATATCCGTCAGATTCGACTGATCAACAGAGCGGTGCCCGAAGTCTTCGGCCATGGCTTTTGCGAGCGCGTCGCCATGGGTTACCAGGAGGTCAATTGACTTATCGATCCACGCTTCGCGCTGGGCCGCTGACGGAATGCCGTCTCGAATGTGGGCTGCCTTCTGTTTGGCGAGAATGGCACCCATGCCATCTGCTGAAAGTCCGTCCAATGCCATTTAATCCTCCGGGGTGTATTATCGTTGACGTAAAGGATAACCTAGAAACGCCAGAACACAAAACAAATCCGCCTGCCCCCACGTCACGGTTTTCAGCGCTGCAGAGCTGAATAGATTGGGTAAAAACGGGAGAGCGCCATGAGCTTCAAGAAGATTTCTTATGAGGTCGTCGACGATATCGCCACGATCGCCTTCAATGATCCATCGACCATGAACGCCGCAGGCATGGATACGATCGAGGAATTGTCGCTCGCGATCGAAAACGCCGCGGACGAAGCGCGTTGTACGATCCTGACTGGGAATGGCCGCGGATTTTGTTCCGGCGCGAACCTATCAGCGCGGCCCGATGGCGCTCCCGCGCAAGGGAAGCCAGATGCCGGTAAAGCGCTCGATTCCCACTATAACCCATTCATCAAGGCGATGCGCACCCACCCGCACCCGATCATCACGGCCGTCAACGGCGCTGCTGCCGGCGTTGGCTGCTCGATCGCGCTGATGGGCGATTTCATTATCGCCGGTCAGAGCGGCTACTTCCTTCAGGCCTTCCGCCGCATTGGGCTCGTTCCAGATGGTGGCTCGACTTTCCTACTACCGCGCATGGTCGGCCGGGCGAAAGCGATGGAAATGACTTTGTTCGGGGATAAAATCCCGGCGGAACAAGCCCTCGAATGGGGCATGATCAACCGTGTGGTCGCGGATGACAAACTGATGGACGAGGCGCAGGCCTATGCGAAACGGTTGGCCGATGGTCCGACACAAGCGCTCGCATTGATCCGTGACTTGGTTTGGCAGGCAGAAGACAATGACTTTGACAGTCAGCTTCAAGCAGAACGTTTCGCGCAGCGTACTGCGGGCCGCCAACCCGATTTCCGGGAAGGCGTGCAGGCATTTATAGAGAAGCGTCCCGCGAATTTCCGGAACAGCTAAGCGACCAGACTTAAAAAGTCATGCGGCGCGGAGATTTCACCTTCGCGCGGCGTGCTTGAATAGCAACATCGAGCGCTTTGCGGCCCCAAGCCGAAGCTTCGTCGCGATCATCGAGTGCATTTACAGGTAAGGAGACATAGCTCATGCGAATGGTCTTCCCGGTATTCGGGTTGGTCCATTCAAACGACTCTCCGCCTTCTGATTCCAGATGCTCTTTCAGCGTGTCGTCTGATTTCACGTACACACGGTCTTTGTCGATCAGTGCGAACATGTCTTCGCCGGAATAGACCCCGGCGCCGCCAAACATTTTCCGAATACGGATACGGCCAAGATTGGCGAATAGGTCTTCTACATAAGTGTGGAACGGGT
Source organism: Pseudomonadota bacterium (assembly GCA_038526515.1). Classification (GTDB taxonomy): domain Bacteria; phylum Pseudomonadota; class Alphaproteobacteria; order Caulobacterales; family Hyphomonadaceae; genus Henriciella. The sequence goes on along the minus strand of JBCBGS010000001.1, from coordinate 58,422 downwards.
TGTCCAATTTCGTCATTCAAATCCTCCGGTGGGTGACCCGCTATCTGTCTACCGGACCAAGCACCGGCGCGTTTTCGGGACTTACGCGGGGGAACATGGGATTTTTTTGCGACTTGGCAAGCCTGACAACGCTGACATGCCTACTAAAGCGTCGATTTTCTCATTTTGCGGTAGAAAATACCCCAATCAACACGTGATTTTACAGAATGTTTCGCGTCCTACGCTACCAATCCACCGCAGCGTAAACCAGCTGCTGGAATTGCGGACGGATCGGATAGCATCCCGTCGGAATCATCTGGGTCGCTTGGATCGCAATGATCTCTTCAACCGGATCGATCCAGAAGAATGTGTTGGCGAGGCCACCCCAGCTGAAAGTGCCAGGCGACCCGGGCGTCAGGGTCTCCGCGACGTCGACAACGGTCGATCCACCAAGGCCAAATCCATTGCCTTCCATGCGCGCTTCCGAGAAGGTTTGATCGCCCATCTCTTTGATCGTCTTCCCATCCGGCAGATGGTTCATTCGCATAAACTCAACCGTTTTAGGACCCAGCAAGCGCGCGCCTTCCAAGCTACCAGCCTGCAGCAGCATCAGACAGAACCTGTGATAGTCTCGGAGCGTGGAGACGAGCCCGCCCCCAGCATTCAAAAGCTTGGGCTGTGTCTGATAAGCTTTGCTATCTGTCCCTGCCCCATCACTCAGCGTGACCTCGCCCGTAATCGGGTTTTTGGCATAGCACGCCATCAACCGGTCGAGCTTGCTCTCCGGGACATAGAAGTCCGTATCGACCATGCCGAGCGGCTCAAAAATACGCTCGCGGAAGAAGACATCCAGCGTCTGACCGCTGGCAACTTCAACAACGCGGCCGAGAATATCTGTCGAGTGGCCATAATTCCAACGCTCGCCCGGGCTGAACACCAGCGGGAGTTTGGCGATACGCGCGCACATTTCGCCGAGCGTCTCGCCGTCGCCTTCACCAAGATTTCCGATCTTCTCACCGCGATACAGGGCATCAACTTCATGCTGGAACAAGAAGCCGTAGGTGACACCGGTCGTATGGGTGAACGCGTCACGCACGGTCATCGGACGATCTGGGGCGCGGGTCTTATAGTCTTTCAGGTCACCGCCATCCCAGACCTGCGTATCGGCAAACTCTGGAATGTAGCGTGAAATCTCATGATCAAGCCGAATGATGCCTTCATCATGGAGCATCATCGCGGCCACCGATGTGATCGGCTTCGTCATCGAATAGATCCGGAAGATCGTATCCGGCCCAATCGGTGACCCACCTTCAAGATGCGTGTTCCCGCGATAGGTTTCGTGCACAATCTGACCATTGCGCGACACCATGGTTGCCATGCAAGGCAGCTTGCCATCCTTCACATAGGCTTTGTCGAAATAGTCGGCGATATAGTTCAGACGCTCGGCATTCAGGCCGACATCTTCCGGTGCAAACTCATGCTCAGTATCGGCCATTTAAATCTCTCCGCGTTTTGCAGCGCGGCTCAGTTCGCGCGCAATGATGATCTGTTGGATCTGTGTCGTGCCTTCATAGAGGCGGAAAATACGGGCGTCGCGGAAGAAACGTTCGACGCCATAATCCGCGACATAACCTGCGCCGCCAAACACTTGCACCGCGCGATCCGCGACCCGGCCAACGGCCTCTGAGGCAAACATCTTACAGCATGAGGCCAGCATCGTGACCGGCTCACCGGCATCGCGTTTCTTGGCTGCGTCCAGGATCATGCAGCGCGCGGCATAAGCTTCAGCCTGGCTGTCTGCGATCATCGCTTGGATCAGCTGATGCTGCATGATCGGCTTGCCGAACTGTTCGCGCTCCATCGCGTAATTGACCATCTCGCTGATCAAACGCTCCATCATCCCAGTACAAACAGAGGAGATATGAAGACGGCCTTTGTCGAGCACACTCATCGCAACTTTGAAGCCTTCACCCTCGCCTGCGACCATCATTTCGGACGGGACGCGCGCATTGTCGAAGTTCACATCGCAAATGTGAGCCCCTTGCTGGCCCATTTTCTTTTCTGGTTTGCCGACGGATAGACCCTCTGTGTCGCGCGGTACGATAAAGGCCGAGACGCCTTTGCCACCTGGCTCATCCGGATTAGTGCGCGCCATAACCGTGAACAGGTCCGCGACATTCGCATTGGTGATGTAGCGCTTACCGCCATTCAAAACGTAAGCGTCGCCATCCTTCGTCGCCTTGGTGCGCAGGCCCCCGGCGTCCGATCCGGCCTCAGGCTCAGTGAGCGCAAAGCTGGTCACGATCTCGCCGCTGGCAATGCCGGGCAGATACTTTTCTTTCTGCTCTTCGGTTCCAAACAAGACCAGGGCTTGGGAGCCAATCCCGATATTCGTCCCGGCAGCTGACCGGAACGCAGGCGAGGTCCAGCCTAGCTCAAACCCGACCAGACATTCGGTCTCCATATCCAGCCCAAGGCCGCCATACTCTTCTGGAACTGCTAAGCCGAACAGGCCCAGCTCTTTCATCTCTTGAACAAGTTCGCTTGGAACCAAATCATCCTCAGCCACTTGCGCTTCCGCAGGGACGCAGCGTTCCCGCACAAAACGACGGACCTGGTCGATCAATGCATCGCGAATTTCAGGATCAAAAGCCATGGATCAGTTCCTCCTAGAGCGCACAATAACGAAGCCACGCGCCAAGTCGAACCGTGACGTTGAGGCAGGTAGATTTGACACTACGAAGTGATAGGTCTGCTCTACTATGACACATCCAAACATCAATGACATTTACGATCCTAGCTTTGTAAAAGAGGTATTTGATCGTTGCTCCCAAAAGTACATTTGGTTCAGCACCATTTGTTCATTTGGATTCACGGAAATCTGGCGAAGTGACTGTGTCAAAAACTTAAGCACCGACCGGCAACTTACTGGACTAGGATATGATTTGATGTCCGGCACGGGAGAAATCTGGCCGCATCTTCTAAAACGACACTCCAGGATCGACAGCATCAAAGCGATCGATATATCGGACGGCATGCACAAAAAGGCGATGCGCCGCCTACACCAAATGCGTGCACACAAAATAGAATTTGTCGCGGACAACATCCTTCAAACGCGATTGCCTCCTGAGAGCGCGGACTTCGTGGTCTCGACGTTTGGGCTAAAAACTTTCAACCAAGATCAGCTTGAGCGCTTAGCGGACCTTATCGCCCGAGTATTAAAACCCGGCGCGGTTTTTTCCTTGATCGAAGCATCGGATCCCAAAGGTTGGTGGCTTCGCCCACTATACTTGTTTCACCTAAAAACGGTCCTTCCAATCATTGAGAAACTCTTTTTGAGCGGCGCAAAAGACTTTGCGATGATCGGGACCTATTCGACGAACTTTGGCGACGCGTCCGAATTTTCTGAGATGCTGCGCGCCCGGGGACTGGAGGTCACCTTTAAGAAGCACTTCTTTGGGTGCGCGACGAGTGTATCTGGGGTCAAACCTATCGCGGCGTAAGAGCTAGACTTGACCAAGGAGCGTGCAAGTTAGGCTCTAAGGAGGGCTGTTTATGGAAGCCAAGCTAATCACTGAGGGCGAGTTTGCGGGATGGTCGACTTGGCCGAATGAACCCTTTGAACACGATACCGCCGGTCCATTCTATTTGAAGGAAGACAATGACGGCAAAATGGTTGCCGCCTTCCGCGCTGAGCGCAAACATATGAATGCTGGCGGCGTGGTGCATGGCGGTGCCTTGATGACCTTTGCCGACTTCGCCCTGTTCGCGCTGGCTCATAATAGCGAGAATGACGGCTACGGCGTAACCGTGGCCTTCACCTCAGAATTCCTGTCAGGCGCTTTGGAAGGTGAACTGATTGAAGCCCGCGGCGAAGTCATGGGCGGCGGACGCTCCATCACTTTTGTACGCGGCGTGATCACCGGCGATGGACGCCCGGTCCTCAACTTTTCAGGCACCATCAAAAAGCGCCACAAACCTGCGACGACGTCATGACCCGGATCGGATCCCCTCTGTCTCCAAACGCCAAAAAGGTTTTGTTCTTAGGGGCCGGTGAGCTTGGCAAAGAAGTCGTCATCGAGCTGCAGCGGTTTGGGGTCGAGGTGATTGCCTGTGATCGCTACGCCAACGCGCCTGGTATGCAGGTCGCGCACCGCTCCCACGTCATCGACATGACAGATGCTGCCGCTCTTCGCGCCGTGATCGAGCGGGAAAAACCAGACCTCGTCGTGCCCGAAATTGAAGCGATCGCGACCGATGAGTTAGCCGCGATCGAGGCAAGCGGTCTCGCGACTGTGATCCCGACAGCCCGCGCTACCCAACTAACGATGGATAGAGAAGGCATCCGCCGACTCGCCGCCGAAACTTTGGGCCTTAAAACTAGTCCCTACGCCTTTGCCAGCGACGCAGACACACTTGCCGCCGAAGCCGCCAAGATCGGCTATCCCGTCTTCGTCAAACCCGTCATGTCTTCTTCCGGCAAAGGCCAGTCCAAAGTCGACAGCGCGGCAGATATCAAAGCCGCCTGGGATCACGCCCTCACAGCAGGACGCGGCAATCAAGTCCGCGTCATTGTCGAGGGCGCCGTGGACTTTGACTATGAGATTACCTTGCTCACCGTTCGCCACCGCGATGGGACGAGTTTCTGTGCGCCGGTCGGACATCGCCAAGAGGGCGGCGACTATGTTGAAAGCTGGCAGCCCCAACCGATGAACCCTGCGGCGCTGAACGCCGCGCAAGGCATGGCACAGAAAGTCACCGATGATATTGGCGGCCTCGGCGTGTTCGGGGTCGAGCTGTTCGTCAAAGGCGATGAGGTTTGGTTTTCTGAGGTCAGCCCGCGCCCGCACGATACCGGCCTGGTAACCTTGTCGACGCAGGACCAAAGCGAGTTCGCCCTGCATGCCCGCGCGATTCTCGGGCTTCCGGTTGATACAACGCTCAATCGCCTAGGCGCCAGCGCTGTGATCTATGGCGGCATAGAAGCTGAGGGCGTGGCGTTTGAAAACGTTGCAGAGGCGCTCGCTGAGTCGGGCACTCAGATCCGCCTCTTCGGCAAACCGGTCTCGTATGAGAAACGACGCATGGGTGTCGCGATTGCGCATGCCGAAACAATTGAGGCCGCGCGAGCCAAAGCAAGCCGCGCGGCCTCAACCGTCAAAGTGGTTTCGTCTTAGTTTTCGACGGTAAAGGTCAGTCCGGCTTTTTCTGTCAGGCGCTTCACGATGTGACCGCCCATAGCCGGCGCTGGCGTCCAGATGCCGCCGGGTGTGCCTGTATCGTCTTTGACGAGACAGATCGCACTCTCAGCAATCATCTTAGAGGTTGAGCCATAACCTGGGTCTTTGTCGCCGGTGACGCCAGCAATGATCACCTGACCATCCGCAGACGTGCCGTGGAACATGACATCATAGAAGCCTGCTTCGCGCTCTTCCTTGCTTGGGCCTTCGCCTGGCTTCGGGCCATCATCGCCGCCCATCATATCCATGCTGGCAATGGCTTCCGCCGCGGCTTTGCCCTGATCGCCCGGGCCGGTCAGCATCATCTCGTCATAGACAAAGTCTTCGCCATAAGAGTGCCCCATCAACGCGTTTGAGCGATGGACATTCTTGGTATTGATTGAAGCCATGATGAATGGCGCAGACCAGCTGCCAATGTCAGCATCTTCAACCGGCTTCATGCCATGCGGCTGATCCGGACCTTGAAAGCCCATGGTGAGGCTGAACGGGTTCTGCAGAACGCCAAGCAGAGACGGGTCTTTGCCAACAGACGCCATGGTCGCTTTAAAGCTCGCCGCAGTACCACCAGAAAACGTGCCCTGCATCTTGCGGACGCGGCCTTTGATGCGCGGGACGGGCTTGCCGAACCGCTCTTTCGCCGCTTCCTGTGTGAACCAGACACCTAGATCGAATGGGATGGAGTCGAACCCGCAAGAGAAGACAATACGAGCGCCGCTCGCTTGCGCAGCGCTCTCATGCTTCTGGATCATCTCGTGCATCCAAGCTGGCTCACCGCACAGGTCGACATAGTCGGTCCCGGCCGCCGCGCAGGCTTCGACCAAGGCTTCTCCGTAAAGCTGGTAAGGGCCGACAGTTGTACAGATACAGCCTGCCCGTTCTACCATGGCTTTCAAGCTCGCCGCGTCGTTCGCATCCGCGACCACGAATGGTGTATCCGCAGGCGCTCCGATTTCGTCGCGCACAGCCGCAAGCTTCTCAGCGCTGCGTCCGGCCATCGCCCAAGTGACGTCGCCGCCAGTTCCATATGTCTTGGCGAGATACTCAGCGACCAAACGGCCCGTATAGCCCGTTGATCCATAAACGATGACGTCAAATTCGCGGCCAGTTGCCATGGCACCCTCCTAACAGTTGTAGCGCTTTAACTGGCGCACGGAGGGGGCCTTGGCAAATGTTCTCGCAGCGTCACCCATTGAGCGACGCTGCTAAGACTTACCAGAAGGCCGCGTAAAGGCCGATCAGGATGGCAATCGCAACACCTGCGGTGACTTTAAACGTCGTGTTGGTTGCGAAGCTGATATCGCCCAACTGGACGGGTTGGTCCTCTTCTGGCGGCGGTGTCAGCAGAGATACAACCACGCCGATGAGCACACAGATCAAGAAGATGAACCAGATCCGCACAACGAATGGCATATTGGTGACGTCAAAGTCCGCCAGGCCGAGGATCGGATTGAAGATCGGGCCGAGTACAGAAGCAACGCCACCACCTTCTGACCCGGAGGCTGTGAAGAAGAGCAGCGACAAGACCACTGACGAAATCAGCAGCGCGAAGGCACCTGCCGTGTTGGTGCGCTTCCAGAAGAAGCCAAGCAAGAAGACCGCAACGATGCCTGGGGCCACGAAGCCGGTATATTCCTGAATGGTCTGGAAGATACTCGTCCCGCCGCCAAGCAGTGGGATCGCGAGGAACAAAGCAATCACCATAGCGATTGCCGCCGTCACCCGGCCGATCAGAACATAGTGTCCCTCAGCGCGGTCTTTGGCGACATAATCGCGATAGATATCCATCGTGAAGATGGTCGAGATTGAGTTGATCATCGACGCCAGTGACGACACGATCGCCGCGACCAAAGCCGCAAAGATCAAGCCGCGAATACCGACAGGCATCAGCGCCATCAGCGCCCCATAGGTGCTGTCAGGTTTCGCACTCAGCGCTTCTTCACTCAGACCCTGCAACCCGTTTTGGGCCAGCCAAAGCGCTGCGATTCCCGGGATCACGACGATCAATGGAATGAGGAATTTCAACAGCGCAGCAAAGGCGAGACCCTTTTGCGCTTCAGCCAAATTCTCCGCGCCAAGGGCTCGTTGAATGATGTACTGGTTGAAGCCCCAATACGAGAAGTGAAGCACCCATAGACCACCCAGCAGCGTCCAAATGCCGGGCAGATCACCATAGCTTGGATGATCGCGGTCGAGGATCATCTCGAAGTGCCCTGGTAGCTCGCCCATCAATGTATTGAGGCCACCCATGGCACCGCGATCTCCGCCGACCATTGAGAGCACGAGGATCGTAATCGCGAAGCCGCCAAGGATCAGGATGACGACCTGAATAATGTCGGTCAGCGCGACCGCTTTAAGACCACCATAAAGAGAATAGAGAAGCGCAAAGCCAGCCAGCATGGCCATACCTGTAAACACGCCGAGGCCGGTCACTGCTTGGATAGCCAACGCACCGCCATAGAGCACTGTGGTTAGGTTCACGGCGGTAAACAGGAAGATCCAGAACACGGCCATAATCGTTTTCACGCTCGGCCCGAACCGGGTCTCGAGGAATTGCGGCATCGTATAGATCCCGCGCTTCAAGAAGATTGGCAGGAAGAAAGCCGCGACGATGATCAAGACCAAGGCCGCCTGCCACTCATAAGCCGCGATCGCGAGACCGACCACAAAGCCCTGCCCGGATTGACCAATGATTTGCTCGGCTGAAATGTTCGCGGCGATCAAGGAGGCACCAATCGCCCACCAAGGCAGCGCTTTGCCGGCGAGGAAGTAATCCTCAGTATCCTTAGTTTCACCCGCAGGCTCGCGGGACACGAAAACAGCAATGGCGAAAAGCGCGACCGCATATAGGCCGACGATCACCAGATCGATGGTGTCCAATGACATGACTTATAATCCTCCCTGGAGCGAGTACGTGCTCGTCCTTATCCTAGCCCTACGCAATACGTGACAGCGATGTCAACACCCATCCTAGATCGCGTGCAGCGAAGCTTATTATTCTGGGGTATCAGAGACAGGTGGCAAGAGCTCTGCGGCGAGGTTCTCCAGCATTGCACCCTCTTCCGTTCCGGACGGAAAGTTTGTCAGCGCAGATGCCAAATCGAGGCGCGCCTGTTCCGCGTCTCCCATGACGACGCGGGCCCTTATGAGTCGCAGCCAGCCCTCAATATCATTGGGGTCTTGCTCTAGGCGCACGGCCAGTCCTTCGACCATGCCCTCAATCATCGCGGCCTGTTCATCCGCCGTCATAGCTTCAATTCGAGCGCGGGCTTCCGGATCGATGGCCGGGGCCGCAGCGCGGTCCTGCAGCATTTGTAAAACGCGCTGGCGTTCACCCACGATATTTTCATCACCCTGTGACAGGTCGATCGCGACATTATAGGCGGCGAGACCTTCTTCGATCCGACCAAGCCGCAAGTAAGACCGCGCCAACAAGACGTATCCCTCAGCCGGAGGGTTAGGATCGGCTTCGAGGCGATCTTTGAGCTCAACGACCAGGCCGTCCAACGTATCGGGTAAGGCCGCGGCTTGCTGGGCTTGATACTCTGCGAAACTGATGGGCTGGAGGCCTGGGCTCCCGACTTGGGTATAGACGCCGACACCGCCGAGCAGCAGAACCGCTGGCACGATCGCCATTACGGCTGATTTTAGCTTGCGCTCTGACGCGATCTTTTCCGGCGCATCGAGCAGGTCCAGGATCCGGCGGTCCAGAGCATCGCGCGCTTCCACGGCGGCATCCGAGCTTAGGCGCCCGGCGGCCTCATCGAGGTCAACCGTTGCGCGCTGCTGCTTGGCTTCCTCCAAGGCGCCAGGCCCGGCTTCAGGCGCGGTCCTCAGGAACGGAAACACCAAGTAAGCGCCCGTCACGAGCAAGAGGATGAAGAAGATAACCCAGATCATTTGGCGCTCGGCGGCTCGCTTAGGGCTTCCGCAATGCGGGCTTTATCAGCTTCGCTGAGCGCCTCGCGGTCCGGCACGGCCTGCCCGGACCTTAAACGCGCGAGGAACCAGATCAGCCCGATCAGGACGAGGAAAATCGGCCCGGTCCAAAGCAGGATCGTGTTCATTTGCAAAGGCGGCGACATCAAAACGTAGTCGCCATAACGCTCGCGCAGATATTCGCGCGCTTCGTCATTCGTATCGCCCGCTTCGACGCGTTTGCGGACCAGGTTGCGCATGTCTTCGGCGAGCGGCGCGTTGGAATCATAAATCGACTGGTTCTGACAGACGACGCAGCGCAGGGTCTTTGAGATCGCCTCGGTTCGCGCGTCCACCTCTTCTGGCGTTTCTGCCGTGCCCTCCTGGGCGAACACAATCGCTGCGGACCACAGCGCAGCCAGGAGGAGTACGATCAACGCCCTCATGACACCGGTTCACTTTCAATCGCGTCGATGACCGGACGGATCGTCTTGCTCCAAACCTCAGGTGTGATCGGCCCAATTTGTTTATACCGAATGCGTCCAGACGGATCGAGCACGAACGTTTCTGGCGCGCCGGTAACGCCGATCTCAATCACCAGCTCGCTCTCGGCATCGAACACGATCGCGTCGTATGGGTCGCCATGTTTCACCAGCCAGGCCAATGCGTCCTCGCGGTCATCGCGCCAATTGATGCCGACGATGCGAACCGTGTCGTCTCGCGACAATTCCATCAAAGTCGGATGCTCTTGCAGGCAGGCGAAGCACCAAGATCCAAACACATTGACCAGCGTCACTTCGCCAACCAAATCGGCTTGGCTCACGGTGACGGCTTCATCTCGTAATTCCGTCAGCTCGAACGCGGGCATTTCGCGATCGATCATCTCAGTTGGGATAACACTTGGGTCGCGGGTCAAACCGATCGCCAGGAAGATCACCAAAACCCCGAAGAGTCCGACGGGCAGCAAACGCGATAGTTTCATCTCTCTACTCCGCCGCTACAGGTTGCGCGGACGAAGGTTTCGCCCGCCGCGCCGCAAACGCATGACGCCGATCCGCGACAGACACCAATCCGCCCACTGCCATCATCAGCGCGCCAATCCAAATCCAAATCACCAAGGGGTGATAATAGACGCTCACCACCCAGCCGTCTTCTGGGTTCCCTTCGCCTTTCGCGGCATAGAGAATTCGAAGTGCACCAACTTCCATCGAGCCTTCGGTCGTGTTGTTGCGTTCAACCGGATACATGCGTTGCTCGGGATTGAGGGTTGCAACGAAATTGCCGTTCCGTTCAATCACCACGCGGCCTGTTTCCGCGATGAAGTTCGGTCCCTGCGCCCGGTCAACGCCCTCAAGGCGGAACTCGTAGCCCGAAACGGAGATGCTCTCACCGATTTTGAGCCGGTCCACTTCTTCGTCCGCCCAGACGCCCATGGCGACAACGCCAACCGTGCAGACCGCGAGGCCAAGGTGCGCAAGCGCAAATCCATGAGTCGCGCCCGGCAGGAGTGCAAAACGCTTGAGGAGGTTCCCGAGCGTGCTCTTGGTTTCACCGAGCCGCAGCTTGCGTGCATAATTCGCTGCTGTCCCGAAGAACAACCAGACCGCAAGCCCCATCCCGAGCGCGCCGAACACAGTCTTTCCAAAAACCATGACCGCAATCGTGAGAGGAACCGCAGGCGCTGCCATAACGAAGAGTATCTTGCGAATGCGCCGCCAGTTATCGCTGCGCCATTTCATCAAAGGAGCGACCGCCATGAAGAGGATGAGCACCGCCATGATCGGTCCAAAGGTAAGCTCAAAATAAGGGGGGCCGACCGTAATTTTGTCGCCGGTCATGGCGTCGATCACGAGCGGATAGAATGTGCCCAGGAAGACGGTCGCCGTGGAGACGACGAGCAAAATATTGTTGAGGACGAGACCCGCTTCACGGCTTTCAAACTCAAAGCTTGCGCCATGAGCAATCCGGTTCGAGCGCAGGGCATATAGCGCCAAGGCGCCGCCGGTCGACAGGATCAGCAGCCCCAAAATGAAGATACCTCGATCGGGATCGACCGCAAAGGCGTGCACACTGGTGAGAACACCAGATCGAACGATAAAGGTCCCGACAAGGCTGAGGGAAAAGGTTGTAATCGCCAGCAGGAGCGTCCAGCGGATGAAGCTTCCCCGCGCCTGCGCAACAAGGGTCGAGTGCAAGAGCGCGGTCCCTGCAAGCCACGGCATGAAGCTGACATTCTCGACCGGGTCCCAGAACCACCAGCCACCCCAGCCGAGTTCATAATAGGCCCAGACACTGCCGAGCACGATGCCAATGGTGAGGAAACTCCACGCCATCAGAACCCAAGGACGCACCCAGCGCGCCCACATCGCATCAACCCGGCCTTCAATCAAAGCCGCGACAGCAAACGAAAACGCGACCGAGAATCCGACATAGCCGAGATACAGGAAGGGCGGATGCAGCGCCAAGCCGGGATCTTGCAAGAGCGGGTTCAGTCCCACGCCATTCTCTGGAATCGGCGACAAGCGCTCGAACGGATTGGAGGTGAAGATCAAGAAGGCCAGAAACCCCGTCGTGGTCAGGCCTTGAATGGCAATCGCCCGCGACCTCAAGCCAGACGGCAGGGTCTTCCCAAACCAAACCATGGCCGCGCCAAACAGCGCCATGACCATCACCCAGAGCAGCATGGACCCTTCATGGTTCCCCCAGGTGCCACTGAACTTGTAGATCATCGGTTTGGTCGTATGCGAATTGGTAGCGACCAGTTTCACGCTGAAGTCTGAGATCATGAAGGCATGCGCGAGCAGCGCAAAAGCGAGAATACAGAACATGGCCTGTGCGATCGCGGCGCGGTCGGCGAAAGCCATCGCCCGGCGGTCATTCTGATGCGCGCCTTGAAGCCCGAGCCATCCCTGCAGCGCGCTGATCAATAGCGCGAGGATCAAGGCAATCTGTCCAATCTCTGCGAGCATGGGGCCTCTTTAAGAAAAAGGCGGGCCACCACGGTCCGCCTCTTGTCTGTTTATATGTCAAAGTCAGAGGCGCAAACCAATGCTTCCTCTGGCCGCAGGGTTATCCCCTATTCGGCCGCAACCTTAGCCGCTTGCTCGTTCAGCACGTGAAGCGGTGGCTCACACGCCCAGTCGGCAATTTGCTCCATGTCATAGTGACGGCACGCCTCCATCAGCATGCGCACTTCAGTCCACATGTCGCCGTCGACGATCGGCATGAACAGGTCAGCAATATTGTCGATGCCGAGATAGGTGCGGACGCCAGCATTTTTCAGCTTCACGAACGGTCCGATAGAGTTGTGGAGTGGTCCCTGCATCGGCAGCTGCTTCATTGAGAGAGCGGCAGATGGGCAGATGACGATGCCAACATCGGCTTCCTTACAAAGCGCGACGATGCGGTCTTGCTCACTCTCATCTTTCGCAGACACTGAGATCGAGTGGATGCCATAGACGCGGCCCTGCATGCCGTGCTCGATTGTCTTCAAGCAGAGCAGTTCGGTCTCGTGCTGGAACGGATTGTTCTCTTGGTCGACATGGACCTCGACCATTTTGTTGAGCTCTTTCGCCGTTTGCATGACGATGTCGAGGTGCTTCTCTTCTTGCGGGCGATCGCGAGACGGCAGACCGCCGCAGAAATCAGCGAGTTTACACGCTTCGATATATTGCTCGCGAGAGGCTTCGTCCAAAACGCCTTCGAGTGGCTGAACCCCGATTTCAAAGCGAATTTTGTCTTTGAAACGCTCTTTCACCTCGACGGCGGCGTGGATTGGCTTGAGGCCAATAATGCTGTCCGCGTCCACCATGGTCCGGCAATATTGTGAGCCTTGGTCGACGACCGTTTGCAGCGCACGCGAAATCCGTTCGACCAGATCTTCGTGCGTGTAGTTCTCTTTTAGGTGACGGTAGAGTTCCCACTTCTTCTCCATATCGGCGAAGCCCAGAGCGAGGTTCTCTGGAGAGATAAGATAGGCCTTGTCGAAATGGCCGTGATGGTTCGACCAACCACCGCGCTCACGAACCAGTTCGAGGAACCGGGTACGCAAATCCCAAGGACGATCTTCGCCGCCCATCTTATAGGAATAGGTCCCCTCTTCGAGATCAGACAGGACCAATTCAATCGTGTCGCGGGCGACCTGACGGTCGGTATAAAGCGGAATACCGTGCTTTACGGACAGCGAGCGAATGCTGGCGGCGTCAGAGGCTTCGTCATAGGTCGAGTCACCGGTCAGAATGTTGACCACAAAATCAACTTTGCCGTCTTGGATCAGCGTTTTGATATTTGGCTCTTCATCGCTGGAGATCTTCCGCGCTGCGATGGACTCAACACCTTTCTCAGCCAAGAAGCGGTGCGTGCCGGGCGTCGCATAAAGACCGACCCCGATGTCGGACATTTTGCGGCAAGCTTCGAGCAAGAACTCTTTGTCCTCTGCAGCGCCTGCGCTGATCAGAAGCGAGCGCTTCTGGCCGCGCGCCAGCATCTTCAAGTTGAAGCCGATCAGATCGATTTTTGAATGGGTGTCCAGCGCTGCCATGGTTAGTCCTCTCCTTGAGCCGTGTTCGCCATCGCCGCCGAGCGCGCAAACGGCCTGAACATGGTTCGATTCCCAAATGTGTCAATCGACACGTTTTCGTTTTTTGTGCGTAACCAGTTTGGTTGGCCTGCAAAACCATTGCAAACACAACAAAGCAAGCCCCCCTGAGCGGGAGAGCCTGCAATTCTCTGTGATGAATTCACTGTGCGCGCTACCCCAAGCACCTTCCTTCAACCCAGTATCGACGTCACGCAATCGGCGATATTCTCCTGCCAATAGAAGTGACCGCACTGAAAATCGCGTCTCAGGCGAACCTAATTGGTGCAATTGAGCGCAATCCACGATAGAAACCCGCATGTTGCTGCGCTTTAATGATTAGAATAATTCAACAATTACAGCCCATTAACACAGAACCTATTCCGTAAAACGTCAATTTGGTGTAACCATTGCAAGCATGACACGGTTGAAATGCTGTGGAGTCTCGCATTTTTGCCCCAGTCGAGAGTATACTTTAGATCATGAGTGACGCACCTACCCCCGATAAAATGAACCCTTCCGACGCAATCGAACGTTTGCAAGCGGCGCAGAAAGCTTCTGGCTGGCTCGCTTGGGGCGGTCTGGGACTGGCCTTCTTATGGTGGGTCGCGGCCTTGGTTGGCACGGTGGCGATGCTCGGCGCAGAAACGATTGGCGCGCTCGACCCAACGCTCGTGGTTGCGGGTTTGATTGCCATCATTTTGCCAGGCCTGATGCTTGTCCTGTCTGGAATGATGGCGCGAGAGCAAGCGCGCTCAACCGCCGCGAATGCGCTCGTCTTGGAAGCAGCTGCGCGTCTTCTACTTCCAGCTGAGACCATGGCGGATGAAGCGAAAACGTTCGCGAGCGAAATGTCGAGCGCCTCTGCCGAAGTCGATCGTTCAATGGGACATGCTCTCTCTGCCATGAAAGCCATGTCGGCTGAGATCGGGGATGAGCGGCAGCGCCTTGAATCGGTCACCTATGCCAGTGCCGACAATGCACGTGAGCTGGCCTCTCGTCTTGGAAATGAGCGCAACGGGCTCGAACAGCTCGCCAAAGACTTGCGCGAACAAACGGATCTGTTGAACGAAGCGATTCCGGAACAAGCCCGCTTGATGGTTGATTCAGCGAAAGCCGCTGCCACGGAAGTCAGCGCCGCTGAGGATGCTCTGCAAGGCCGTTTGACCAGCCTAGACCAAACGGGTCGCAGCCTCGCTCAGAAGATCTCCGCGATGGACACGCTTGCCGCCGAAGCCGGTGAGCGAAATGAGACCCTGCTCTTCGCGATCGCGCGCATGGAAGAGAAGCTCGAGCAATCGCGCAAAACGGTTGAGACCGCCGCCCGCGCTGGTGAACTCGCCGCCGCGGCAGCTGGAACGACCGGCGACCGCCTAATGGAATCGGTCAAGATCGCCTTGGATGGCGCGAAAGACGCAAGCAGCCAGATCCAGAACCAAACCTTCGAAGCCTCTGAATCCGCTGCGCGTGCGCTCGCGGAATTAAAAGAAGCTGGCCAACAAGCCGCGGCAGCGGTTCGGGCTGCAGGTATGGCTGCGCGCGCTGAAATGGATATTGCCGAGCGCCGCGCCACGAATACAAGCCACGCGCTCCTGAAGAAAACGAAGTCGCTCGAAACCCGCGTTGCGACCGACACCGTCGCGGCTGAGCCAGCCGCAGACCCCATTCTGGAGCCAGAGACCGAAACCGAGTCAGAGCCCAAAGCACAAGCTGTGGTCCAATCGCCATCTCGAGCGGTCGAAGAAGATCTGTTCGAAGCGAGCGCCAATCGAATGGCGAAAGCAATGGCGGATGAGGAAACTTCTGACGACGACGCGTTGGTCCTTTCCAATGGCAGCAACGGATCTGGTCATCAGGAAGATGATGTGTTCAGCGAAGATGACGCGCCGGTACGCCTCGAAAAGCCCGTCGCCTCCGCGCGCCCCCCAAGAACAGGTGACTCGCTCAGCGATATCATTGCCGATATGGAGCGCGATGAACGCTCGATCCTGTCACGTGAAGAAACCGCGGAAGCGCTTCTCGGCCAATTGCAGGACTCAGGCATCAAGCTGACAGATATCTTCCGTCCGAAAGATAAGAAAAAGATCGCGGTTGCGGCCCGTAAAGGCGAAGACCAAAGACGCTCTGCGATCAATCAGCAGGTCGGCCGCCAGGTGGAACGTGTCCGCCAACGCTTGCGGGGTAATCTGGAAATGATGACCCTCGCGCGTGACTTTCTTGCGCTCGAAGAGTCAGATGCGCTCAACGCGCTTGAGAACACGCATGCGTCGAACAAGAATGCGAGCGCGCGTTTGGCGACTTACCTCTTGCTCGACGCAGCTGTGACTTAAGGCTTACTCGCCAATCCAATCGAATTCAGGTTCTTCCCACCATGGGAAGAAGCTTGGCATGCCGTCAGAGACTTTCACCGGATAGACAGGCTTACGCTTCTCAAGGAAGCTCATGACGCCTTCACGAGCATCGTCGGTCTGACCGCGGGAATAGATCGCAGCACTGTCGACAATGTGAGCGTCCATTGGGTGGCTCGCGCCGAGCATGCGCCACATCATGTGACGGGTCAGCGTTGTTGAAACAGCCGCGGTATTTTCCGCAATATCGTTCGCCATGGCGCGGGCAACGGTCATGAGGTCCGCTTGAGCATGGACGGAATGGACGAGGCCACCTTTCAGCGCTTCTTCCGCCGGGAACACACGACCCGAATAGCACCATTCAAGCGCCTGCTGAATGCCGACCAAGCGCGGCAGAAACCAGCTCGAGGCCGCTTCTGGATTGATACCTCGGCGATTAAACACGAAGCCAAAGCGCGCATTGTCGGAGGCAAGCCGCACATCCATAGGCAGTTGCATAGTGACGCCCACACCAACTGCTGCGCCATTAATCGCGCCGATGACGGGCTTCAAACTATCGAAGATGCGGAGCGTCAGACGCCCGCCGCCATCGCGTTGAATGTCGATCTTGTTAGTGCGCCCGACTTCGCCGGTATCGGCGCGTGCTTCATAGTCGAATGTCTTCGCGCCTTCAGAGAGATCCGCCCCGGCGCAGAATGCACGATCACCGGCGCCCGTGACGATCACAGCGCGAATATCATCATTCGCATCCGTCTTATCAAACGCGTCGATCATTTCGTACATCATCTTGCCCGTGAAGGCGTTCATTTTGTCTGGGCGATCGAGGGTCAGAATCGCAATCTGCCCTTCTTGCTCTAGTTTGATTTGTTCGTAATCACCGAGGCTGGTCATCGCGCTCTCCTATCTTGGTCCTGACGATAGGAAGCGATGTCTCTCGACAATCGTCAACCGTGACGCAGCGTTGCCCCTTTTGAAAGCGTGACGCTTGTGTCATCCTTCGGAAAAGTCCACCGCCCAGTAGTGGATCGAACAGGAGCGTAGAATGGCTGAGTTTGACTATATCGTTGTAGGCGCGGGTAGCGCTGGATGTGTGCTGGCGAACCGGCTAACCGAAGACGGAAAGTCGACCGTCCTTCTGCTCGAAGCTGGCGGCAAAGACACCTCGCCAATGATCCATATTCCGGTCGGATATGCGACCACCCTAAAAGACCCAAAGGTCAATTGGCTTTACGAAACAGAGCCGGACCCCGGCACACATGACCGGGTTCACACGTGGCCGCGTGGAAAGGTGCTAGGCGGCTCGTCATCTATCAATGGTCTTCTTTATATCCGCGGCCAACGCCAAGATTATGATGGTTGGGCGCAGCTGGGCCTGCGCGGTTGGTCATATGATGATCTGCACCCCTACTTCCTACGCAGTCAGCACCAAGAGCGCGATGGCATGGACGGTCATGCAAAAGGTGGCCCGCTGAATGTCTCAGATGTCACAGAACAGCACCCAGTATCAGATGCGGTGATCGAGGCAGGTAAAGCCATGGGCCTGCCCCACCGCGATGTGAATGGTGAGGATCAGGAAGGCGTCGCTTACTATCAGTTGACGGTCAAAAACGGTCGCCGTTGCAGCGCCGCTGTCGCCTATCTCAACCCGGCCAAGAAACGCACGAACTTGCAGATCGAAACCAAGGCGCTCGCCGCCCGGGTTTTGTTTGACGGCAAGCGAGCCACTGGCGTCGAGTATACTCAGAACGGCCAAACCAAAACCGCCAAGGCACGCGGTGAGGTCATCCTCGCAGGCGGCGCGATCAATAGCCCACAATTGCTGGAGCTCTCGGGCATTGGTCATCCGGATCTCTTGAACGCACAAGGACTTGAAACCGTGTCCGCTCTCCCTGGCGTTGGCGAGAACCTGCAGGACCATTTTGTGATCGGGAATCGCTACCGCATGAAACCGGGTAGCCCATCGGTGAACCAGCAATCGCGCGGGCTCGCCATGATTGGAGAAGTGTTCAAGTATCTGATCAAACGCAAAGGCTTGCTGACGCTCTCAGCAGCCCACGTCGCCGCCTTCATCAAGACCCGTCCAGAACTCGCAACGCCGGATGTTCAATACCACATCCTGCCCGCCACAATGGACCTACAAAAGATGACAGAGACGGGCGATATGGAGCTTGAGAAGCAGCCCGGAATTACCATTGCGCCGTGTCAGCTGCGTCCGGAAAGCCGCGGCAGCGTGCATATCAAATCTGCACAGCATGATGCGCACCCGGCTATTCGCCCGAACTATCTGCACGATCCGCTGGATCAGCAAACAGCGGTGGCTGGCCTGCGATGGGCCCGAGAGCTCGCGGCGCAACCGGCACTCGCGCAATACATTGAGCATGAATTGGAACCAGGCGAGGCCCTGCAGTCCGATGACGAACTGCTCGAATTTGCACGCGAAACTGGCGGCACAATCTATCACCCGGTCGGGACCTGTAAGATGGGCGCCGACGGCGACACGCTGGCCGTCGTGGATGACCAGCTGCGCGTGCGCGGCGTTGAAGGTCTACGCGTTGTCGACGCCTCGGTCATGCCTCGCCTGGTCAGCGGTAACACAAACGCGCCAACCATTGCGATCGCCGAGAAAGCAAGCGATATGATCCGCTTGGCAGCGAAAGAAGGCGTAACGGCGTAGATCCATGCCCGGCGATATTCCAATTGAAGCGCTCTTCGCGCCCTTCTTCGTGGTCTCTGTCGCGATCGAATGGTGGTCGGTCAAAACCGGTCGCGCCAAAGGGCGCTATGAGACCGCTGACGCAATCACCAGTATGACGATGGGGCTCGGTAACGCGATTGTCGGGACGCTGACAGGTGTCGCCGCGGTTTGGATCATGATGCTGGTCTGGCCGTATCGTGTGATGACCGTCCCGAATACTTGGTGGAGCTTCCTGATCGTCTTTGTCCTGTACGACTTCGTTTATTATTGGAAACATCGGTTCGCGCACCGCGTCCGTTGGTTCTGGATGGAGCATGTAACCCACCACTCCAGCAAGCACTACAATCTAACCACTGCGCTCAGACAGCCTTGGTTCGGCCCGTTCACAGGTCTAATTGTTGTTGGCTGGGCGCTTGTCCTTCTTGGCTTCCATCCGGCCTTTATCGGCATCGCGGGCGGGATCAATCTGGTCTATCAATTCTGGATCCACACAGAGGCAATCGATAAGTGTCCGCGCTGGTTTGAAGCCATCTTCAATACGCCCAGCCACCACCGGGTCCATCACGCAACTAATCCGCGATATCTCGATGCGAATTATGCCGGGGTCTTCATCATCTGGGACAAGATGTTCGGCTCCTTCATTCCGGAACAGTCAGATGACAAGCCCGACTATGGCATCGTCAAACCGCTCAACACGTACAACCCATTTGTAGTGGCGTATCATGAGTTTGCAGGCCTTCTCAAAGACTGTTGGACAGACGGCTTGCGCCCCCTGACCTGGCTTAAACGCGCCGCGAACGCGCCGGGTTGGAGCCCAGATGGCAACCATAACCGCACCGAAGAAATCCGCGCGCAGTGGAAAGCTAAACAGGACGCGTCTTAGACCGTCGGCACGGGTAAAACCTGAGCGTGTTTGACGCTACCATAAGCAAAGCTGGTATCGATGCTCGCAATTCCCGGGACGCGCTGTAACTCACGCCGTACGAACCGCTCATAGTCATCTAGATCGGACGCAATCACGCGTAGCAAGTAGTCTGATCGTCCTGTCATGAGCCAGCAATCCATGACCTGCGGCATGTTTTGGATCGCCTTTTCAAATTTGGAAACTGCCGCGTCTCCATGCCGTTCCAACTTGATCCGGATGAAGATCGTGACGGGCAGCCCCCAAGCCTTTTGATCAACCAGCGCCGTGTAGCCCTTGATGACGTTCTGCTCCTCGAGCAAACGCACCCGTCTCAAACAAGGACTGGGAGATAAGTTCACTCGGTCAGAGAGATCTTGGTTGGTCAGACGACCTTCCGCCTGTAACGCCTGAACGATTTGACGATCTTTGCTATCCACGAGCACACCCTTAGCAGATTCTGCCAATTATTATGGATTATGTGATCATATTTGGAAACCCCTGCGCGGAGCTCTGAAGTATTCTAGCGCAAACGGAGACGTATTATGCTTGAAGACAACAAGACTGGCTTTTCCACGCGCGCGATCCATCACGGTTATGACCCGCTGGAGGCGGAAGGCGCGCTCACACCCCCGCTTCATCTGACATCCACATTTGCATTCGCAACAGCGGAGCAAGGCGGCGCCCGATTTGCGGGCGAGTCCGAGGGGCACATTTATACAAGAATATCCAATCCAACGACGGACTTGCTCGAACGCCGGATGGCTTCGCTAGAGGGCGGCGAAGCGGCCGTTGCCATGGCCTCAGGCATGGGTGCAATCACCTCCGTCTTGTGGAGCTTTCTCCGGGCGGGTGATGAGCTGATTACCGACAAGACGCTTTATGGGTGCACCTTCTCTTTCTTTCAGCATGGCTTGAGCCGATTTGGGATTACTGTTCGGCATGTTGACCTCACCAATCCGCTGGCGCTCGAAACGGCCATCACCGATCGCACTAAAGTCGTCTATTTCGAAACACCGGCCAACCCGAACATGCGCCTTGTCGATATCGCGGCGATCAGCGCGATCGCGCGGCGGCACGGAGCCAAGACGATTGTCGACAACACTTACGCAACGCCCGTTCAAACTCGGCCGATCGAACATGGCGCGGACATGGTTGTGCACTCAGCGACCAAATATCTTGGCGGGCACGGCGACTTGGTCGCTGGAATTGCCGTCGGCTCTTCCGAGGATATGGCTGAGGTAAGAATGGTCGGGGTCAAAGATATGACTGGGGCCGTCTTGGCGCCGTTCAATGCCATGCTGATCTTGCGTGGCCTCAAAACGCTCCAACTCCGCGTTGAGAGACACGCCTCGAGTGCGCAGCAAATTGCTGAAGCATTGCAACAGCATTCCAGCGTGGCCAGCGTCCATTATCCGGGCCTCTCCGATTTCCCACAGCATGAACTCGCTAAGCGACAAATGAACGGCTTTGGCGGCATGATCGCATTCGAGCTGAAAGGCGGCTACACAGCTGGGATCGAGATGATGAACCGCCTGCGCCTGGTACGGCGTGCCGTCAGTCTTGGCGATGCAGAAAGCTTGATCCAGCACCCCGCAAGCATGACGCACTCGACCTATACGAGAGATGAGCGGGAAGCGCACGGCATCAGCGAAGGCCTGGTTCGCCTCTCGGTCGGACTGGAGAGTGTGGACGACATCCTAGAGGATCTTCACCAAGCCATGGGCACGAATAAAAGCGCGGCAGCCTAAGCGTTTCAGGCTTTCTCGAACACAAGGCTGAGATTGTTGGCAGGCATATCGATGACCTTGATAAGTTCGAGCCCAGCCTGCTGAGCCAATGGTAGAATGTCGAGATCCAAATCGCGTACGCCCCAGGTCGGATCGCGGCGTTTCAGATCCTCGCTGAAACGCGCATTAGACGGCGCAATTTCGCCGTTGCGCGCAAACGGACCATAGATCAGCAAACGGCCACCTGGACGTAGCAATCGACCAGCACCGTTGATCAATCCGATGGCTGCCCCGAAAGGCGCGATGTGGATCATGTTCGCACAGAACAAACCGTCCCATGGCGCTCGTGTTTCGGCCTCGCCCCAATGCTCTGTCGTGGTGTCCACGGTCAGCGGCCCGCTTAAACGGTCGTGTGCTTCATGCGCTCGCCAGGCCGCCTGGCTAGCTTGGCTCGCCGGATCGATATCGGAATAGGTCCATGAAAGATCTGTGGCCGCCGAGGTAATATGCGCGCCATGCTCGCCCGTGCCCGATGCGATCTCCAAGATTGCACCTTGCAATGGCATGACGCTCAAAAATGCGTCGCGGACGACATCCTTATTTCGACCAATTGAAGGCGAGAAGCGGCGGCCATCTTCCGTCGTATCCCGCTTCTCGAGCGCCAATGGCTGACCGGACGTCGCCTTTTGATAGGTCGCGTTTTCATCTGCCATGAGCGGCCAACTGTCTTGAGCGGAGAACCAAATAGAAGGCGAACCCCGTCGCAACGCCAGGGACAAAAGACAATGGAATTGCGATCCACCCATGTTTGATGCCAGTCGCCCCGCGCTCATAGATGACCCAGGCAAATAAGATCAACGCACACAGGATAACATCGAGCGAGTACCCTGTTGAAAACGGGTTCACGAAACCCGCGGCAAACGCCCCTATGATATCCCCGCTCTGGAGCAGAGGTGGCACGACGATGGTGGCGAACAATACCGCAAAGGCTGCGCCCAAACCCGCAATAACGGATTCGAAGATGGATTTTGACATGCTGGCCTCCCGATAGTCCTCTCGCGGAGATTACCCTCGGGAGGCAGAATTACTAGCTGCGCGGCTCGAAACGATCTCGCAGGATAGGTTTCAAGATTTTGCCATTCGCATTGCGCGGGAGTGGCTCATCCTGGAATTGGATCTCCACCGGCACTTTGAAGGCAGCTATCTGATTGCGAACATGGGCGCGAAGCTCATCCTCGCAGACATTCATATCAGGCTTCAATTGCACAACCGCGCCTACTTCTTGGCCCAGGATTTTATGCGGGATGCCAACAACCGATGCGTCCATAACGGCGGGGTGATCGTAGAGCGCGCTCTCGACCTCGATACAGTAAATGTTCTCACCGCCGCGGATCAGCATGTCTTTCGCGCGGTCGACCAGATAGAGGAAACCCTCCTCATCGAGGCGCGCCAGATCGCCGGTGACCACCCAACCATCGACGAAGGTCTCAGCCGTTGCTTCGGGTTTGTTCCAATAGGCTTTGCAATTCATTGGGCCTTTGCACCAAAGCTCACCGACTTCATCTGGTCCAAGCGTGTTGCCGTCTGGATCGACGATTTTCAACTCAACCGCGCCTGGAGGATGCCCTGCGCTGTCTGGGCGGTTCACATAGTCTTCGCCAATATTGAGCGATGCTGTCGCACACGTTTCGGTCATGCCCCAGCCATTGCCCGGCGCTGCTTCTGGGAAGCGTTTCTTGATCGTCGAAACAAGCTCTGGCGCAGATGGCGCGCCGCCATAAGAGACCGCCTTAATCGAAGAGAGATCGTAATTGTCGCGCTCAGGATGCTCCAGCAATTGCCAAGCGATCGCCGGAACGCCCCCAACATTGGTGATGCCCTCTTTCTCGATGATCGGCAGCGCTTTGCCGGCGTCCCACTTGTACTGGGCGACGATTTTGGCGCCCTGCAGCATGCTCGGGATCAAGATCGCGAAGGCGCCTGTCGCGTGGAAGAATGGGATCGCGAGAAGCGTTGCGTTCTGCTCATTTGGATCTGGCTCTGGCGGGGTTTCACCGCGGCGCAGCAGCATCCGCATCTGACAAGACAGCGAGTTCAACATGTTGGCGATGATCGCACGGTGTGTTGCAAGCGCGCCTTTAGGGCGACCTGTGGTCCCCGACGTGTACATGATGGTCGCGTCATCATCCGGGCCAAGCTCAACCTCTGGAAGACCGATCTGCGAGAGCCCCGCCCAGCTGCTGGTCGGGCCTACAACGCTATCCATTGTGGTCACGCGTGGATCCGTTTCAGACCCGCCGCCGCGTGCGATGATAATGGATTTGAGGTCTGGTAGGTTTGGCAGACTGTCACGAATACGATCCATAATCTGCGGGTCAATCACCGCGACTTTGGCGCCGCTATCTTTCAATCCGTACTCAAGCTCGTCGCCGGTCCACCAGGAATTCATTGGCGTTGCAATCGCGCCAATCGAAAGCGCCGCGAAGAATGGAACCGGCCATTGCGGATAGTTTCGCATGATCACGGCGACGCGGTCGCCCTTTTGAACGCCATAGGTGTCCTGAAGCGCTTTTGCGAAATGCTCTACGGCGCGCGCGAAAGCAGAATAGGTCACGCGTTCGTCTTCATAGACCAGATAGTCGCGCGCCCCGAATTGAGGTTCGGCGAGTTGGAAGATTGCCCGAATGGTGGGCGGCGCATCCGGATAGACTTTCATCTCGACCCCGCCAACCACGCCATCCGCGAGCTTGAGCGGCGAGTCGGATGCGGCAATCGCCGCGTTCGCTTGCGCGATTGAAATGACGGGCCAGCCTTCAGGGAGCGCTGCTACGGCCATGGGGTTCCTCCGGATATTGTATCATTGTTCTATCCGGATATGCGGCAAGCGTCGCCCCTACGGAAGGGGCGACGCTGCGGCAGGTCTGAAATTGTTTCGATTCTGCGCCGATTTTGCGCGGAAGGACGTGGAATCTAGTCGATTTCGACGCCCAAGCTATCGAATTCGAAATCTGCGAACGCTTCCAGCGTCATCGGATCATCGAGCGCCAGAACCAGAGGCTCTACTCTTTCGATCACAAAAACGGGGGTCGCGGTGGTTTCAGCAACGATGATTGGCGGATCGGCTTCCGCCAAAATCTCATTATCAATTTCTGGGTCGGCCGGCATCATGGCGAAGGCAAAAAATGTTGCAATTCCGGCTAAAAGAATCGTCAAAAACGACTGCATGGAGGTGGCTCACGATAACTCTACACTCCCCAGCACCTCACAAACCGTATGCCAGTTTCCCCAGTAAGGCGAGTTACATTTCGCAGAGATCACACCTCTATTCGCACGGCCGCCAGACCCCCTATTTCCCGAAGTCGCAGAAGCGAACTGTGCGGTCCGTGCCATCCGGCTCGGTGAGGTTATACATTGGGCCTGTTAGCTCCGCGCTGTCGCAGAGATATCCGATCTGATACATGTCCAGAATATACTCATTCGCTGGCGTCAAAGCATTGGCGAGCATGATATCAGCGGCTTCCTGGTGCTCACCGAGGCGGAACCGGAATTGAAACTCCTCCATCGGAGAAACGCCGCCCATCTCAAGTCGACCATTGAGGCTCGTCGCTTCTCCGCGAGCATAGTCGCGAAGCTCAGACGCTGCCTCGACGTTCGGGTGATCCGGATAGGTTTCGAGGAACTCGTCCAGGGCAGAAATCCCGCCCCAAACCTGATTACCCTCACCGAGTTTCAGTTCGGCCATTCGGTAAAGCGCGCTCGCTTTTTCGTCTTCGCTCGCATCCTGTTTTCCGATCAGCTGCTCCAAGCGTAGGATCGCCGCTTGCTCGTTCCCGGCCTCGACCAATTGGTCGACTGTGCCCATCGCGAGATCAAACACGCTTGGCTCAGAGGTTTCGACTGCTGGCGGCGCATCGACGACCACCGGCGCTGTGTCGACTGTGCTCGAGGCACAGGCTGCAGTGAGGGCTAAGACTGAAACAGCAATGATAGAACGCATGGTTTGATCCCTTTTCTCCATACCCGTCTTGCTGGCGAACTGCGATGGCGAGACTAAGGCGAAAATCAGGATTCAGCAGGTTCAGGACACCAGGACGCGTTCTTCGCATAGTCGGGTAAATCGCCAAACTGATGCACCGGGTCGTCTTCACCCTCGCAAATGTATCCAGCCTCTCGCAGCAGATACAAATGAGGATCGGTCGGGGTCAGGCCGGATTTCCTGTATCTTGCCGCGCCTTCCTCCAAATCGCCCATCAAGACTTTATCATTGAACCAGTTGGTAATGTTCTGGAGGCTGGCGAGACGGCGCTGCGCGTTCTCGATCTCAGTCGCGGCAAAGACTTTATCCCGGCCGACAGTAGAGACACGAGCATCTTCTGGTGCAAGCGCTGCGAAGGCATCGAAGTCTGCAACCGCGCCGGGAAGATCATACTTTCCATCCCAACGTTTTGTGGCGCGTTGAAAGGTGGCTTCGACGCGCTGTTCTGGCGTCAGGTCCGGGCGCGCGAGCAGGCGCGTCAATGCGGCCTCAGCGGAGACTACGCTCGGATTCTTTGCGATTTGCGCAATCTCAGAGTCGAACTGAACTGGATCGAAAGTGGCCGGGACCGTTTCACACGCCGCCACGAACAGAACACTGGCAGAAAATAAGGTTCGAAAGATCATACGCGCTCTTCTTGTCATTCGCATTCAATGACAACAGGCTGTGCGCTGTGACTAAGGCCGAAAAACGGCGATCACTGCGCTCGTAATCTAAGCGCGTGCAAATCGATCGATTTCAGCGATGTCACCGCGGCCGAGCGCTTCGATGGCACGCGCCGCGATATGGCGCGCGGTCAGCCCAGCCTCTTCGTACATCAGCTCCGGCTTATCCTGATCTTGGAAGACGTCAGGAAGATGCATGGTGCGGACTTTCAGGCCTGAATCCAAGGCGCCGACATCTGCGAGGTGATGCAAGACAAACGCGCCGAATCCACCCTTCGCGCCCTCTTCCAAAGTGATCAGGACTTCATGCTCGCGCGCTAGACGCTCGGTGAGCTCGGCATCGATTGGTTTCGCAAACCGAGCATCCGCGACTGTGCAAGACAGGCCCTGCGCCGCCAGCATTTCGGACGCTTTCAGCGCTTCCTGCAACCGCGCCCCGTAAGAAAGGATCGCGATGGACGTGCCTTCTTTGACAATCCGGCCTTTTCCAATCTCGAGCGGTGTCAGCAATTCAGGGATCTCAACGCCGTATCCTTCACCGCGCGGATAACGAAACGCAGACGGGCGATCGTCGATCTCGTTTGCAGTCGCAACCATGCGCGCAAGTTCGGCCTCATCTGCCGCTGCCATACAGATCATGCCCGGCAGCGCGCCAAGATATCCAATATCAAAGCTGCCCGCGTGAGTTGGGCCATCGGCGCCAACCAATCCAGCACGATCAATCGCGAACCGAACCGGCAGGCTTTGAATAGCGACATCATGCACAACCTGGTCATAGCCGCGCTGCAAGAAGGTCGAATAGATCGCTGCGTAGGGCTTCATGCCGTCGGCAGCCATACCCGCGGCCATTGTCACGGCGTGCTGTTCGGCGATGCCGACATCGAAAGCGCGATCCGGGAAGGCTTTCTGGAACAGGTTCACACCTGTACCTGACGGCATCGCCGCGGTTATAGCGCAGATTTTATCGTCTGTTTCAGCGAGTTTGATCAGCGTGTTACCGAACACGTCCTGGAACTTGGGCGCGCCAGGCTTGGACTTTTGCTGCTCACCGGTGACGACATTAAACTTAGAAACGCCGTGATACTTGTCGGCGCTGTTCTCCGCCGGCTCATATCCTTTGCCCTTCTGGGTCACGATGTGCACCAAAACCGGGCGCTGCATCTGTTTGACGTTCTCAAGAACTGGGATGAGCACGTCGAGATCATGCCCATCGATCGGGCCGACATAATAGAAGCCAAGCTCTTCAAACATGGTGCCGCCCATGGCGAAACCGCGAAGATACTCTTCTGCTTTGCGTGCTGGGTTTGCCAATCCGATCGGCTGAACCACCGATTTTGCGAGCTTGCGAAGCCCGCGATACGAACGGCCAGAAACCAAACGGCTGAAATAATGGCTCATCGCGCCAACCGGCGGCGCAATCGACATGTCATTATCGTTGAGGATAACAACTTGGCGCAGCTGGTCGCCACCGACATTATTCATCGCCTCATAAGCCATACCGGCGGTCATTGACCCGTCGCCGATGACGGAAACAACGTGATTGTCTTTGTCTTGGAGGTCTCGTGACGTCGCAAAGCCGTGCGCCGCAGAGATTGAGGTTGAGGCGTGCGCTGCGCCAAACGGATCATATTCGCTTTCTGCACGCTTGGTGAAGCCTGACAGCCCGCCACCCTGACGCAGGGTGCGAATGCGATCACGTCGTCCGGTCAGGATTTTGTGTGGATAGCATTGGTGGCCCACATCCCAGATAATCTTGTCGGCCGGGGCATCGAAAACGGCATGCAGTGCCACTGTGAGCTCAACCACGCCGAGCCCAGCGCCCAAGTGGCCGCCGGTGACGGAAACAGCATCAATGACTTCCTGACGAACTTCGTCAGCAATTTGCTTGAGATCCTCGCGCGATTTGTCATTCAAATCGTCAGGCGTTTGGATCTCGTCCAGCAGACGTGCGTTTTTCAGGTCTGTCATCCAGCTTCCTCCTCAAGCCGAAGCTCAATAATCGGTAATCTTAGTGCTTTCTGTCCAAAACAAAATCGACCGATTGCAGCAGGATATTGGCGCGATTGCGGAAAATTGCGAGATGTTCCTTGGCTTGCGCGGCGAGGAGCCGCACCCGTTCTTGCGCCTGCTCTACCCCCAATAAAGTGACGAAATTGGCCTTTCCGGCCTCGGCATCCGTCCGCAAAGGCTTGCCAACATCAGCCTCATCCCCCGTCGCATCGAGCAAATCATCAGAGATCTGATAGGCAAGCCCCAGATCATGCGCGAACCCATGCAATGCCTGGCGCTCGGCCTCACTCGCGCCGCCAATGATGCCGCCTGCTTCAACCGAATAGGAGATCAGTGCGCCGGTCTTCAAACGCTGCATCCGCGTGATCGTGTTCAGATCGCGCGGACTTTCATCCTCGAGCATATCGATCATTTGCCCGCCAACCATACCGAGCGCGCCCGAACAATCCGCGAGGCGCTCTAGCAGTTTCAGGCGGATATGAGGATCCTGATGTGTTTCGCGGCTCGCAAGAATTTTGAAGGCCAGCGTCAACAAGGCGTCGCCCGCCAGCACGGCCGTCGCTTCATTAAAAGCTTTATGGACGGTGGGCTGACCGCGCCGAAAATCATCATCATCCATGCAGGGTAAGTCGTCATGTATGAGCGAGTAACAGTGAACACATTCAAGCGCGGCGGCTGCACGTAAAAGGCTTTTCTCGGGCGCATCGAACATCGCCCCCGTCTCAATCACGTAAAACGGCCGCATCCGCTTGCCATTCGCCAAAGCCGAGTGGCGCATGGCCCGCATAAGGTCCGCCTCTGGCCCCTGTGCTGGCGGAATGAGTTGATCAAGCGCGACCGTGACGCGATCGGCGACTTCAGTAAGCCGACGGCTGAATTCTGGGTCGCCGGCATCGGCCATTAGTCAAAGCTCGCTGGTTCGGTTTTCGGTGTCCCGTCCGATCCCTGTACGATTTGTTCCACTTTAAGCTCAGCGGATTTCAAACGTGCTTCACAGTGCTTTTTGAGTTCCGCGCCGCGCTCATAAATTGCGATAGATTTTTCCAGCTCGACATCACCCTGCTCGAGCTGACGCACAATGGTTTCAAGTTCTGCGAGCGCTTCTTCGAAGCTCATCTCTTTGACGGGTTTCGCCTTAGTAGCCATGTCGATCAATCCGGTTTCTCGCTGATTTCGCTGCACCCTAGAGGTGTAAATCACTCGCCTCAATGGCGATTTCAGCCTTTTCCACGATATTCATAAACGCGGTAGCTCCAATATTTGTCGCCGCCGTCGTAAACGCACACCCAACCTAGCCGCTTTAACGGGCCGCGTAGCATGCGGTTAAACCATCCATGCGCCGCCAGGTAGACGGACTTTCCGTCGGCAGCCTCATGCAGAACCTGAGCAGCTTGCTTTGCCCGGTCCCTTGCCTCATGGACGCCCTCATCATCAATTGTATGGCCGCGCAGCCAATAGGCCCGCGCCAAAACGTTCCAAGTTTTCGGCAGGTACTTTTTTGTTTTGAAGCGCGGCGGCGGCAATGGCGCTTCATTGAAAATTACATTGGGCTCAGGCGTTCGGCCATCCGTGGCCCACGTCGCCGTTTCAATCGCTCTCGGGCGAACAGAGCTCATCACGACATCGACATCTTTGACTTCGGATTTGAGCTTTTCCGGCGGCGCTTGGTCTTTCGCCAAACTCCCGGCCTCATATTGGCCCCACCAATCGCGATAGTCTTGCCAGGAGAGCTTGGGCCCCGCGGTCCGATCGAGCGCAGGTCGTCCGTGCCGCGAAACGATGATCGGGCCTCGTAATTTGGAAGACATGTCTTTGCGACTCATTTCGGAGATGCTGTCCCATCTTTCTCGATCTATTATTGCCGATTAGACAGGATTGAGATTCGCCGCAAGACGAGAAAGCGCTTATCGCGCGTTAGACCGGGCGGTGTTGCAAAGCTGTCAGAATGCCGCTCGCACGGCCCGCTAAGCTTGTTTCCACAGAAGCGATTTGGTCCATGCGTCTGCGGGCTCGGGCCATCAAAGATGCGGCCTTACCCGGCATGACTTGCTCACCGAAACGCCAAGCCCGCCCCGCAACACGCGCTGGGGTCAAACGCTCCACATTCCCGGCCAAAACGCCCGTTTCAATCGGCATCTGGAGGTTAGCGTAGTGGCGTTTGTAGTGATCGAGCCCTGGCCCGGCATCATACAGTTGAAGCCCGTCTTCGCACATGGATTCCAGCAACTCTTGCACGAGCCGGTTCCCAGGCGAGTAATTGCCAAAGCGTTGTTCAAAAGCTGTGATCCAGCCATGGAGAACCGTATCGGATTGGAGGTTAAACTCTCCAGCCGCAAACTCACCGTCGAAGGACACGGTGCTCAGCCGGCTTCGAAGGCGGGCGCCTTCAAAGTGGCGAAGGCGATCGAACAGGGCCCGCGTCCATGGGGCCCTCAAAACGTCATGATACCCAGTGCGCTCGTATTGGCTTTGCTTCAGGTCCAGGATTCGCTCAAAGTTTGCGTCGCTTTTATCATCCCACGCGTACCGCATTTCACTGAAATCGCGGGCGATGTTTCGATCCAGGCGGCGCATTTTCTTGAAATGCTTGGGCCAACGTTTCTGCTGATCCGCGAAGAAAGCCTCCCATCCCGCTGAGAGATCGGTCATGTTTGCGCCGACGCGGTCGAGGTCAGGCGCTTTGTCGAATGAGACCGGCATATAGCCTTGCGTGGTCATGCCCGAGATGTCGAACCCGGCCAAAATCTCTTGGGGCGAAAGCTCGGTGTCTTGCGTCAGGATTGGGCCATTCCAGTCCGAGAAAGGCGATCCAATCGGCCGCGCCCAGTTTCCTGGACGAATGTGGAGCGGCCAGACCGCGAAGACGCCTTCCCGGTCACTTACGAACCCGATGCGCGTATCGGAGCGAACTTCGCCGACAAGGCGTGCAAAATCAGGATCGAAGAAGGGATCGTCATAAATCGAACGGGCATCGCGCAGCGCAGCGTAAATCTGCCACTGTTCCTCCGACATCTCGTCTGGTCGATACAAAACGTACTTCAACGCACTGACATCCCACTCGTTGCTGCGTTTTCACGCATGCAAGTGGTGTACCGAATTGATGTCGATTTATGCTGAACGAAAAAGGTCGAATTTACTACAAACCGCGCCAGACACGTGGTTTCATGCACGGATCAGCTTGCGCGCGGCCGCATCGATAGAACGAGAATAGCACCGTATCTGCGCGTCCGATCAGGTTTTGGAACGGCACGAAGCCCACCGATGCAAGCTCCGGCGTTGATCCTCGGCGCGGCGGACACCCCGCCTGATCAACGATCCCCGCCTCATTTGCCAAGCAGTGTCCGGTCGGATTGCGGCCATCCATAGAGTTGTCGCGATTGTCGCCCATGAACAGGAAATGCCCGTCCGGCACGGTGTAGGTGATCGAAATATTCGTCCCAGTCTGACCATCAATATCGTGCACGGTCCAACTCTCATCATCATAGGACTCAGTGAATTCCGCGGCGGTGATATAGGCACCGCTATCATGCTGGCGATAGCGCACACGGCGCACAAATGTTCGTTCGATCGGTGTCCCGTTGATCGCTGTCGGTTGTCCATCACGCACAGTGACTGTGTCGCCTGGCAAGCCAATGATCCGTTTGATCATGACCCGCGCCGTATGGGGGTGCTCAAACACCGCAACATCGCCACGCTTCGGGTCACCAGCAAGGATGCGCCCGTCTGGCAGCGGGACATAACGGCCAAGGCTGAACGGCAAAGAGTGCCTAGAATAACCATAAGCGAACTTGTTGACGGTCACTCGATCACCGACCTGCAGGTTCGGCACCATGCTTTCAGACGGGATCACACGCAGCTCGTAAAAAAGACCCGAAAAGACCAAGAAGACCGGGATAAAGATCGATAGGGTGATGCCCCATTCGCGGAGCTCTTTCACCACTTTCTGCTGCAGCGTCAAAGGCGCTTCAGTCGTCGCTACTGTTTCACTCATCTTAGACGCACCGCTGTTCCATACGCGAGCAATTCGGCCGAACCGCCCATAATCATACTGGTTGTGACGCGCATACAGATCACCGCATTGGCGCGTTTGTCTTTTGCATCCGCAATCATCCGAT
Organism: Pseudomonadota bacterium; assembly: GCA_038526515.1. GTDB lineage: Bacteria > Pseudomonadota > Alphaproteobacteria > Caulobacterales > Hyphomonadaceae > Henriciella. The sequence goes on along the minus strand of JBCBGS010000001.1, from coordinate 26,212 downwards.
CGATGGCTTGCTCACGCGCTTCAGCCATAAGTTTGGTATATTCCGGCACTTCGCCGCCGACGAGATTTCTCAAGGCCGCCATAATATCGCGTCCAAAGAAGCGCGTTCGCACCGTATTTCCTCGAACGGTCCCGATGATTTCCGCTATTTCCCGGCCGGGAACAGACTCACCCATGGTGACAATCATTCTGCGTGTTCCTTACTTGTCGACCGTTTTGGAATAGTGGTCATCTTCGGCATTGTTCAATCGATCAACTACCACTTTTGCCAGAAGCACAAGAAATCCTAATCCGACAAGGCCCGGTATCAGCAGGACTGCCCAAAAAGATGCCCCGACAAGCTTTTCGCTTTGTTGGAACAGGACAAATAATCCAAACACGGTTCCAAGCGCATAGATCGCGCCGCCCAAGACGATGAGGGCGATCCCAAAAGTAAACCAGCCTTTCGTCGTTCCGGTTTCTTGCATGCAAGCCTCCTCAAGCGATCCAGCGTGCGGATCTCACTTATCCGGTGGATGATGTCGAGATCAAGGCGTGAGCTGGTTACGTCTTCGCGGCGTACCAGGCGACACCCTCCGCATCGATCGTGCGCTCTGCTTGCTCGTTTGCGATCAGATAATTGAGATGCGCGAGGGCTTCACCTGTGGCCATAGACAAGACGTCATCGCCGATCTTACGGCCGAAAATGGCTGGGAAAACGTCGATCACCCGTCTTGGTTCCTGCGACAGGCGTTGATGCAGGCGACGCAGCGCAACGCCATGGCCTTTGATCAAATGATCAAGCCGTGAGTGCGCGCCGCGGAACGGCTCGTTGTGCGCGGGTAAGACCAAAACATCCTCGGGCAACTCGGCCTTCAGCTTCTCACAACTTTCCAACCAATCCTTCAGCGGGTCCCCTGCAGGCTCCGTCGGAAACACAGAAACGTTTGAAGAGATCTTAGGCAGCAACTGATCGCCTGAGATGAGGACGTTTAAGTCTTCGCAATAGAGACAACTATGCTCGGGAGAATGGCCATTCCCGGAAATCACGCGCCATGTTTTGCCCGCCATATCGAAGGCGTCGCCATCTTCAAGTCGGCGATAGGCATCCGGTAGTCGCGAGACGCCGCGCCCAAATCCACCAAAGCGTGACTTATAGGTTTCGATTTGGTCATCGGTCCAACCCGCTTCGCGATAGAAGGTGATGCCCGCTTCAGGGGCTTCACGGCCCGTATCTGCGACCAACATTCGGCAGGAGATATATTCCAGACGGCTGATCCAAAACTCGGAGTCCGGGAACTTTCGGCTGAGCCACCCAGCGTTGCCGATATGATCGGGATGCATGTGGGTGACGATCACGCGCCAGACAGGTCGCCCGCCCAGCTTCTCGTCAAAGATCTTGCGCCAAGCGGTTTTGGTGTCGTCGAGCGGCATGCCGGTATCCACGATGGTCCATCCGCGGTCGCCATCATCGATCAGCCAGAGATTGATCCATTGCAGCGAGAATGGCAGCGGCATGCGCACCCAGTGAACCCCAGGGGCCACCTCCATTGTCTCACCGACAGGAGGGGTCTCTTCCCCGAAAGGATATTCGAGCGGTGCCCGCCCGGCTGTCTTACCTTCAAATCCATCCATGGTCAGAGTGTGCCATGCCGATCGCGCCGCACCAATCCGTCACCGTGCGGCATGACCGAAGGGCAAGCCTAGCGGGTTTCGACCCGCGTCACCTTTGTCCCTTCAATGCTGACCCCGGCCATTAGGCCTTTTTGATCAAAGATGAAGGCATAGGCATCGTCCTGAAGCGTTGACGAGGACAGGTTCTCTGCAACGCCTTGATTCACAACAACCACGGTTGGACCCACGCCAATCTCCCAGCCGTCGGAGCGCTCGAGGTAGCTGATCGCGTCGTCGTTCATCAGAAACACGGCATAGCCGTAAGACTGAGCGCCGGCTTGCAGTCCCCAAGACCCGGTGAAGGAGGTGTAATAATCAACGGTCTGGCCGCCGCGTCGCAGCTCACCCTCACCATATGCCCCGCCAAAGACGAGGCCAGCTTTTACGATGGATGGGAACACGAGAACCGCGCGCGATTGGCGCGAAATCGCAGCGGCTGCCGGATTTTCGCGAATCAGCTTGTTCAGCGCTTGTGAGCTATCTGTCGAGAGATCGGCACGCGAGGCTGGCGACGTCGCCGTGGTCGAACATGCCGTAACTGCCCCTGACATCAGGATGGCAGCCGCTGCCATGATTTTCGTAAAGGTACCCATTTGGACCTCCTTTTATGAATCGCTGCACGATTTACGGAGGATGAGACGCTCAGACAATATCTGGCGTCTAAATTCGATTTAACATTCGACCACGTTGACCGCGAGCCCACCCTCGCTGGTTTCTTTATACTTGGACGACATATCGAGGCCGGTTTGGCGCATTGTCTCGATCACTTGATCCAAACTCACCTTCCCTGCCCCGGATTGGTGTAGAGCCAGGCGCGCGGCGTTCACCGCTTTCACGGTTCCAATGGCATTGCGCTCAATACAAGGGATTTGGACCAAACCACCGACAGGGTCACAGGTGAGGCCGAGATTATGTTCCATACCGATTTCGGCCGCCGCCAAACACTGCGCAGGGCTCGCGCCCCAGACCGCGGCCAACCCACCTGCAGCCATTGAACACGCCACACCAACTTCGCCCTGACAGCCCATTTCGGCTCCTGAAATTGAGGCACGTTGCTTATACAGAAGCCCAATCCCGCCCGAGACGAAGAGAAAACGACGCGCTTTGCTGCGGATCGGCACGCCCTCATCATCGCAGCAATAATGCCGCAAGATGGCGGGTAAGATCCCTGCGGCACCGTTTGTAGGCGCAGTGACGACACGTCCGCCCGCGGCATTCTCTTCGTTCACCGCCATGGCATAGACATTGAGCCAATCGAAAAGCGCTTCTCGCTCGTTCACCCCGGCGCCCGCTTTTAGTTTCCGATAGAGATCCGGCGCACGGCGTTGGACCTCCAAACCGCCAGGCAGAATTCCCTCAGTCTGCAACCCGCGTTCGATACAAGCGAGCATAGTGTCAGTGATAAGATCGATTTGCGCATAGGTCTCGTCGCGTGCGCGCCGCTCATCCTCATTCGCAAGGATCAATGCATCAATCGCCATTGGCGTGGTCTCGCAAAGCTCCAGCAACTCAGCCGCAGATCCAAATGAAAACGGAGATCGGCCTTGATCCTCGATCACATCATTCTTTGTTGGACGCGCGAGACGGCGTGCCGACGAGATAAACCCGCCGCCGGTTGAATAATAGACGCGGGTGAAGCTCGGCTCATCAGAACTCTCGACCCCAAACAAGCGCAAAACCATACCATTCGGGTGAAGCTCAGGCACCACATCACCGCGATACAGAATGTCCGACACCGGATTGAAGCGAATATCGCTCTGCCCAGCGACACGAAGCGATTTGTTTTTTACCGCTTGGTGGAACGCGGCTTCAGCCTCATCCGGCTCAGCGGTTTCAGGGTCAAACCCAAGCAGGCCCAAAATCACAGCTTTGTCCGTACCGTGCCCAATGCCGGTCAGCGCGAGCGATCCTTGCAGCTCAACCTCGATCCGATTGGCGGTCGCAAGATGGCCGGACTTTCTGGCTTCTCTCAGGAAGCGTTTCGCGATGCGCATCGGCCCAACCGTATGCGACGAAGAGGGGCCAAGCCCAACGCGGAATAAGTCCAATACAGAGAGCATTCCCGCTGCCTCCCAACAAACCGACCGATACCCCTAGGGCGGCCTTGCAATCGCGGCAAGCCCAGTTCAGGGTCTAAAAAAATGAAATCGGAGGGAACCCATGACGCATCTAGATCGACGCCGCTTATTGCAATCCAGCGCCGCCATTACAGCGCTCGGCGCGCTAGGCGCATGCGCGGGCGAAAACACTGATGCATCTGACACAGATGCTGTCGAGGCCGAGACGCCGCCGATTGAACCTGAGCCCGCTGCTTACACAGCCGGCCCCATCCCAGACGGCGTCGAACAGCTTGAAATGCTCGCCAATGGCAGCGCAACTTCTCTGACACTAACCGAGGCTGCGATTGCACGCTCGAAGGCTGCGCATCCGCTCATCAATGCGGTCGCGACCGAGTCTTATGACAAAGCGTTAGAGGCCGCGGCGTCCCCTTCCGAGGGGAGTTTTGGCGGCGTTCCCACTTTCATCAAGGATCTGCTCGATTGGGAAGGCGATCAAACCCTTTACGGATCTCGCGCCTTTGAAGGCTATATTGCTCAAAGCGATGGCGAATTCGCAAAAGCCTGGCGCAAAGCGGGGGTTGTCAGCCTCGGCAAGTCGACCTCGCCGGAAATGGGTCTGATCTCATCCACAGAACCATTGGTGACGGGCGCGACGCGCAACCCTTATGACCTCAGCCGGATTCCAGGTGGGTCTTCAGGCGGTGCAGCCGCTCTCGTGGCGGCACGCGTTGTGCCGTTTGCACATGCGAGTGATGGCGGTGGTTCGATTCGGATCCCTGCCGCGTGTTGCGGCCTTTTTGGGCTAAAGCCGAGCCGCGGCGCCTTGCCGATTAGCCGTGACTCCGGCCCTGTCGACATCTCGGTCAATCATGCTGTCACGCTAACCGTTCGCGACAGTGCGGCCTTGTTTGCGGCGACCGAAGTGGATTTGGAAACGGATCTACCGCGCACTGGAAACGTGACCGAAGCCTCAACCCGGCGTCTCCGCATCGGCTTTGCACCAGACCCGATCACGGATGCGACGCTTGATTCTGAGACCCGCTCTGGAATTGAGCGCACGGCAGAGCTGTGCCGAGAGCTCGGACATGAAGTGGTGGATTACACGCTCCCGATCGATGGCGCTGAGTTCACCGACGCCTTTCTTCTCTACTGGGCCGCGGGCGCTGCCGCGTTCGCGCAACAAGCCAGCGCTTTCTCAGGCAAACCCATAAGTCCAGAAATTCTGGAACCGTGGACACTCGGCCTCGCACAAGAATTCTTGGGGCGCCAAGGCGATATGGAAGGCGCGATTGCGTATCTCCAAGCCTTTGAGGGAATCTATCATTCCTGGTTCGATCAGTTCGACGTGCTGTTGACCCCGACCGTATCGACCGTCCCTCCAAAGATTGGCAGCCAAGCACCAGATGGGGATTACCAAACTGTGCGCGCGAATGTTTTGAACTATGCTGCCTTCACATCGCCGATGAATGTGTCCGGGGCCGCGTCGATGAGTGTTCCAATTCAGTGGAGCGCCGATGGCATGCCGATCGGGTCCATGTTCTCGGGCAAACGCGGCGATGATGGACTTCTATTGTCCCTTGCCTATGAGCTGGAAGCCGCGCAGCCTTGGATAGACCGTCTACCAACCTTCAAACCCGTCTAAGAGGAACCAGTCTTTGCCATTCGAATATATCAGCACTGATGAAGCCATCGCTTCCGACGGACTTCGCATGGTTGTGGTTGGCAACGTGCCCAGCCCCTGGGGCGAAGCCGCCAAGGGCATCTTCCACGTTAAAAATATCTCGTGGAAAGCCGTTCGGCTCGAATATGATAATCCAGCCTTCGACGCCTGGGCCAAACAGCAAACCGGCCCGGTCGCGATCCATAATGACGAGGCGCCTCTTTCTGGCTGGCGCGAGATCTTGGAATTCGCTGAACGGATCGCTCCAGAGCCAAGCCTGATCGCCAGCGATGCTGACGCAATGTTCAGTCTTTGCGAAGAGCTGGTCGGAGAGAATGGATTGGGCTGGGCCCGGCGGCTGCAATTGGTTGAAGCGGGTTTAACCGGCAAAGGCGGCTTCATGGAGCCTGTCGCAAAATATATCGGTCAAAAATACGGCTACACGCCAGAGGCCGGCGCGGCGTCGAGCGCCCGCGTCCATGAGCTTTTGGGTCAAATCACGGATCGCCTGAAGGCACAGAAAGCCATGGGCAGCCCTTATTTAATGTCGCAGTCCCTTAGTGCCGCCGACATCTACCTTGTGACCGTTCTAGCGCTCCTCTCGCCATTGCCGGAGGAGCAGTGCGACATGAAATCGACCACGCGCGCCGCCTTCAGCACGCTGGATGAGTCAACAGAGGCTGCCCTCGATCCAATCATCCTCGCGCATCGCGACTATGTTTATGAAAACCACTTAGAGTTGCCGCTATCGCTCTAATGGGAGGGTCTGGAATGAAACCTCGTATACTGTTTTTGTCAGCCGCGTTTGGATTTGGCCTTCCTGCCCTGGCATCAGCCGAAGTCATCACATCCGCGCCGGATCATTTTACGCTGAAGCTTGAGGCGGAATCAGAGCGTTCTCCAAGTGAAATATGGGCGCGTTTAATTGAGCCGTCTGACTGGTGGCAGTCCGATCACACCTACTCCGGCGACGCCAGCAATCTGTCCCTCGATCCTCAAGCGGGCGGGCTCTGGCGCGAGGATTGGGAGGGCGGTTCGGTCTGGCACGGCACCGTTCTTCAAGCGCAACCGGACTCATCTTTGGTTTTGTCCGCACCTTTCGGGCCTTTGCAGGGCCTCGCAGTCACATCGGTCTGGACCATTTCCTTAGCGCCGACCGAAACGGGCGGCACAAAGATTACATTTGATCATGTCACAAACGGAACCATGGCGAGCGGTCTGGACGCAATGGCACCGGCTGTCGATTTCGTGAAGCAACAAGCCATCGAAAGTCTCGCCCGCTCAAACGAGGAATGAACAACTTTCCCCAAGGTCGAGCTTGCCGGACGACGCAAAGCTCGTAACTCTCCCAAATTGAGAGAGGTTGGGCATGGCTGACACAAGCACAAATCCTGATGTGCCCTTGCGGCCGCTGACACCCTTCCAACAAGGTATGATTGGATTGGCCAGTGTTGCGATGGGCGCGGGCATGACGATCAATTTCGTTGTTGTGGCACCGCTCGCACGTAAAGCTGGCCTTACGGAAGTCCAAGTTGCTGGCATTCTAACGCTCTCCGCCGCAATTTATGCGCTGATGATCCCGCAATGGGGACGTTGGGCCGATCGGTTTGGCCGCAAGCGGGTCATGGTCTTCTCGCTGATGGCGATGGGCTTCACCAATATGGCGTTCCTGTTCGCGCTCGAAGCGGCGTTGGCGGGCATGATCACCGGCATGACCATGTTTTTCACACTGGTCTTTGTGAGGGTTTGGTTCGGTTTGCTATCCCCCGGCTTGCAGCCCGCGAGCATGGCGGCGATGACCGATGCCACCACACCGGCAAACCGAGCCGCTGGGCTTGGGATGCTTGGCGCAGCGATGAGCATCGGTTCGATCCTTGGACCTGCAGGCGCAACCGTACTCGCGCCGTTCGGGGCCTTAGTTCCGCTGTGGGGATCGATCATTCTTTGTATTTCGTGCGGGATCTTGATTGCCTTCGCGCTTCCAAAATCACGCAGCAGCCGAACCAGCGCAGCGCGGCCCACCCCACTCGCGATGCGCGACCCGCGCGTCTTCCCGCACCTACTTTTCTTGTTCACTTACTTTGTTGCGGTCGGCATGATCCAACAAACCCTCGGATGGTTTTTGGAAGACCGTTATGATCTGGGGGAGGAACGTACAGTTCTGTTTGCCGGGATCGCTTTTGCCTGTTTGGCCGTCGCTATGGTGATCGTGCAGTTTGGCTATGTCCAACCGCGCAAACCTGATCCACGGAGGATGCTGCCGACAGGGCTCTTTCTGATCGCCGTCGGCTATGTCCTCGCAAACCTATTGGCACCATTCTGGGCCGTTTGCGTGGCATTCTTGATTGTCGGCGCTGGCGCAGCGCTCGCGGTGCCCGCGGCCAACGCTTTGGGCAGCCTCTCAGTCGATCGTCATGAGCAAGGCTCCGCGGCTGCTTTGCTGGCCGCGGCGCCGCCTGCGGGCTTTATCTTCGGCCCACTGCTCGGCGCGTCTCTGTACCAGATCGGTGCGCCCCTGCCGCTTTATATGTCTGCTGCGGTCATGGCCGTTTTGGGCGCCTACGCGGTCTTGGTGGTTGGCCGGCGCCCAATCGGATAGAACCCTACTCTGCCGCCACCATGCAGAAGGCGTTCAGCTTGTTTCCATCGAGGTCGCGGAAATAGGCCGCGTACAAACCACCGCCCCGATCACCAGGTTTGCCTTCACAAGTTCCACCCTGCTCAAGCGCGATGGCGTGCAAGCGATCCACCTGTTCTGGTCCGCTGGCTTGCAGGGCAACCATTGTCCCATTGCCGACGCTAGGCGCCTGACCGTCAAATGGCTTGGTGATGGCAACACCAGGAGCGCCGCCCATTTCACCCCAGGCGATGAACGTGTCCTCGTCCATCATCCGCCCAACGCCCATTTCTTTGGCGATAGCGTCGTAGAACTTCGCGTTCCCCGGCAAATCATTCGTGCCTAAAGTTACATACCCAATCATTCCAGCCTCCTTGTCTGAGAATGGAACATTACATGAACATCAAAGCTTGGCAAGCGCTACATCGCGCTGATGCCACCATCGACTTTAAGCTCAGCGCCCGTGACCAGCTTGCTCTCATCACTGGCGAGGTACAGGACCGCATAAGCGATATCGTCCGGCTCACCGACTTTACCGAGTGGGATTTGGCGGCCGAGTTTCGCAAGGCCCTCTTCTTCCCCAAACATTTGCTTCACGCCGTCTAGGATTGGTGTGTTGATGAAGACAGGATGCACCGAGTTACAGCGAATTTGCCCACCGGTTTTGGCACAGTGAAGCGCAATCGATTTCGACATATGACGAACCGCAGCTTTCGCTGTGTTGTAAGACACATAGTTACCGCTCGCGACGATCCCGGCGATGGAGCTGATATTCACGATCGAGCCCAAACCGTGATCGCGCATCAGCGGGATCGCGTACTTACAGCCCAAGAATATCGAGTCGACGTCGACCTTCATGACATGTTGGAACACGCCATAGTCTTCCTCTTCGACATTCCCCAGCGAGCCAATCCCGGCATTGTTGATGAGGATGTTGAGCCCGCCCATAGCGTCATGGGCTTCTTGGACAACCACTTTCCAGCGATCACCATCGGTCACATCGTGTTGCCAGGCAAAGGCGGTTCCGTCGCCAAGCTCTGCATTAATCGCAGCAGCGACCGCGTCTGCGCCCTCACCGTTCACATCAGTGACGGTTACTTTGGCGCCTTCACGGGCCAGCATCCAAGCCGTGGCCTCTCCGAGTCCTTGTGCTCCGCCTGTGATGATTGCTTTCTTGCCTGATACGCGGCCCATGGCGGCCCTCCTAAATACTGTTGTCTGCGCGTGGTGTAGCCGCGCGGGTGAACCCGGCGCAAGCCCTGACGCGGCGACGTCCGCTCACGGCGAGTTGAAAAAACGCGATTTGAGAATTCTGGCGCCCTGCCCGAACTAGGGTGGACTTCAGGTTGGAGACCTTCATGCGCATCACTCTTTTGGCTCTGGCATTGCTCGTAACGACGCTCACGGTTCTGTCGCTGGGCGGCGGAGCGCAAACGCTTCAAAAGCTACCGCCCGCGACAACATCATCGAGCGGCCCGGTCGTTGCCGAGCTCTTCACATCGCAAAGCTGTTCCTCCTGTCCGCCAGCTGAGAAACTGTTCTCAGAACTCGCAGAACAAGACGATTTGATCGTTCTGGAATGGCACGTGGATTATTGGGACCGCTTGGTTCACGGCCGCGCGGGGGCGTGGAAAGATCCATTCTCCAATCCAGACTATACCGCCCGCCAACGCCAGTATAATCGCGCGCTTCGAGGCACGGGCGGCGCATACACTCCGCAGGCTGTGATCAATGGCGCCTCGGAAACCGTGGGCCATCGCACGAATGAGATCGTAACGCTTATCTCCAACACGTCGCACGCAATGGCGTCTCTGTCAGTGTCCCGCGCGGGAGAGACAACACAGGTCGATATCAGCGCGTTTGAGATTGCCCTGAACCGACCTGCCGAGATCTTTCAGCTGACCCTGCTGCCAGAACAATCGACCTCGGTGTCGCGCGGCGAAAACCGAGGCGTGCACCTGTTCAGCCGAAATGTGGTCTTGGACGCCATGCAAATCGGCACCTATTCGGGGAAAGCAATGTCTCTAGAGATAGAAACGCCGTCGGCAGAGCATGGCTGCGCGATCATCATTCAAGAAAAACGCGGCAATCGCCTCGGACCCATCTTGGGCGCGAGTTATTGTTCCTGATCAAACGAGCTTAGCGGCCAGATCATCCATGAACGTTGCCAATTCGACGTCGAGCGCTGTGACCCCATTGGCATCATGCGTGGTCAGGGTGACCTCGACACGATTATAGACATTGAACCATTCAGGATGATGATCCATCTGCTCGGCCTTCAACGCGCAGGATGACATGAACCCGAACGCGGTTTTGAAATCTGCGAACTTATAGCTCTTCTCGATCGCGTCGCGATCTCCTGCCTTCACGGTCCAACCAGAGAGTTTTGTCAAAGCCTCTTGGGCGCCAATTTTAGTTGCCATCACTCACTCGCCTCTGCGTCCTGCGCTGTCTCATGAACGAAATAGAGCCAACGTCCATCATCGGCAATCGCTGTACGAATTCCAGGATAGGATTCGCCCGATCGGATTCGGTCGAGCCCGGTTTCACCCACCAGGTCGCGTAGCCGTGCTCGGTCCGCAAAGTCGAGCCGCTCTGGCAGTAAGTCTTCTGCGTCTCGTGCCGCGAAGTCCGGCCAGATATACCAAGTCTGATCGCCAACTTGGCGAGTGCCGTATGGCCCATCCAAAAGCGCCTCAAGGCGCATGAGCGGATCAAACCCCGTCCGACGCAGAAGATCCCAATGCACGCGGTGAGATTCTCCAGCAAAGTTGGAGACAAAATTATCTTCCGCATTCGCCAAACGCACCAGACGCGAGAGCGAGTTACGCTCAAGGATGGCTCGGATGTCCGCAATTTTCGCGTCGACAGAGTCGGTGAGCGGCGAAATCGTTTCTTCAACCTCCACCGGTGTGGTCACAGCGGGGGCTGCATTCACCATCATTCGGACACGCGGCGTACCATCGCTATCGCCGCAAGCTGCGAGCGCAAAGAGTGTCGCTAGTCCTAAGAATACTGCTCTCATATCCCCTCGAAATTTGTAGCCTCTCGAAGATCTTGCAAGAGCTGCGCCTCATTCAAGACTTTGATCGTGTGCATCCCCATAGCGCGCGCCGGTTTGAGGTTTATTCCCAAATCATCCAGATAGACACATCGCGCCGGATCGACATCCAAGGCTTCGCACATAAGGGCATAGATCCGCGGGTCAGGTTTGCGAATTCCAAGCTTGGAACTCTCAATCAAATGATCAAATTGTCCCATGATTTCGGATACTTGCGCCGCTTTCTTAGCATCAGAGCTCATGCCCGCGCCCTTGCCGACCGGAGCGTTATTGGTGATGCATCCGACCTTCACATGCTGCTTACAGATCTTCAAAGCGTCAACGACAGCCGGGCGGACATCGCCAGAGAGAAGACCGAGAATATCTTTTCCTGGAACCTCATGGCCAAGGTCGCGGCTTTCATTCCGAAACAGGGTATCGAACTCTTCCGCGGTCACTTCTGAGCGCTCGAGCTTGGCCCAAGCATTTTCTTGAATGTTCACCGCGTTGACTGACCGAACGAAGTCTTTGGGAAGTCCGTTGGCTTCCTCGTATCGCGTGAACGCTTCAAACGGCGATGTCGTAAACACGCCGCCAAAATCCCAAATCACGGCTTGCAGTTCGGTCGTCATGCTTATCGTCCTATCTCGCGTCTATCAGAGTTTTCTTGTGGCTACGCTCCATAACGTCATGTCCAGAAGCTTCAAACCCTACTGCGTCCAGTAACGACTGATCGCGATCTTCGCCAGGATTATCCGTGGTCAGCAAACGGTCGCCCACAAAGATCGAATTGGCGCCAGCCAGCAAAAGTAAAGCTTGTTCGCCCTCGCTCATGCCTTCGCGCCCGGCTGAGAGGCGAACCCAACTCTTTGGGAATACGATCCGGCAGGTCGCAATCGCGCGCGCCATTTCGGTGACGCTCACGGCTGGGCTTTCGCCGAGCGGTGTGCCTTTGATTGGGACGAGCATATTGATCGGCACACTTTCTGGGTGCGGCGTCAGTTTAGAGAGCTCATGAATCAATCCGATTCGATCCGCGCGCCCTTCGCCCATACCGAGGATCCCGCCGACGCAAAGCTTTACGCCCGCCTCACGCGCCTTTGCGAGCGTATCGAGCCGGTCATCATAGGTGCGCGTGGTCACGACGGTCGTATAATACTCCGGCGATGTATCGAGATTGTGATTGTAATAGTCGAGGCCAGCTGCTTTCAGCGCTTCGGCTTGGCCATCCTCGAGCATGCCAAGCGTGACACATGTTTCCAGGCCTTCCGCTTTGACCGCCGAAATCATTGCGGCAACCTTCGGAACGTCGCGGTCTTTCAATGAGCGCCAGCCTGCGCCCATACAAAACCGGTCAGCGCCGCCCGCTTTTGCGCGCTTTGCGGCCGCAACAACCTCATCCAAAGGCATCAGTTTCTCGGCATCGACATCCGTATCGAAATGCGCGGACTGACTGCAATATCCGCAATCCTCAGGGCAGCCGCCAGTCTTGATTGAAAGAAGCTGCGATTTCTGGAGTGCCCCATCTGGCCAATTCGCGCGTTTCACCTCCAGCGCTTGCCCCACCAGAGTATCTAGAGACTGCTCATAGATCGTTTGGATTTCGTCTTTCGTCCAATCGTGGCGAGGGGAATCAAATGGCATGGGAGGATCCTTCTAATCTACAAATATCGCCGTGTTTCAGCACGCACGATCTAGCTGCCTTCTCCCCCACCATCTTGCGGAAAACAAGCCCTTTGCGTCCCGAAATTCATCACATTCGACAAGATCGAAACATGGCCTATTTCAATGGCCATGCTTACACGACTTTTTCTGCTTTTCACCGCCCTCATGTTCCTCGCTTTTGGCGTCTGGTCGATCACTGACCCGGTTGGAATGACGGCACGTCTTGGGGTCTCTGCCGAGGGCGTTTCTGGGGTCTTCGAGATGCGCGGCATATATGGCGGCGTCAGCCTTGGGGCGGCGCTTTTGTGCCTGCTGGGCGGCCTTCGGGAGCGTTTTGAGTTCGCCGCCCTTTGCTTCATTGCGGCCTATATGGGCGGCTATGTTCTCGGACGCGGTGCCTCTTACGTCTACGGCGATACAGCCATGGCTTCGAACTGGTACTTTGCTGGGTTCGAGCTTGTCATGTTTGTGCTCGCCGCGCTTCTGGTCCACCGCAAGGCATAGAAAAAGCCCCACCAAAATGGCGGGGCTTCTCCAAATATTCGCTGTCTAAGCCGAGCTTAGAAGACTTTGCGAACCGTGACACCGTAGGTGCGTGGCTGGCTTGGGTAGCCTGTCCATGTTCCGGCTTGCGCAACACCCGGGAATGCGGTCGTGATGTACTCGTGGTCGAAGATGTTACGACCCCAAAGTGTGATCCCAAGACCATTCGCTGATGTGAAACCAAGTGAGGCGTTCACATTGTTCACTTCGCGATCGTAGAGATCTTCCAGAGCAGCGTTGATTGGTGCGGTTGCACCGCCATCCCCGAAGTCAGAGTCAGCTTCATACTGCCAGTCGGCGCGGAAGAAGCCGTCCCAATCTGTTTCAAGCACGCCAAATTCGTACAAGATAGATGTCGATGTAATGACATCAGACACGCCGGACACGTTGGTGCCAGACAGGTTGTTGCCGTTAAAGTCGATGAAATCGTCATAGACAGGGTCCAGGAATGTCCCCGCGAATGACAGTGTCAGGTTTGCGGTTGGACTCCAAGTCGCGTCAAGTTCGAGACCCGTCGCAGACTGCTTCGCCGCGTTGTCGAGCGTAAAGCCGGTTCCGTTAAAGATGTTCGACTGGAAGTTTTCAATCGTCTGATCAAACAGCGCCACGTTGACGGCGAAGTTATCCCACGCACCTTTCAGGCCGATTTCGAACACTGCCGCTTCTTCTGGTTCCGCGAAACGTGTCCCGGTGATCAGGTTTGGCTGAGCAAGTCCAGCATCCTGCAGCGGCGATGATGGCGCTGTCCGCAGAACTTGGCCTGTGAACGGATCAACCACGGTGCCAACAGCTTGGTTTGCAGCATTGATCGATGGTGTGAAGACGGCCGCGAATGGACGGCTGTCACGAGAGATGTTGAACGAGTTCGATTTGAAACCCGTCGCATACGAACCATAGACATTGACGTTTTCAGTCAGGTCATAGGCGAGACGCAAAGAGTAAGTCAGATCATCTGCTGTGATCGTGCCATCTTCGACCGCGTTCGGGAAGTTCACGAATGGCGGTTGGAATTGTAGTGGCTGAAGTCCGGCGAGCGGGTTCTGTGTCGCAGCAGGTGTGGTTGGATCATAGTTACTTGCGATGGCGAGCGCAGTCTGCTGGATGCCTTGATAGACAGCTGGGTTGCCACCGATAAACGCACCGATTGAAGCTGGGTCGGATGTATCGACACCATTCGCGCCCAGAATGCCGTCAACCACGAGCGCATAACCGATTTGGGTCAGATCGAGTGAAGACAGAACGTCGAGGCTTTGAATGTTCAGCGTCGCGTCTTTTTCAGTCTCGGTATAGTTCAAGCCGATGGTCGCGGTGAGGCGATCCGTTACGTACCAGTCCAAGGTGCCGAAAATAGAGATCGCTTCATCGTCTTGTGTGAAGCTTTCAATGTTGCCCTGTCCTGCACCCGCAAGCGTTCCACTTGGAATGCCGAGGCCAGCTTCAAGACCACCGAGCGGGCTTGGCAGGACGCCCGCTTGGAACGCGCCGATAAGAGCAGGAATGTCTGCTGGTGCAGCACCTGCGAACGCAGCGCCGAGATCGATAAAGTTCCGGAAGTCGGAACCGTATAGCAGCTCGTTTTGAACCGCCGCAGACTCATTGAAGTAGTAAGCGCCGACCATCCAGTCGAAATTGCCTTCGCCGTTCGATGTCAAACGGAGTTCTTGAGAGAAAGTCTCAAGCTGCTGCGCTTCATCAAGGGTCGCGAGGTTCGCGCTGGTGAAGTCGATATCGTAATTGTTGACGACATCTGTTTCACGGTAGGCTGTGATCGTAGTGAGTGAGAAGCCATCAAACTCGATGTCACCTTGTAGAGAGATCCCAGTGTTCTCGAGCGTGTTGTTTGGCGTTCCGTTGACGAAAATGCCGCGCTCGAATGGTGTTGCGTTATCAACGTCACCGCCGATCAAACGAACGATGCTGGCGGTTGGGCCTTCAACCAGGTTTGACGCGATACAGCAGACTTCATCAATCTCGTCTGCATCGACGATCAAGCGCCACTCTTGGCGGTCAGTTGGCTCAAGCAGCAATTCGCCGCGAATATTCCAACGGTCGCGTGTGTTCAGTTCTGATCCGTCGACAAGGTTCTCAGCCACACCGTCGCGCTGGTTGATGCTGCCACCGAGAGAGAATGCAAGATTGTCTGTGATCCCGCCTGTGACATACCCCTTCGCCCGGCGAAGATTGAAGTTACCGAAGCTTGCTTCAACGTTTCCGCCCAGCTCATACTGAGGCTTGCTCGTCACGACAGATACAACACCGGCAGACGCGTTCTTACCAAACAGAGTCGATTGTGGTCCGCGCAGGACCTCAACGCGCTCGATGTTTGGAAGGTCGCCGATTGAGGCGGCTGCGCGTGAGCGATAAACGCCGTCGATGAAGATACCAACAGATGGCTCAATACCGATATTGTTCGCGCCATTTCCGAAACCACGAATCGTGAAGTTTGCGTTGGCTGAGTTTTGGAACGTCCGGAAGCCCAGAGATGGAACAACAGACTGAAGATCGTTCAGATCGAGGATTTCGGCTTTTTCAATGACGCTTTCATCGATCACGGAAACCGCAACCGGGACATCCTGCAGCGTTTGCTCACGCTTCGTTGCAGTAATCGTAACGGTGTTTAGGCGCTTCGCCTCTTCGTCACCGTCTTCTTGAGCCATTGCGCTCAGGCCGCTTCCTGCGACCAATGCGGTTAGGCCCACACTGAATGATAGTGCGGCTTTCAAGCCAAAATTAGATCGTGTGGATCTTTTCATCTCACGTCTCCCGACAAATTGTAGATAAAGTGCGTTTCTGGGGGTCCTCTCTTCACGGAGGATTCGTATGGAGGAGTAGTTGAAACCGCCCCACTGACAAGGCCAGATTTACAGAATTTTCAGGAACCGTGTGCGGCGCGGTATTCGCGCAACAGTTGTTACAGGCTCACCCGAATTCGAGGAGCCTGTAATCACTATAATTTGAAGATTTGGCGCTTAATTGACGCCCTGGCCGACACCGCCATCGAAAACCATCGATTGAGCTTTCGTTTGGCGTGTGCGCTCAACTTGCCGCTCAACCGATTTCATGACGGTTCGAGTGCTTGGCACGCAGGCTTTTTGCTGCACACGGGCCGTGATGAGTTTGATGCCCGGGCCATGCCGGCGCAGCAAAGACCGCTCATTACAATCGCGTTGCGGCGTTTGAGGCGCGCAGGCCAGATCGCCGCCATGCTTATGAACTAGAGCTTCGCCTTTGCGACAGGCAAATGTTTCACCATGAGCGAAGCTTGCGCGACCATTCTCAGCACTGCCGAGCGTCACTTGCATACTTGTGCCCGCCATACAGCGGAACAGCTCACCTTTATAGGCAGCCGGGACGTGATCGCTTGCATCCACACGGGATGCAGGATGCGGAATGCCTTTATCGTCGATACAAACGGCTTGCACGGGGCGTACGACTGTGTGGACAGAGATCTTCTCCTCACAGAATTCTTCTGTGGTCGGAACCTGTTCCGTCACAGTCTCATAGTAAGTCTCTTCAGCGCCTTCTACATTGAGCGCGCCAATCGCGCTTGGCGCGACACCTTGGGCAGGAAAGTATCCGCCGCCGCCACCGAACACGACACTGCTTTCGCCGCCGGACACAACACTTGTGCTGAGGAAGCTCTGCGTGCTCGTCATTATACTGCCCTGGTTCACAGAGACATTCGAGCCGTGGATCATCACGTTCGGGCCTGAAACATTTACGCCAGGCACGTGTACGCGCGGGCCTTTAGGACCCTTACAACAATGCCCACCATTATGTCCGCTATTTGAGCCGCCCATATGGGCACCAGGGACAACCGGTCCTTTACCACCGCCAGAGCCACCGCCCGCATAAGCATATCCGCTCAAAATCGCGGCTGAAAGCAGGCCTGCGCCAGCGAAAAGGGTGTTCCGTGTTGAAACGGTCATTCGATCACTCCCGAACAGTTCGCCTAGTAGGAAGCAGGTTCCATGCCGAGTTTCCCCTGTGCGGCGAACCAAGCCCCAAAATGAACCGACTTTCGCGCAATGAGCGAGCGATAAACTGGCGCAAACATTGCGGCAGACGTCTCATATCGAAAACTGGGCGATGAGGGTGAGGCATCGCTGAGAGAGGCAGCAAGAATGTTTAAGACTGAACACCATCCGAACACCGTCACACTGTTATCAGCGTGGGAGCGGATGCATCAATCACCCGAGGAAGTCAGCAGCTCTGTCCGGGCGAGTGACCACCCTGACTTATTGGAGTGCTTGTTCGTGATCGAAGAGTCCGAAGAGGGACGATGGTTGTTCCGGAACGCTGGAAATCAGCTCGGCACCCTGCTCGGGCGTGATTTAGGTGAGCATGACTGCCTCGCATTTTGGACAGGGCATGACCGCGCCATGGTTCAGTCTTTGATCTCTTCGGTTAGAGAAAGCCGGCAACCCGGCATTCTTCACGCCACGGGAGAAACGCTGACAGGTACGCAAGTCGATATTGAACTGACGTTTGCACCGCTGCCATCACCACGTCAGCACGCCAATCAAAACCGTCTTCTCGGCCTCTATCAAATCCTGCAGCCTGCGCCGGTTCTGCAGGGGCGCCCCGTTTGGCGTCACCGCGTTGCCGCTGTTTATCCGCCAAAGATCGAACGCCAGCCAACACATCTGCGGCTTGTCGCGAACAATGACTAGGTGAGCTTCGGTTGATTAAGCCGCTTCTTTAGCGCGTGCGATCAACTCAGCTTTCACGCGTTCAGCCAGCTGTTTGACGGTGAAGGGTTTCGCCATGAAGGCAACTTCCTGATCACCGTCCAGCTTCGCGGCAACATCGCGTTCCGCATAACCTGACATGAAGAGAACCTTCGCGGTGCCGAGAAGCTCTTTGGCTTCCTTGATCAGCGTTGGGCCATCCATACCCGGCATGACGACATCAGAAACTACGAGATCAAAGCCGCCCGGATTTTCTTCGAGAATTTCCAGCGCTTCTTCGCCGTCACAAGCTTCTTCGACATCATAGCCGCGCGATTTTAGCTGAGACGCAGCGATTGAGCGCACTCCGTCTTCATCTTCGACGAGCAGAATGCGGCCACGGCCCGAAATATCGACGGGCACAGAGACTGCGTCGACCGGAGCTTGCTCTAGAACTTCAACCGCCGGAATTTCATCGGCTTTCAATGCAGGCAGATAGATCTGGAAGGTCGTTCCCTTACCGACATCGCTGATCGGGCAGATATAGCCCTCTGACTGTTTGATAATCCCATATACGGTCGATAGGCCGAGCCCAGTTCCAAGGCCCTTGGGTTTTGTCGTGAAGAACGGATTGAAGATGTTGGCGAGGTTTTCCGGGGCAATCCCGTGCCCGGTATCCTCAACTTCAATCAACAGATACTCGCCTTGCTCGACATAACGGAAGCCGCGCTCGTGCGCGTCTTTTTCGGATGCACGAGAGGTGCGGATTGTCAGCTTACCACCTTTACCGCCATCCATAAGAAGCGCATCGCGCGCATTTGTGGCGAGGTTGATGATCGCGGTTTCGAGCTGGTTACGGTCCGCTTTAATCATCGGCAGGTCGCGGCCATGGACAACGTTGAAGTCGATCCGCTCATCCAAGAGCTGGCCGAGAAGGATGGCAAACTCTGACAAGAAGTCACCTGGCTCAAACACTTCACGTCGGAAGGTTTGCTGACGGGCATACGCCAGAAGCATCTGTACGAGATCCTTCGCCCGGACAGAAAACTCGTGGATCTTCTTCACGTGGTCAAAAGACGGATCGCCCACAGGGTGCTTCGTCAAAAGCTCATCATTGTTGAGCATGATCCCGGTCAGCACATTGTTGAAATCGTGCGCCACACCGCCAGCAAGCTTACCGATGGCTTGCATCTTTTCGCCTTGCGCCAAACGAAGCTCGAGCTCTTTCTGCTCACTCATATCGATGACGTAAGCGACCGCGGGCTGACCACGGCCATCCAAGGTCACGAATACATTTACATGCTTTTGGTCTTCATCGGCGAGACGCAAGCCAACTGGCTTATCGATTGAGTCCAGCAGGTGCTCTCGAAGTTTGTTCTCACCTTCTTCGGCCACGAATAGATCGATGAACCGCGTGCCTGGCGAGGCACCACCACCCGCAAGCCCCATCAGAGCGCGGTTGCTGTCGGTGATGATCGCGCCTTCGAGCGACTGCCCCTCAAGTCGCGCCGCTCCAAAAGGAGCATCATCAAACATTGGATCACCGTCAGGACGTGGCGGACGGCTGGCAGATGCCGCGAGCATCCGGCTTTCGCCTTCAAGCAGATTCTGTGAGTTGGCTAGGACAATCGTCCTGCCCGTCGCATCAGCGCCTTTGCCGTGCCAAGTTGTGATCGTTTGAACCGGCATTTCAACGCCGTCTCGCGAGCGGATCATGATGTCCGCGCGGCCCGGAACACCCGATTTGCGATCGCGGCGGAGGAGTTTCACGAACTCTGGGCGCATAATGTCATCTAGGCGAATGTTCTTGGCATTCTCCGACAGTCCCAAGATCTCGCGAAGCCACCCATTGGCGTAAGATATCGTACCGTCCGGTCCGGACGAGAAGAAGCCCATCGGAGCGTCTTCAACATAAAGCGCGCGCATATCTGCCGCGCCAGTCACTTGATCCGACCCCGTAATCCGTCGCAAGCGCCAGATCACTCGCTCGCCTTTGAGAGGCGAAACGGAGGCTTCGTACTGTACGGGCAAAGCCTCGGTGCCGAGCGTCATGGCCGGCAAAGTTTCGCGGCGTGTCTCGCCAGCTTTCGCAGCTTTAGACAGTCTGAAGATCGGCGCGGCCAAGCCTGGCGCAGCGCTAAAAATACGGTCGACAGACACGGGGCCCATCGCATCTGACTGACCGAGCAGCGCCATCTGAGTCAGCTCGGTATAGGCTTCATTGGCCGCAACAGGCGCGCCGCCACGATCGCAAACGAGGGCGGCTTCATCCAGCGCATCGATCCAAGAAAAACGCGGGGTCACCGGTTGCATCGCATCGGCCATAGCGCCGCGCTCTGGGAACAGTCCCATACGTCGCCCTGCCCCGCGCAGGATCCAGAGCAGGAAGACCATGCCGCCTGCTGCCATAGAAATCAGAAGAATAAGTCCGGTCGGACCGCCCGCATTCGGCCAAGCCAAGCTGGCGCTGGACGCGCCGATGGCGAGCAAGATGCACAGCCAAAATCCCATTTGCAGCCAATCCAACTGACGCGTCAGTTTTGGCTCTGTCTCAGTTTGGATTTCAGGCGCTTCAACGGCCATATTACTTAACTCCAACACGGACTCATACAGTCCAATGATTCGTGCCTACGTACAGCAGGTCGCCATGCGAGGACACATATGCCCCGCCCCAGCGTATCCTTTTGCACTCGAAATGGTTAACCAAAGGAGAAGGCTGGTTAATCTTACATGACCATTTATACAGGTTTTATTACAGGTCTCGAAAGGCTCACCATGCGTTTAGCTCCTTCTATCACTTCGCTCATTCTGGCCGCCGGTCTCGTCGCTTGTGGAGCACAATCCCCGGCTCCGAACAGCAGCGAATCCCAAACATCTGCTGCGGAGCTTGTTGCAGACATTGATGCCGAAAAAGAGGCAGAGACCGAACGCCTGAATGCTTGGTTCGAAACCAAGTTCAATGAGGCGATCTCCAGAAGCCCGATGAGCGCGACCTTTTTGGGGAGCCGGGAAAACTACGACAAATGGGATGATGTCAGCGAGGAAGCGCGCGATGCCGAAATGGACATCCTTCGCGCCAACGTCGCCGAAATGCGCGAACAGTTCGATCCAGCGAAACTGACCGATCAAGGCAAACTCTCATTCCGGCTCGCAGAGTATGATCTTGAGCGTGATGAAATCGCCAATAACTGGCGCGGCTATAATTACACGTTCAGCCAGATGCGCGGGGCGCATGCAGGCATCGCCTCCTTCATGATTGGTCAGCACAAAGTGACCAGCAAGTCCGATGCGGAGGCCTACATCTCCCGGCTCGAGGGAATTTCGACCTATCTCGGCCAGCACCTTACCAATGCGCAAGCGTCCGCGGAACGGGGTATCCGCCCACCGCTCTTTGTCTATGATTTCGTGATTGAAGGCGCTGGGAACGTGATCAACGGATATCCGTTTGAAGGCGTCGGTCCAGAAGAGCCATCGCCTTTATACGCCGACTTCATCGGCAAAGTGGACGCGTTGGTCAGCAATGGAACAATCACGCAAGACGAAGCTGACGAGTTGAATTTCCAGGCGCGCGGCGCTCTGCTCGATCATGTTTATCCAACCTATTTCGAGCTGATCCAATGGGTCTCGGACGACAAAGCAAACGCTACCGCGGACGATGGCGCTTGGAAGCATGAGAATGGTGCGGCCTATTACAATGACCGTCTGTCTCTGATGACCACGACGGACATGACCTCAGATGAGATCCACGATCTCGGCCTCGCCGAGGTTGAGCGCATCCATGACGAGATGCGCGCGATCATGCAGCAAGTCGAATTTGACGGCACATTGCAAGAATTCTTCGACTTCACCCGCACAGATGCGCAATTCTTCAAACCGAACACGGATGAAGGCAAAGCAGAGTACCTCGCCGAAGCCACCGCGATGATCGATACGATGCGGGAGGCCTTGCCGACGGTGTTCAATACTTTCCCGCAAGCCGAAATGGAAGTGCGCGCGGTGGAAGCCTTCCGCGAAAAAGCCGCTGGCAAGGCCTTCTATCAGCGACCCGCACCGGATGGATCCCGTCCCGGAGTTTATTACGCAAACCTCTATCGCATGCAGGATATGCCGCTCTATCAGATGGAAGCGCTCGCCTATCATGAGGGCATCCCTGGCCACCATATGCAGCTGGCGATTTCACAAGAACTCACGGGCATTCCGAAGTTCCGCAAATATGGCGGCTTCACAGCCTACACCGAGGGCTGGGGCCTTTATTCAGAGTTCTTGCCGAAGGAAATGGGCTTCTATGAAGACCCCTATTCCGATTTCGGTCGCCTCGCGATGGAGCTGTGGCGCGCGGCGCGTTTGGTGGTGGACACAGGTCTGCATGAGAAACGTTGGACCCGCGAACAAGCGATCGACTATCTGCTGACAAACACGCCAAACCCGGAAGGCGACTGCCGCAAAGCCATCGAACGCTACATTGTGATGCCAGGCCAAGCGACCGCCTATAAGATCGGCATGCTGAAAATCCTCGAGCTGCGTGAGGACGCCCGTGAAAGACTGGGCGACACCTTTGATATCCGAGACTTCCATGACGTCGTGCTCAAGGACGGTCCGGTACCCCTTCAAATCTTAGAGGAGAATATTGAGGCCTGGATTCTCGCGCAATCGTGATCAGCAAGACTATTCCCGTAGAGGAAGCTTTTTAGAAAGCTGATTCCATCGTTTAGGTTTTTTTGTTGCACTGCGGCAAGATCATGCCCTAATGGATCATTATGAAACTAGCTGTCTTGAAAGAAGTGGCCGCTGGCGACGCTCGCGTCGCGGTCACACCCGAAACGGTCAAAAAGTATGTCGGCCTCGGTCACGAAGTGTCGGTGGCAGCCGGCGCTGGTGTCGCCGCCGGTTATACAGATGAGGCCTATACCGAAGCTGGCGCGAAAGTCGCCAAAACCCCTGCGACCGTCCTGAAAGGGGCTGATGTCGTCTTGTGTGTTCGCACACCGGATGCCAGCAAGCTGCCAGACGGCGTGACCGTGATTGGCCTGCTCGATCCGTTCAAGTTCGACGCCGCGGCCTTTAACGCAAAGTCGATCACCACCTTGGCGATGGAATTCACACCGCGGATTACGCGCGCCCAGAGCATGGACGCCCTGTCTTCTCAATCAAACTTGGCCGGTTACCGGGCCGTTATTGAGGGCGCGACCCTCTACGGACGCGCCATGCCAATGATGATGACCGCTGCGGGCACCGTTGCTCCAGCCAAGGTCTTCGTCATGGGCGCAGGCGTTGCAGGACTTCAGGCGATCGCGACTGCGCGCCGCCTCGGCGCCGTGGTTACAGCGACCGATGTTCGCCCGGCGGCGAAAGAACAAGTCGCCTCGCTCGGTGCGAAATTTATTGCGGTAGAAGACGAAGAATTCAAAGCTGCTGAAACAGCGGGCGGATACGCCAAGCAGATGTCTGACGAGTATCAGAAAAAGCAAGCAGAGCTCGTCGCCTCACACATCGCAAAACAAGATATCGTGGTAACCACCGCCCTGATCCCGGGACGCGCGGCGCCCGTGCTCGTCAGCGCGGATATGGTCAAAACCATGCGACCAGGTTCTGTCATCGTCGATATGGCGGTTAGTCAGGGCGGCAACTGCCCGCTCTCTGAACCAGATAAGGTCGTGGACTCTGATGGCGTAAAAGTCGCCGGGTTCACAAACCTTCCAGCGCACTTGCCCGCTGATGCGAGCGCGCTCTACGCCAAGAATTTGATCGCTTTCTTACCGCTGATCACAGCCGAAGATGGCGCCCTCAATCTTGAGACCGATGATGAAATCGTCACTGCAATGCTGCTCACGCGCGGCGGTGAAACCGTGAATGAGAGGATCTCCTCATGAGAAAAGCCCTAATCCTGGGCGTGATGGCAGGTGCAATGGCCCTGCCCGCCTATGCTGCTGAAGCCAGCACGATCAGCCCGACCGTCTATCTCGCTGCGATCTTCGCAATGGCCTGTTTTGTTGGCTACTATGTGGTCTGGTCCGTAACGCCCGCACTGCACACGCCGCTCATGGCTGTGACCAATGCGATTTCGTCTGTGATCATCGTTGGCGCGATTGTCGCCGCAACCGCGTCTGGTGTCGTCGAAGGCGGTTGGATCGCAAAAGCGCTTGGCGGCGTCGGCGTTGCGCTCGCGAGCGTCAATATTTTCGGCGGTTTCCTCGTCACGCAGCGCATGCTGGCCATGTATAAGAAGAAGGGAGACTAGTCCGATGGAACAGTTCCAATCGACCTGGGCACCCCTGCTCTATCTTGCATCGGGTATCCTTTTCATCCTGGCCCTTCGCGGCCTGTCTAGCCCAGCCACCAGCCGCGCGGGGAACCGCAACGGCATGATCGGTATGACCATCGCGGTCGGCACCACGATCGCTCTGTTCTGGAACGCGCTCGACGCGACCACATGGGGCATCCTGGCCGCTGGTGCACTCGTTGGCGGCGGGATTGGCGCATATATCGCGCGCAAGATCCCAATGACCGACATGCCACAGCTTGTGGCCGCGTTTCACTCGCTGGTCGGCCTAGCCGCCGTTCTCGTGGCCGCAGCGGCGCTTTATGCACCGGTCAGCTTCGGGATTGGCAGCGTCGGCAGCCTCGCCACGGCCTCTCTGATCGAGCTCGCGCTCGGGTCCGCCATCGGCGCACTAACCTTTACCGGATCAGTGATCGCCTTTGCGAAACTGAACGGGAATATGTCCGGCGCGCCAATCTTACTTCCAGCCCGGCACGTTCTGAATATTCTCATCGGCGCTGGAATCGTCGGGTTGATCGTCGTTCTGGTGATGAGCGGCGGCAGCGCAACCTGGGCCTTTTGGGGCCTCACCGTTCTTGCCCTGGTGCTCGGGATCACACTGATTATCCCAATCGGCGGCGCGGACATGCCGGTCGTTGTCTCAATGCTCAACTCATACTCTGGATGGGCCGCAGCGGCGCTTGGCTTCACGCTTGGCAATTTCGCCCTGATCATCACCGGCGCGCTGGTTGGTTCGTCTGGTGCGATCCTGTCCTACATCATGTGTAAGGGCATGAACCGGAGCTTTGTTTCGGTTATCCTTGGCGGGTTCGGCGGTGACGACGCCGCTGCTGCCGCGGGAAGCCAAGAAGAGCGTCCATTCAAACGTGGCTCTGCGGAAGATGCGGCCTTCATCATGAAGAACGCTTCCAAAGTGATCATCGTCCCAGGTTACGGCATGGCGGTGGCGCAGGCCCAGCACGCTTTGAAAGAGATGTGCGACAAGCTGAAAGAGGAAGGCGTCGACGTCTCCTATGCCATCCACCCGGTTGCGGGCCGGATGCCAGGGCATATGAACGTTCTCCTGGCCGAAGCTCAAGTCCCATATGACGAGGTGTTCGAACTGGAAGACATCAACTCAGACTTCCGGAACTCAGAAGTCGCTTTCGTCATCGGCGCGAACGACGTCACCAACCCAGCTGCGAAGACCGACAAGACATCGCCAATCTATGGCATGCCGGTCCTCGATGTCGAAAACGCAGGCACGGTATTGTTCATCAAACGCTCTATGGGCTCCGGTTATGCTGGCATCCAGAACGAGCTCTTCTTCCGCGACAACACAATGATGTTGCTGTCTGACGCGAAGAAGATGGTGGAAGATATTGTGAAGTCGCTCTAGCGGGCCTTTCAAATCACCTGACTCAGTCTAAGCTCTCGCCCATCTGATAACCATCCAAAGGGGTTCACGATGGGCGAGTTAGTAGCCGAAGTGTTTTCCGTCAGCGGCTTGTTCACGCTGCTCATGTTGCTTTTGTTGCAGGCCGTGCTCGGCTTCGACAATTTGCTTTATATCTCAATTGAATCGCAACGTGTCGGTCCCGAGAAGGCCTCGATGGTACGGCGCTGGGGCATTGGAATGGCGGTCGTTCTGCGGATCGTCTTGCTGATCATTATCGTAAACGTGTTCGCCCTGCTCGCAGAGCCACTGTTCGCAATCGGCGCGAAAGGCTTCATTGAAGGCGAGTTTACGATGCAAGCGCTCGTCACTTTGGCGGGCGGCGGCTTCATCATCTACACTGCGATCAAGGAGATTCACCACCTGCTTGCGGTCGATCATATCGAGCACACGGAAGGCTCTAAGAGCAAATCGGTCATGCAGGCGATTGTGATGATCGTGGCGATGAACCTGGTCTTCTCGTTTGACTCTATTCTGTCCGCGATGGCGATTGCGAATGTCGAAGTCGCAAACGTGGTCAATGCGTCTGGTGACGTGATCAGCACATTCACGGGCAGCGTGGTTCAATGTAAGGCGGACCTGATCGCAAC